>NZ_JBSFHY010000004.1:0-300215 GCF_053597295.1 Streptomyces sp. NPDC001450
CGACCGTGAAGCCCGCCGCGCTCGGCTGGCGCACGGAGGCGTACGTCGAGGTGTACTGCGAGGGCGCGGCCCCGCCGCGGCGCCTGGCGGAGGTGCCGAGGATGACGACGCCCGCGTCGGCGTGCGAGTCCAGGCAAAGGCCGGAGCCGGCCGCGCTGCGCAGCAGCCCGTCGGTCTCGTACGTCCACTGCTGCGTGGACGCGGAGGAGCAGACGGCGAGCGTGGCGCTCGCGCCGGCCGTGGGCCTGCCCCTGATGTCCAGGCACAGGTCGGCGGCGGCGTTGTGCAGCCGGGTCGGCCGTCCGGATGCGGGCAGGCCCGCCGTGCCGGGCGTGGTGGCCGAGGCGGGCGGGGACTGGGCGTCGGTGCCGGGGGCGGCGCCCGTGGAGGCGACCGGGTCGGTGCCGTCGCCGCCGTCCGGCCACACGCTGATCGCGAGGACGGTCGCGAGCAGCCCGGCCGAGGCGACCCCGACTCCGGTGAGCAGCGTCCTGGACGACCAACCGTCGCCGCTCGCCCGGCGCCCGCGGGTCCGGGGGCGCGTTCCGGGGTCCCCCTCACCCCGTCGGCGGCCGCCGGGCACCGCGACCCGGTCGAGCAGTCCGGGTTTGCCGCCGCCGCGTCTGCGGCCACCGGAGCGCCGGGAGGTGCTGCGGGTACGGGCGGGGCCGGGCCGTCGGCGGCCGGGGCGGGACTCCAGGTACCGGCGGGCGCCCCAGCCGAGGACCGCCTCGGCGAGCAGCACGCCGAGTCCGGCCTCGATCTGGCCGAGTTGCTCGGCGGCGTGCCGGCAGTAGGGGCAGGCGGCGAGATGCTGCTGGACGTCCGGCAGCAGTGCTCCGCCCCGACGGATCGGTACGTCGAGAAGGCGGTTGTAGTGGCGGCAGTCGGTGCTCGGCGCGAGGTCCCGGTGCGCGCGGACACAGCCTTCCCGGAATGTGTCGCGGGCCTGTTCGAGTGCGGCCGCCGCACGGTCGATGTCCATGCCGAGCAGTCCCGCGGGGACGTTTATCGGCTCGGCCTCGACCTCGGTGTGCCACAACAACGCCTGTTCGAGCCGAGGAAGGCCCTGGAAAGAACGTTCGGAAAGCGCACGGTTTTCCGGTATCAGGGACTTCGCGGTACGCATACCGCGGCCTCCGGCGGGTTTCAGAAGACCCGGCAGTACGGCGGCTATCCGGTCCGTGGCGGCCCAGTTCACGACGTTGTCCCGGACGGCCACCAGCAGGCGCGGCCGTATCGCCTCGGCGGGTTCGCCGAGCGCGAGCCGGTCGAGAACCTGGTGGAAGGCGGCGGCGGAGACCATGTGGGCGAGGGGCCCGGGTGCGGCCAGGCAGATGACCGCGTAGTCGTGGACCGGCTGCCAGTGCCGGGCCATCAGCAGGGCGGCGGACCGGGAGGCCTCCGCGTCGGAGCCGGCGCGCAGCGGCGCGGCGAGGGACTCGTCCGACTCCCCGGTATCGCCCCCTGGGGGCGGATAGGGAGGACGAGGAGGGTGGGGGGTGGGCACTGAGCGGATTCCTTTGTGCGTATGGCGAGTTGGCGCCCATCTCGGGGATGTGCGCGCGGGGAGCGGGAATTCTCCGGTGCGGCTCTGCCGGCCCGGTTCCCCAACTGCCGAAAGGACTCCGGCGATTACCCCCCGCACGGTCGTTTCAACCCTTGCACAACTTCCACACATGCAACAAGGCGCACGTACGACATCGGCCGGTTTGAAGGAAAGTCAGAATTCGGCAGAGGTCGCAGTCCGCCGCGCCGGCTTTCGGTTTTCCGTGTGCCCCGTGCGAAGGGTGCGCACACAGCGGCCGGCCGCGCACGCTCCCGGGGTGCGCGGCCCGGTAGTGGACTGAGGCCAGGCCTCTCGCAAGGCCCCGCGCGGGGTGGGGGCCCCGGCTCGAGCGAGGCCGAGAGCCGGGGGAAGCCCTCCTGCGCGAAACCGGCCGCCGGCCCCGTTCCTCCCGCCCGCGGCCGCCGGCCCCGGCGGCTTCCCCCGGCGGCCGCGGCGGTGCCAGATCCTGCCCGGATCAGATCTGCCAGGAACGGAGCCGGTCGGCCGCGCCGTACGCGTCGGTCTTGCCTGACATCAGGTCGCGGGCGAGGTCGACCAGGGCGCCGTAGGGCGGGTCGATGCCGACGCCGCTGACGAACATGTAGGCCACGGCGGTCGCGCAGGCGAAGCGGGCGTTGGCCGCGGGCAGCGGCTTGAGCACGGCGAGGGTGTGCAGCAGGGCGGCGGCCCGCCAGGCCGGGTCGGAGTCCACGCCGAGCCGGGGCGGGTCGACACGGTGCCGGGCGACGGCGGCGACCAGCGCGGAGAAGTCGTCGACCGTGGGCTGGTCGGGCAGGACCTCCTCGTGGCGCTGGAGCAGCCACGGGACGTCGATATGGATGACGGAGGACATCGCTCAGGCGGCCTCGCCCCTGGCGGGGGCCTCGTCGTCGGGAAACGCGGCCGCGAACTCCTCGGCATGGGCGGTGAAGAAGCTCCGGAAGGCCTGCGCGCCCTCCTGCAGCGCCCGGTGCCGGGCGATGTCGGCGGCGGCCGCCTCGCGTACGAGGGCCTTCATCGACGTACCCCGTTCCTTGGCGATCTGCCGCAGGTCCTCTAGTTCGCGTTCGCTGAACTCCACGTTGAGAGCTGGCATGCCCCTCACGGTACCGCGCGGGTACTCACCCGTAAATACACCCAGGTCAGGCACCCTTTCCCGCGGTACCTGCGGAGTGTCAGCGCCATGTCCGACTTCCGCCGGTGACACGGCGCCGGGCGCAGCAGACTGGACCCATGGAGTTCACCCCGGCCGAGGCCCGCCGTCGCGTGGCCGGCACCGACTGGGCCGCGGCCGAGTCGGACGAGCACGGCTGCGCGCCCACGGGCCCGCTGCTGACCCCCGAGGAGTGCGCCGGCCCGGCCGCCTTGTACGAGAGGCCGGAGCTGTTCCGCACCACCGTCGATCTGGCCCGGCACCGGTTCGGCTCCGGCGAGTACCGCTATTTCACGCACGACCTGCCCGCCCCCGTGGCCGCGCTGCGGGCCACCCTCTACCCGCGCCTGCTCCCCGTCGCCCGGGAATGGGCGGCCCGTCTGGACCGTCCGGCGCCCTGGCCGGACTCCCTGGCCGAGTGGCTGGAGCGCTGCCATGCCGCCGGCCAGGACCGGTCGGCGCAGATCCTGCTGAGCTACGGTCCGGGCGACTGGAACGCCCTGCACCGGGACGTGTTCGGCGAGCTGGTCTTCCCGCTCCAGGTCGTCATCGCCCTGGACGTGTCCGGCACCGACTACACCGGCGGCGAGTTCCTGCTGGTGGAGCAACGGCCGCGCGCCCAGTCCCGGGGCACCACGGGCGTCCTGCGGCAGGGGCACGGGCTGGCGTTCACGACCCGCGACCGACCCGTGCGCACCCGCCGCGGCTGGTCGGCCAAAGCGGTGCGGCACGGGGTGAGCACCGTGCGGTCCGGCCACCGGCGCACCCTGGGTCTGGTGTTCCACGACGCCGCCTGAGACGGCCGGGCTCTGCGCTTTCCGAGACCCGACATCACCAGACGCGCCGCCGAGGTTCCCTCACATATCAGCGCAAAACGTGTCTTATTTCATTTATGCACACACCTTCGCGGCGTACCCTGCTCCGAGCCCCGTTCGCTGCCGCCGGCGCGGGACTCCTGGCTGCCTGCACCGACTCCGGCTCCCAAACCCGCTCCGGCCCCCGACGGGGCACGGCGGCCGGCGAAGGGGACTTCGTCCCCCCGGGGCCCAAGGGATATGTCGACCCGTCGGGTCCGGAGGTCCGCGCCGCGGAACGCAAGCGCGGCTCCGGCCCGGTGCGCATGCTGAAGCTGACCGCCGCCGAAACGACGCTGGACCTGGGCGGGCGGCACGTGCGGACCTGGGCCTACCACGATCAGCTGCCCGGTCCACTGGTGCGCGTCACCGCCGGCGACGTCCTCAGCCTCACGCTCGCCAACCGGCTGCCGGAGACCACCACGCTCCACTCCCACGGCGTGCGCATGCGCTGCGACATGGACGGCGTTCCGAGCCTGACCCAGCGGGCCATCGCTGCGGGAACCGACTTCACCTACCGCTTCACCGTCTCCCATCCGGGCACCTATTTCCTCCACTCCCACGTCGGGCTCCAGCCCGACCGCGGTCTGTACGCCCCGCTCATCGTCGACGACCCCAAGGAGCCCCTCAAGTACGACAAGGAATGGATCGTCATCCTGGACGACTGGCTCGACGGCGTGGACGGCTCCACCCCCGACGGGGTGCTCGCCCAGCTCAAGCCGGGCACGGGCATGAAGACGGGCAGCATGGCCATGGGTCCCGGTCAGGGCGGTCACGGTCCCGGCAAGCCGGCGAGCCCGCACGCCTCGCCCTCGCACAGGTCCTCCGGCCCGAGCCGCGTGTTGCACGGCTCGCACAGCCAGATGCTCCGCAGCGAGGCCGGCAGCGTGAACTATCCCCTCTACCTCGCCAACGGCCGCATGCCCACCCAGCCCTCGATGTTCCGGTGCCGCCCCGGTGACCGCATCCGGCTGCGCCTCATCAACGCCGGCTCCGAAACCGCCTTCCGCGTCGCACTGGGGGGCCACCGGCTGACCGTCACGCACACCGACGGCTACCCGGTGGAGCACAGGACGACCGACGCCCTCCTCATCGGCATGGCCGAGCGCTACGACGTGCTCGTCACCGCCAAGGACGGCGTCTTCCCCCTGGTCGCGCTGGCCGAGGGCAAGAAGGGCCGGGCCCTCGCCGTCCTGCGCACCGACAAGGGGAGAACCGTCCCCCCGGTCAATGTCCGCCCGGACGAGCTCGACAGGGAGGTCGTCCCGGCCCGCCGTCTCGTACCGCACGACTCCGTGGCCCTCGACGACCGCGAACCCGACCGTGAGATGCGCATCAGAGTGACCGGCACCATGGCGAAGTACGACTGGGGCTTCGACCACCAGCAGTACGACGACCGCCAGCGCCACCCGGTCCGCGCCGGCGAGCGAGTGCGGCTCACGCTCATCAACGCCACCGACATGTGGCACCCGATGCACCTGCACGGCCACACGTTCGCCATGACCGGCCTGGACGCCGTCGGCGCACGCAAGGACACCGCGATCGTCCTCCCCCACCGCAAGCTGGTCGTCGAGTTCGACGCCGACAACCCCGGCCTCTGGATGTTCCACTGCCACAACCAGTACCACTCGGAGAGCGGCATGATGACCATCCTCGGGTACCGCAAGTGACCGGGTGATCCGGAGGAGACACCCCTACCCCTGGTCCGCCACGAACGAGGCCATCCAGGCCAGCGCCGCGTTCCAGTTGACGGCCGTTTCGTTGGTGGACCAGGACTGGATGTCGTCGATGTAGCAGAACTGGCCCGTGCAGCCCTTCAGCCTGCTCTGCGCGTACGGGTCCTGGATGCTCGAGTTGGCGCCTCCGGCGAGGGTGCCCCGGGGCGGATCCGGGAGGTTCGGGTCGAGTTCGCGGGCGTACCAACGGCTGTGCTGGCGGTGGGAGCTGACCTCGCCGTAACCGGTGACGTAGGAGATGTTCAGCGCGTTGCGGCCGAGGACGTAGTCCATGCTCTCCAGCGCTCCGTCCCGGTACTTCGCCGCGCCCGTGAGGTCGTAGGCGGTGGCGACGACATGCGCGTTGTTGAGGACCTGGGCGTTGGAGCCCCAGTCGTAGAGGTTGCCGTCGGGTGCGTAGGGCATGCCGTACGGCTGGGACGCGGCGGTCGCCAGGTAGGTGTCGGCGCCCTTGATCACCGACCGGCGGACCTGGTCCCGGCCCGGCAGCTTGTTGGGCACGGTGGCGAGGTCGAGGCGGCCGGCCGCCGCCGTGCGGCCCCAGTCGAAGCCGAGCGGGCCGAAGACGTCGGCGGTGTGGACGGGCGACTTCAGTACGAAGTCCGCGAACTCCCGCTCCCCGGTGGTGAGATACAGCTCCGCCGCCGCCCAGTAGAACTCGTCGGAGGCGTTGTCGTCGGGGTAGGCACCGCCGCCGATGCCGTCGTTCGGGTCGGGATAGGTCTCCGGGTGCGCGAGCGCGGCCTGCCAGGCCTTGCGGGCGGCCGTGAGCGCCCGCGTCGCGAACGCCCGGTCGTAGGGCCGGTACAGACGGGCGGCCTGGGCGGCGGTCGCCGCCAGGTTGAGCGTGGCCTGGGTGGTCGGTGCGTGCAGCTCCCGCTGCTGCGGGTCGTCGCCGGGCAGCAGGGGCAGCCCGGTCCACTGGGCGTCGTGCACCTTGCCGTGAGCCATGCCTGCGAGCGGCCGCCCGTCCGGGACCTGCATCTTCAGCAGGAACTCAAGCTCCCAGCGCGCCTCGTCGAGGATGTCCGGCACCTTGTTGCCGCTCTCGGGGAGGGCCAGGCTCCCGTCACCGAGCCGTCCGGGCCGTCCGGTACGGGCGAGCAGGGAACGCTCGTAGGTGCTCAGCAGCTCCCAGGTGGAGATGCCGCCGTTGACGACGTACTTGCCGTGGTCGCCGGCGTCGTACCAGCCGCCGGTGACGTCCAGCGTGTAGTCGCACAGGCCCGGCCGGCAGGGAACGTTCGCGTCGCCCTGGTTGGGGGCCGTGTTCAGGTGGCCGGCCGGGCGGCCGTAGCCGGGCCGCAGGTCGTCGCGGATCGCGATGCCGCTGCGCTGCGTGTAGTAGTACTTCAGCGAGTCGAGGCTCAGTTGCCCGTAGGCGCTCGCCCCGATGTCGAACGGGCGGCTCGTCTCCCCGTCGGCGACCAGTGTGAAGTCCGTGCCGCGGCCACGGAAGGCACCGAAGTCGATCGAGTGGACGTTCTGCCCGGAGGAGACGTCGGTGCCGCGCGGCACGGTCCAGCCGTGGGCGACCGTCCTCCCGTCGGCGTTCTCCAGCTGCCAGGGCAGCGGGGCGGTGGCGTCGGTGACGAGGGTGGCGTTCTTCGGTCCGGCGGGCAGGTAGGCCACCTGGTTGACGCGGACCCGGGGGCCGGTGTCGGGCTCGTACACCTCCCGCACGGCGCTCTGCCCGGCCCCGGCCGGGCCGGCCGGCAGAGCGGTGAAAGCCACCGTGAGCACGGCGGTGAGGGACAGTAGGGCGGCGCTGCGTCGTTTCACGTCTGGGCTCCTCGGAGGAGGTGTGGGGTGACGCGCCCTGCGATGGGAGCGCTCCCAGATGCGGACGCACACCATGCTTGTTCCAGACATGACACTCCGTCAACGGTTCGGACGGGGACGGCTGCGAGCGCCGTCCCCGTCCGGGTCCTCGACCGGCTAGACGTCGAGCCGGCTGATGCGCACCGCACCCCTGGCCTCGCCCGGGTACGCACTGGCGAGCATGAGGCGCACCCGTGCACCGCGTACGGCGTCGAAGGTGATCACCGTCGGGCTGTCCGAGGCGGTGGCCCAGTCCACCTTCGCGCCCGTCACCGGCGTGTAGGCGCTCCCGTCCCACACCGCCACCTCGGCCTTGACGGGCAGGGCGTGCGTGCCGTCGACCGTGAAGGAGACCGCCACCCGGTCGACGGTCCGGGCCCGCCCGAAGTCGACCGACACCCAGTCCTCGGCGCGGGCCCCGCTGAAGGCGGGCAGCAGGGCCGTGGCCGACTTGACGAAGGCGTTGGACCAGCCCGTGGCCGGGTCGCCGTCCAGCATCGCGGCGGGCAGGCTGTCCGGGCGGCCGGAGTAACTGGAATCCGCACAAGGATAGTTGGGGGCAGCCGGATAGTCGGGCTCGAAGGCGGGCGCCGCGGTGGTGGCTGCGCCGCGGGCCGGTGTGGCGCGCACGCTCACCGTGCCCTTGCGCAGGCCGTCCGCCCGCGCCGTGACCTTCAGCGTGCCCGGCTCGCCGCCGGAGCGGACGATGGCGAGGGCCTTCCCGTGGAAGGCGGTGCGGGTACTGGCCTGGTAGCGCTCGGCGCTCTCCTCGCGGCCGTTGTCGAGGCCGGCCAGGGAGCCGCCGGTCACGTCGAAGGCGATGAGGTGCTCGGCGTCGGGCACGACCACTCCGTGCGCGTCCACGATGTCGGCGGTCACGAAGACCAGTGAACGGCCGTCGGCGGACAGGGACGTGCGGTCGGCGGTCAGGCGCACGGCGTGCGGGGCGCCTGCGGTGCGCAGCACGTCGGTGGCGACCACCTTGCCGTCCCGCCGGGCCACCGCCTTCAGCTCACCGGGCCGGTACGGCACCTTCCAGGTCAGGTGCAGCTTGCCCGCGCTGCCGTTGGGGCTGGTGTAACTGCCCGGGTAGGGGCCGTCGGTGAAGGTCTTGTCGTCGCCGGTGGCCTCGGTGGTCTCCAGGTAACCGCGGCCGTCGGTGGTCTTCTTGACGTCGAACTCCCGTACCCCGAGGGACCGCCCGTTGAGGAAGAGCTCGACGGACGGGACGTTGGCGTACGCCCAGACCTCGACCGTTTCGCCCTCCTCGTGGTTCCAGGTCATCGGCAGCAGGTGGACCATCGGCCCGGTCGTCCACTGGCTCCGGAACAGGTGGTACATGTCCTTCGGGAAACCGGCCGTGTCGACGGCGCCGAAGAAGGACGCCTTCACCGGGAAGACGTCGTACGGGGTCGGCTCGCCGATGTAGTCGATGCCCGACCACAGGAACTGCCCCGCGAACCACTTCCGGTCCCGGTCCTTCTTGTGCCCGTACTCGCCGCTCATCGTCCAGGAGGCGAGGTTGTTGTCGTAGGAGGAGGTCTCCCGCCTGCCCGGCGTGTGGTTCTCGCCGGTGTTGAGGTGCTCCGGCTCCTGGTACGAGCCCCGGGTCGACGTCTCCGAGGAGGACTCGGACTCGAAGAGGAACAGGTGGGGGTACTTGGCGTGCAGGGCGTCGACCGACCTGGCCGTGTTGTAGTTCAGGCCCAGGCCGTCGAGCTTGGCGAGCATGCGGTCGGCCGCGGAACCGGTGGCGGGCACGCCGTGGTACTTGTTCGAGCCGATGACGACCGGACGGGTGTCGTCGGCGGCCTTGATCGCGCCGATGATCCGGTCGGCCATGGCGAGCCCGGCGGTCGAGGTGGAGTCGGGGATCTCGTTGCCGATGGACCACAGGACGACGGCCGGCGAGTTGCGGGCGGCCAGCACCATCTCCGTGGCGTCCTTCTCGCACCACTCGTCGAAGAACCGGCCGTAGTCGTACCTGGTCTTGCCGGTCTTCCAGCAGTCGAAGGCCTCGACCATCATCACGATGCCCAGGTCCTCGCAGACCTGGATCATCTGCGGCGACGGCGGGTTGTGCGAGGTGCGGAAGGCGTTGACGCCCATCGACTTCATGATCGTCATCTGTCGGCGCACCGCGTCGACGCTGATCGCCGCGCCGAGGGCGCCCTGGTCGTGGTGGAGGTCGACGCCCTTGATCTTGGCGGGGGTGCCGTTGAGGGAGAAGCCCTCGTCCGGGTCGAAGCGGTAGGCGCGGATACCGAAGGGGGTGCGGTACGTGTCGGTGGTGCGGCCGCCGGCGCGGAGTTCGGTGTGCAGGGTGTAGCGGTGGTCCGGGCTGGTGAAGTCCCACAGGAGGGGCTCGGGGACGGTCAGTTCGTGGGTCTCGGTGGCCTGCTCGGAGACGGCGACCGTGGTGGACGTACGGGCGACCGTGCGGCCGTCGGGGCCGGTGATCCGGGACAGGACCTCGACGTCCGTGCCGGTGCCGGACTCGTTGAGGACGGTGGTGGCGACCCGCACCACGGCCTGTTCGGCACCGGCCTCGGGTGTGGTGACGCAGGTGCCCCAGCGGGCCACGTGCACGGGCTCGGTGATCACCAGGCGGGCCTCGCGGTAGATGCCGCTGCCCGAGTACCAGCGGCTGCTCGGCAGCTGGTTCTGGACCTTCACCGCGAGGACGTCCGGGGTGCTGCCGTCGGTGTGCACCAGGTCGGTGAGGTCGAGGGCGAAGCCGGTGTAGCCGTAGGGGTGGCGGCCTACCTCGGTGCCGTTGCAGTAGACGTACGAGTCCATGTAGACGCCGTCGAACTCCACCGCGATCCGCTTGCCGGCATGGGCGGGCGGCAGGGTGAAGGTCAGCCGGTACCAGCCGAGGCCGCCCGGGAAGAAGCCGGTGCCGCTGGTGGTGCCGTCATCCGTCGTGGGGGTCTGCTCGATGCTCCAGTCGTGCGGTACGGCGACCTCGCGCCAGGCCGAGTCGTCGTATCCCGGCTCGGCGGCCTGTGCGTAGGCGCCGGTCGGGTCGGTGATGCCGCCCGCGTTGACCAGCGCGAAGCGCCAGCCGTCGCGCAGCGGGACGGTGTGGCGTCCCGGCGCGGCACCGGACGCCCCGGCGGCCGGTGCCGCCGCGGCGTCCTGGCCGCCCAGGAGTGCTCCGGCCGCGGGCGCTGCCGTGGCTGCGACCAGAACCGATCTGCGAGTGACCGTCATGGCGGCTCTCCCTCATCAGGACCCAGAAGTACTCACAACTGAACGTGAACAAACAGATTCTGACGGACTGCCACACGCGGTCGTCAAGGGCGCGGGACCCTGCGCCTGTCCCGGCCGGCGCTTCGGCCGGAATTCCCCCTTGACCGTGTTCGACGGATCGGCCGGTCACCGGGGGGTGCGGTTCACGGGAGTGCGCGACGCACTACGCTGGAACGCAAGTGGTGCCACCTGTTCACTGTGAGTGTGCGCTTGGGAGCGGCGACGATGAGCCGGGTCTATCCGTTCGACGACGCGGCGACGGCCCGGGCTGTCATCGACGACGACGGAACGCTGGTGGAGTGGAACGAGGGCGCGCGACGTCTGCTCGGCCACCCGGCGGACGACGTCCTGGGCCGCCCCGCGGCCCGGCTGCTGGCCGACCCCGTGGTCGTGCCCTCCGGCGTGCGCTGGGAGGGCACGGTCGGATTGCGCCACCGCGACGGCCGCACGGTCGACGTGTGGCTGCTCGCCCACCGTCGGCCGCCGGGCGACGGCCACCGTGGCGACTGGCTCGTGGTCACCCCGCTGACCGGCCGCGACCCCGGCGCCGCCGACGATCCGCTCGCCCGGGCCGAGCTGATCCAGTCGCCCTGCGCGGTCGCCGTGTACGACGACGCGCTGCGGCTGCGCCGGATGAACGGGGCCATGGCCGAGGTGATCGGCCTGCCCGAGGAGCGCGTGCGGGGCCTCAGGATCGCGGAGATCGGCGGCAAGCAGCAGAGCGAGGAGCTGGAGCAGAACATGCTCCAGGTCCTCACCACCGGCCGGCCGCTGGACATCCAGACCTTCATGCGCACCAGCGGCGAGGACCGGTCGCACGCCTGGCTGGCCCGGCTGGCGCCGGTCACCGACGCCGAGGGCCGGGTGCGGGGCGTGTGCCTGGCGGCACACGACGTCACCGACAACTACCGGGCCCGGCAGCGGCTGCAGCTGCTGAACGAGGCCAGCGTGCGCATCGGCTCCACCCTCGACGTCACCCGTACGGCGCAGGAGCTGGCGGACGTGTGCGTGCCCGCGCTCGCCGACTTCGTCACCATCGACCTGCTGGACCCGCAGGAGTACGGCGGCGAGCCCCCGGCCCGCATCACCGCCCCGGTGAACCTGCGCCGGGTCGCCCACCAGTCGATCCTCAGGGGCATTCCGGAGGCGGTCGCCAAGCCCGGGCAGATCGAGGTGTACCCGGACTTCTCCCCGCAGGCCGACTCGCTGACCGCCGGCCGCACCATCCGGGCCACGGTGGCCGGGGGCGACATGGCCCAGTGGCTGACCTGGAGCAGCGTGCGCGGCGAGCGGGTGCGGGAGTTCGGGATCCACTCCTCGATGTCCGTGCCGATCCAGGCCCGTGGGCTGACCCTCGGGGTCGCGGTCCTCACCCGGCACCGGCGCCCGGAGCCGTTCACCGACGACGACATGCTGCTGGCCGAGGAGATCACCGGCCGGGCCGCCGTCTGCATCGACAACGCGCGCCGCTACTCCCGTGAGCGCGAGACCGCCCTCGCGCTGCAGCGCAGCCTGCTGCCCCGCTCGCTCCCGTGCACGGCCGCCCTGGAGGCCTCCTCCCGCTATCTGCCGGCAGCCCGGGCCGGGGTGGGCGGCGACTGGTTCGACGTGATCCCGCTGTCCGGGATGCGGGTCGCGATGGTCGTCGGGGACGTCGTCGGGCACGGCATCCAGGCCTCGGCCACCATGGGCCGGCTGCGGACCGCCGTCCGCACCCTCGCCGACATCGACCTGGCCCCGGACGAACTGCTCACCCACCTCGACGACCTCGTGGTCCGGCTGTCGGAGGAGTCCGGCGGCGAGGGCAGCCCCGGCGAGGTCGGCGCCACCTGTCTGTACGCCGTGTACGACCCGGTGTCGCGGCGCTGCACGCTGGCCCGGGCCGGGCATCCGCCACCGGTGGTGCTGATGCCGGGCGGCGAGCCCCACCAGCTGGACCTGCCCGCCGGTCCCCCACTGGGCCTGGGCGGGCTGCCGTTCGAATCGGCCGAGGTGGGGCTGCCCGAGGGCACCGTCCTCGCCCTGTACACGGACGGTCTGGTGGTGTCCCGGGAGCGTGCCGGGGACTCCGGCAGGCAGCTGCTGTTGCAGGCGCTGCGGGCCTACGCGGACTCCCTGGACGAGACCTGCGACCAGATCCTGCACGCGCTGCTGCCGCCGGGCGGCACCGCCGACGACGTGGCGCTGCTGCTGGCCCGCACCCGGGGACTGGCCCCCTCCCAGGTGGCGACCTGGGACATCCCCGCCGATCCGGCGCTGGTCGCACCGATCCGCAAGCAGGCCCTGGACCAGCTGGAGCGCTGGTCGCTGAGCGAGATCGGGTTCACGACGGAGCTGGTGGTGAGCGAGCTGGTCACCAACGCCATCCGGTACGGCGCCCACCCGATACGGCTGCGGCTGATCCACGACCCGGTCACACTGATCGTCGAGGTGTCCGACACCAGCCACACCGCCCCGCACCTCAGGCGCGCCAAGACGTTCGACGAGGGCGGCCGCGGGCTGCTGCTGGTCGCCCAGCTCACCCAGCGCTGGGGCAGCAGGCACACCACGGAGGGCAAGACGATCTGGGCGGAGCTGTCGCTGCTGGGGGAGGACCAGTGACAGGGGACCGGTAACGGGGACCGGTAACGGGGGTCAGTAGCCCCGCAGCCAGGGCCGTACCAGTTTGCGGGCCTCGTGCAGCCGGGACTTGAGCGTGCCGAGGGGGATGCCGACGCGCTCGGCGACCTCGGCGTACTCCAGCTGGCAGATGTCCCGGTAGACCAGCGGCGCGACCAGGTGCGGATGCTCGCGCTCCAGCCGGTCCAGGGCCTCCAGCAGATCGATCCGGGAACCCGCGATGACGCTGGTGGTGCGCGGGTCGATGCGCTCGGCGGGCTCGATGGCCACGGGCTGTTCGGCCGCCCGCCGCTTCAGCTCGCGGTACTTCTGCCGGCAGCAGTTGGCGACGACCGTGTACAGCCAGGTGCTGAAGCGGCTGCGGCCCTCGAAGGCGGAGATGTGCCGGGCCACCTGGAGCAACACGTCCTGGGCGGCCTCCTCGGCGTCCTCCCGGCAGGGCAGGAAGCGCCCGCAGCGGCGCACCACATCGGGCCGCAGCTCGGTCAGCAGCCGGTCCAGGGCCGCTCGGTCGCCCGCCGCGGCACGCCGGGCAAGGTCTTCGGCCGTCACCCCATCCTGCACGTCAGGGTCCCCCTCGAAGTCGATCTCAGGGCAGGCATGATAGTCGTATGCACTCCCTGGAGCGGATCGGCCGCTACCGCCTCGAACGAACCCTGGGCACCGGCGCCTTCGCCACGGTGTGGCTCGCTCACGACGACGAGCTGGACGCCCTGGTGGCGGTGAAGGTCCTCGCCGAGAACTGGGCCCACCGGCTCGACATCCGGGAGCGCTTCCTGTCCGAGGCCCGGCTGCTGCGCCGGGCCGGCTCCAGCCGGGTGGTGCAGGTCTACGACATCGGTGAACTGCCGGACGGCAGGCCGTACTTCGTGATGCAGTACGCCGACGGCGGCACCCTCGCCGATCTGCTGGCGGCCGGCCCGCTGCCGGTTCCCCAGGCGCTCGCGCTGACCGCGCAGACCACACGCAGCGCCGCCGCGCTGCACGAGGCGGGCATCGTGCACCGCGACATCAAGCCGACCAACGTGCTGCTGCACACCACCCCGGACGGCGAGCGGCGCCTGCTGCTGGCCGACCTGGGCCTGGCCAAGAGCCTCGCGCAGGCCTCGGTGCTCACGCTCGCGGCGGGCTCGGCGGGCTATCAGCCGCCGGAACAGGCCGAGCCCGGGGAGGGCATCGACGCCCGCGCCGACGTCTACAGCCTCGGCGCGGTGGGCTACGAGCTGGTCACCGGGACCGTGCCCGGGCCGCCGGGGAGGGTCGTACCGCCCCGGCGGCTGCGGCCGGACCTCGGCGAGGACGTCGAGCGGGCGTTGCTGCGCGCCCTGGAGCCGGACCGCGAGCGGCGCTGGCCGACGGCGCACGCGTTCGCGGACGAACTGGAGCGGCTGGCGGCGGCCTCCGGCGTCCGGCCGGGCAGGCGGCTCGACGGCGTCCGGGGCCGGCTCGGCACCGGGACGCTGGTGCTGGCCGCGGTGCTCGCCGCCGGGGCCGCCGCCGTCACCGTCACGGTGGTGCTCCACCAGCCGGGCGCCGCCGAGCAGTCCACGGTGAAGGACGCCACCGGCCGGGTCGCCGTGCAGGTGCCGGCCGACTGGGCCCGGCAGGTGCGCGGCTCCGGCTGGGATCCGCACGCGCTCGGGCTGCCGGCGGGGCACCAGCCGGGCCTGGTGGTCGCCGACGACGTGGCGCACTGGTCCGACCTGAAGACCGCGGTCGACGGTGTGTTCCTCGGGGTCAGCGAGCACGGCGACGTCACCGCCCGGGTGAAGGCCCTCGCCCACTCCGGCTGCCGCGAAACCGGCAGCCGCACCTTCACCGGCGCCCGGTGGCGCGGCCTGATCCGGACCTGGAACGCCTGTCCGGACGGCGGATCCGTCACCGAGTCCGCGCTCGGCCCGGCGGACGGCTCCGCTCGGCCACAGGTGTATGTGCAGGTACGCCAGCAGGGTGACAAGGACGCGACCGAGGCCATACTCCGCTCCCTGCGGGTCACCTGACACGACGCACGAGGTCGAGCAGGGTCAAATCGGGGAAAAGAACTCTGCGAGTCCCGAACCTTTCCGGTGGCCCGGGCATCGGAGTGTGATGACGGCGCACCCGGCGCCGAAGGCACGCGTCAGCCGCGTGCCGTGAGCATCCAGGAGTGTTGAGCGACATGGCGTACTCATCCCGGTCATTGCAGCGCGGAGCCCTGCTCGCGGGCACGGCGGCCGTACTGGGCCTCCTGACCGCCTGCGGCAGCCACGACGTCCACTCCACGCCCCAGTCGGTGCCGGGCACCGCCGGTCCGGCGACCGAGGCCACGGACGGCTCGCCCTCCTCCGGCACGTCCGCCGCCGCCTCGACACCGGACGGCGGGACGTCGTCCTCCGTCCCGGGCAAGGCCACATCCTCCGGCACCGGCACCAGGACCGAGAGCAGCAGCACCCGGTGCCACACCTCCGAACTGCGCGCCGCCGTCGGCCGCAACAACCCGGGCGCCGGCCAGGAGAACTTCCCCATCGTGCTCACCAACAGGTCCGCCCGGACCTGCACCGTGCGCGGCTATCCGGGCGCGGCCTTCGTGAACGCCTCCGGCACCCAGCTCGGCCCGGACCCCAAGCGGTCCGGGGGTTCGCCGGTGACGGTGACACTCCGGCCCGGACAGAGCGCCTGGGCGGGCCTGACCTTCTCCAACCCGGAGATCAGCGGCGCCAAGACGGCCACGCCGGCCACGCTGGTGGTCACCCCGCCGGACGAGCGGGACCCGCTGAGGGTGGCGTGGACGGCCGGAGCGGTCCCGGTGTCCGGGAACTCCTCCTCCGTCTTCCTGACCGTCTTCAACTCCGGTACCGGCGCCTGACCGAAGTCCCCTGAGAACCCCGCTGCCCGCTCCCGGGCAGCGGGGTTCGTCATGTGCGCGCCACAAGTGTCACAGGACGGCAACACGTCCCAGCCGCCGCGATCTTTCCGCGGGGACCCCTCATCGAACCCGTCGACCGCACAGCGAGAAGGCTCCGCAGGGAGCCGCGACGAGGAAACCGGGGAAGAACATGAGCGGCATTTCACGCAGGCGTGTGCTGACGGCGGGGGCGGCCGCGGGCGCCCTCGGGGCCCTGTCCGCCTGCTCCACCGGCGGCGGGCTGTCCGTCGGCGGGAAGGACCCGGCGTACGGCAAGGGCACCAAGCAGGCCCGGCCGGCCAAGCTCATCGGTGACGGGTCCACCGCCGACACCGGCGCGCAGCCGCACCAGCCGAAGCCGGTCCGGCTGAAGCCGGGCCAGAAGCCCCCGCAGTTCGTGGTGTTCTCCTGGGACGGCGCCGGCGAGCTGAGCAACAAGCTCTTCTCCCGGTTCCGCAAGGTCGCGTCCGACCACGGGGCCAAGATGACCTTCTTCCTCAGCGGCATCTACACCCTGCCGGAGGCCAAGAAGGACCTGTACCGCCCGCCGCAGCACGCGGTCGGCGCGTCCGACATCGGTTACCTCGCCGACCGGCACATCCACGCCACCATTCAGCAGGTGCGGGCCGCCTGGCTGGAGGGCCACGAGATCGGCACCCACTTCAACGGACACTTCTGCGGCGCGACCGGGGTGCGCAACTGGTCGCCCGCCGAGTGGCGCAGCGAGATCGAGCAGGCGATCGACTTCGTCACGAAGTGGAAGACGAACACCGGCTTCTCCGACCTCGAACCGCTGCCCTTCGACTACCGCAAGGAGCTGATCGGCGGCCGCACCCCCTGCCTGGAGGGCCAGACCAACCTGCTGCCCACCGCGGCCGCGCTCGGCTGGAAGTACGACGCCAGCTCCCCGGGCGGGCTGCAGATCTGGCCGGGCAAGGTGCAGGGCGGCCGGATCTGGGACTTCCCGCTGCAGTCCATACCCTTCGCCGGCCACTCCTTCCAAGTGCTGTCGATGGACTACAACATGATGTTCAACCAGTCCGGCGGAAACCCCCTCGGCGATCGCACCCGGTTCGACGCCTGGCGCACACAGGCCAGAGACACCTACCTGGCCGGGTTCCGGCGCGCGTACGAGACCAACCGCGCCCCCTTCTTCATCGGCAACCACTTCGAACGCTGGAACGGCGGCATCTACATGGACGCCGTCGAGGAGGCGATCGGCCGGATGGCCGAGCACGACGAAGTCCGGTTCGTGTCCTTCAAGCAGCTCGTGGCCTGGCTGGAGGCGCAGGACCCGGCGGTGCTGCGCAAGCTGCGCACGCTGTCACCGGGCCAGGCCCCGGTGGGCGGCTGGGAGGAGTTCCTGGGCACGGCGGGCACCCGGTCCTCGTAGGCCGCGCGCCGGCGGGTGGGCGGCGGGCCGTCCGGTGCGGCTGCTGACGGCGGTGTTCGCGCTGGCGTCGGCGATCACGGCGGTGCTCAGCCTGGACGCCACGGTCGTGGTGTCGATGGCCGGGTCGGTGGTGGCACTGTGGGGGTCGCTGCAGATTCTCTGAGGGTTCCCCTCCTGCGAGGGTTCCGAGAGCCGGGGGAAGCCGGCCGGATGCGTGTGATCGCCCGGCTCGTCGAGGACACCTGGCCCGCCTGCGTGGACGCCGTACGCACCCACGCCCCGCCCGCCTTCGAGGTGGTGCTGCCGCATGTGACCGGTCCGGACGTGCCCGGGGTGGCGCACGGCGCGTACGCGGGGCGCGCCGAGCGGGAGATGGTGGCCGCGGCCGACGGGGCCGATCTGCTGGTGCCGGCCCGGGACGGCGACCGTTCCCGGCTCGGGCCGCACCGCCTGGGCCCGGCCGTACGGTTCGCCGTCGACCACGCGCCCTGCCCGGTGCCGCCGGTGTGGCCCGAACCGGCCCCGCACCTCGGGATGATCCCTCCCCCGCCGCCGCGCCATCACCACTGAGTCACGCCCCTGACCGGCCCGGCCGGGCGACGCTCAGCGGTGGCGGCCCCCCGTACCGCCGCCGTAGCCACCGCCGTTGTAGCCACCGCCACCGCCCCAGCCGCAGTAGTCCGGGTGGACCGAGCAGAAGTCGCGCGTAGGGGAACTCGACGGCGCGGGGGTGGACTTGGATGCGGTCGGGGCGGAGGTCGCGGCCGGGGTCTTCGAGGCCCTGGGGGTGGCCTTGACCGACGGCGACGGTGCGGGGGTGTTGTCGGTGTCCCAGTTGACGACTTCCATCTGCAGGTCCGGCTTGGCGGTGTCGACGGTCCAGCGCTGGGCCGAGTTCGCGGCGCGGTTCTTCAGGACGAGGGCGCCGGAGCCGTCGGTCGCGGCGGGGGTCAGCGCCAGATCCTGGTCCGAGCGGGGCACCAGTGCGCCCTGCGGCGTGAAGTCGTAGCGGATGTCCTTGGCCGCCTCACCGGTGACCGAACAGGGGGCGAGCCGGACCGAATAGCCGAGGTGGGAGTCCAGGCACAGGTCCGGGGCGGAGGTGTTGCGCAGCAGTCCGTCGGTCTCGTACGACCACTGCTGGCTCGCCTCCGTGGAGCAGGCGGTGAGTTCGGTCTCCGCTCCCTTGACGGCCTTCTTGCCGACGACGCCCACGCACAGACCCGAGGCGAGGTTGTGCAGCCGGCCGCGCAGCGCGCCCTTGGTGGTGCCGCTGGCACCGGCCCAGGACGGACCCGGTTTCGCTGAGTCCTTGCCCGGGGTCCGGGAGGGCGTGCCGCTGGGGGCCGGGGCCGGGTCGTCGCCCGAGCCGAGCACCGACCACACGACCAGCGGGAGGACGACCAGGCCGCTGACCGTGACGACGGCCACGGCGAGATTGCGGCGACGGGCACGGCGGGCCGCCCGGTGCGCGGAACGGCGGGAGCGGCCGGGCGTGGCGGCAGGGGCGGGGGTGGCGGGCGCGGGTGCCGCGGGGCTGAAGGACTCGCCGCCCAAGGGAACTTCGGGGGCCGGTACCGGGTCCGGGGCCGTGGTCCGCTCGGTGCGGGCCGCCCGGGACTCCGCGTAGGCGTGGGCGCCCCAGCCGAGGACCGCCTCGGCGAGTGCGAGACCGAGCCCCTCGTTGAACCGGACCAGTTGGTCGGCGGTCTGGCTGCAGTGCCGGCAGCCGGACAGGTGCTGCTGCAGATCGGGGTCGACGTCGACGCCGCCGCGGCGGAAGGTCACGTCGAGCATGCGCAGGTAGCGCCGGCACTCGGCCTCGGGGGCGAGTTCGCGGTGGGCCTGGAGGCATTCCTCGCGCAGCCGTTCGCGGGCGCGGCCCAGTTCGACCCGGGTCTCCTCCTCGTCCAGGCCGAGCAGAGCGGCGGGGACGGCGAGGGGTTCGGCCTCGACCTCGATGTGCCACAGCACCGCGCGGGCCGACTGGGGCAGCCGCTGGAACGCGCGGGACAGCAGTCGCCGGCCGGACGGCGGGAGCAGCCGGGCGGCCGCGCGCTCGCCGCTGCCGGTGCCCGGCCGCAGGGCGGGGTGGAGGAGTTCCTGGCGGCCGTCGCCGTCCCATTCGGCCGCGATCCGGCGGACGGTGACCAGCAGGTGCGGGCGCCAGGCGGCGGACGGGCCCGTCTGGCGGAGGGACTCGCCGAACAGCCGGGTGAAGGCGGCCGTGGTGAGCATGCCGGCGGCACGCGGTCCGTCGGTGCACAGCCGGGCGTAGGCGAAGGCCGCTTCCCAGTGCCGGTCCAGGAGTTCACCGACCGGGTGGAGCGCGGGCGTCGATCCCGTCCACTTCTTCAGTTCGGCACTCAGTTGCTCGTCCGAGGCATCGAAGCGGCGGGCGGTTGGGGCGGAATCCGACCGGCCTGCGTCATTCACGGCTGCGTTCCTCCGGGCCCGACACGGGAATTAGTCCATACCAATAGGCACGGAATGGGATTGGGCATCTCGGACGTCCGCCTGGGCAGCTCTTTTGAAGCGTGGGGGGGCGAACGGGAGCGGCCTGGGGCATGCAGTGGAAAATGTAATTGTCCGCACGCCGACAGCGCACACTTTTGCACAGCCCGACGCCATTGAACAAGAGATCTCCCACTTTTAAACATTGCGTCGACAAGCCGCTCTTTGACTGTTCGTCAATAAAAGCCTTTGCCATGCATTACGGCCGTCCACCCGCCCGATAGACACCGGGCGGCACTCCGTAACGCTCACGGAAGACGCGGCTGAAATGGAAGGGGCTCAGGAATCCGGACGCCGCCGCCACCCGCTCCACCGTCAGGCCGGTGGCCTCCAGCAGCCGGGCCGCGTGCCGCAGCCGGGCCTCGCGCAGGGCGCGCATGGGCGGCCTGCCGGTCCGCTGCGTGAACAGGTGGGCGAACCGGGACGGGGAGAGCGCCACGCTCTCGGCGAGCGAGGCGACGGTGTGCGGGGCGCCCGGGTCGGCGGCGATCAACTCCTCGGCGTGCCGCACGCGGGCGTCGTCGCCCGGCTCGGATGCCCGTGCCCGGGCGCCTGAGGCGGCGAGCAGCACGACCTCCTCCAGCGCGCACAGGGCCAGCTCCCGCGCCAGGCTCCCGTGGGCCACGGCCACCGGGTCCTCCGCCTCGGGCGGTGTGCCCGGCGCGGGCCGACGGGCGTCGGCGAGCATCCGGCCGAACGCGGCCTCGATGCGGCCGTGCGGGTCCTCGGGGACGGGTGCCACGACGTACAGGCCGTCGGCGACGGCGTACGGGCCGAGCCAGGGCGCCCAGGACGGGCGGGCCTGGCAGTGCACCCACCAGAACCGCCAGTGCGCGGCGCCCGGTGCCACGGCATAGCGGTGGGCCACCCCCGGAGCGAGCACCACCAGATGCCCCGCGACCGCCTCGGCACGGGCGCCGCCCTGCCGGATGGCGCCGCGCCCGCCCGTGGTGAAGGTGAACAGCCAGCTGTCCGACCCCCGCGGCCGGTTGACGCCGTACCCCGGCCCCTGGTCGTAGCGCCCGGTCACCACCAGACCCGGCGGCGGGGACGGGTCGCCGGCAGCAGTCCCGGGCAGTCCGTCAGCATGCATGGGCATCCTCCCCGAACGTGTGTCGGCCTAGCGTGGCAGGCAGGTGGCCATTGGACCGAGGAGCGGACACATGACAGCCACGGACATCGGCGGCATCCTGCCGGGCGCACTCCGGCAGCAGTTCGAGGAGACGGGATCCACCGTCGTACGCGGGCTGTTCGGGTACGACGAGATCGAGCGGCTGTGCGAGGGCTTCGCGGCGCTGCACGCGGCCGGTCCGGTCCGCGGGCACTTCGAGCCGCGGCCCGCGGACCCCGACCCGCTGCGCAGGCATCCCCGGGTGATGCATCCGCACGAGTTCAGCGCGCAGGCGCGGGACTTCCTGCTGGACGCCCGGCTTCGGGCGGTGCTGGAAGTGCTGTTCGGCGAGGAGGTGCTGGCCGCGCAGAGCATGTTCTACTTCAAGCCGCCGGGCGCCCGGGGTCAGGCGCTGCACCAGGACAACTTCTATCTGCGGGTCGAGCCGGGCACCTGTGTGGCCGCTTGGGTCGCCTGTGACGACATCGACCGGGACAACGGCGGCCTCGAAGTCGTCCCGGGCACGCACCGGATGGACCTGTTCTGTCCCGAAGTGGCGGACGAGGAGGTGTCGTTCGCCCGCGAGTACGTCCCGCCGCCGCCCGGTCTGACTGCGGTGCCCGTGGACATGGCACCGGGCGACGTGCTGTTCTTCAACGGCAGCCTGGTGCACGGCTCGGGACCCAACCGCAGCGCCGACCGCTTCCGGCGCTCCTTCGTCGGGCACTACGTGGGCCGTTCGGCCGAGCGCATCGGCGGCTACTACCGGACGCTGACCATGTCCGGTGTGCGCGTCCCGCTGCCGGAGAGCGAGGATGCCGGTCCGTGCGGCACGGAGTTCGCACCGCACGGTCCCCATTGAGGGTCGCCCGGACCCCTTTGAGTGTCAGTGGCCGCTGATCCCGCGCGGGGTGTAGGCCTCCTCCAGCTCCTTGATCTCCTTGTCGCTCAGCTCCAGTCCGACGGCGGCCACCGCGTCCTCGATGTGCTGCGGCTTGGCCGCGCCGACGATCGGTGCGGCCACCGTGTCCTGGTGCAGCAGCCAGGCGAGCGCGACCTGGGCGCGCGGGACACCGCGGTCGGCGGCGATACGGGTGACGGCCTCGACGATGGAGCGGTCGCTCTCCAGGTAGAGGCGGCTGCCGAAGTTGTCCTGGGCGCTGCGCTCGGTGACGGTGCCCCAGTCGCGGGTGAGCCGGCCGCGGGCGAGCGGGCTCCAGGGCAGCACGCCCACACCCTGGTCCGCGCAGAGCGGCAGCATCTCCCGCTCCTCCTCGCGGTAGAGCAGGTTGTAGTGGTTCTGCATGGACACGAACCTGGTCCAGCCGTGCCGCTCGGCCGTGTACTGGGCCTTGGAGAACTCCCAGGCGTACATCGAACTCGCCCCGATGTAGCGCACCTTGCCCGCCTTGACCACGTCGTGCAGCGCCTCCATCGTCTCCTCGATCGGAGTGGAGTGGTCGTAACGGTGGATCTGGTAGAGGTCGACGTAGTCGGTGCCGAGGCGGCGCAGGCTGTGGTCGAGCTCGGACATGATGACCTTGCGGGACAGCCCGGCCCCGTTGGGGCCCGGCCGCATCCGGCCGTGCACCTTGGTGGCCAGCACGATCTCGTCGCGGTCGGCGAACTCGCGCAGGGCCTTGCCGACGATCTCCTCGCTGGTGCCGTCGGAGTAGACGTTGGCGGTGTCGAAGAAGTTGACGCCCGCCTCCAGCGCCTGCCGGATCAGCGGCCGGGACGCCTCCTCGTCGAGGGTCCACTCGTGGACGCCGCGGTCGGGCAGGCCGTAGGTCATGCAGCCCAGACAGATCCGCGACACGTCCAGACCCGTCGAACCGAGCTTCACGTACTGCATCGTTGCTGCTCCTGCCTTCCGGGACGATGGTCACCCAGGAGCGTACGTCGTGGCCCGGCGCCGACTTGACTGCGACGTCGCGCGGACGATTGGATCCTGACACGTGATCAATGGAGCGCACGTGCCCACCAAGGGTGTCTCCCGTGTCTCAGGTCCTGGGACGACCGTCGGCACCGCGCTGCTCGCCCTGGCCGTCGCGGTGTCGGCACTGACCGGTTGCGCATCGGGCAGCACGTCCGGGAAGCCGTCCGAGAAGCCCGCCGCCGTACGCCTGCCGCCGCGCCACGCCGGTTTCGACTACCAGATCGGCGGCGCCTATCCCCCGCCCGCCGGTGTCCGGATCGTCAGCCGCGACCGCTCCGACTCCCCCGCGCCGGGCCTGTACAACGTCTGCTACGTCAACGCCTTCCAGGCCCAGCCGGAGGAGCGCTCCTCCTGGCCCGCCGACCTGCTGCTGCGCGACGCCCACGGCAGGGTCGTCATCGACGAGGACTGGAACGAGCCGCTGCTCGACCTGCGCACCCCGGCCAAGCGTGAGCGCGTGGCGGAGCGGGTCGACCGGTGGATCGACGGCTGCGCGAAGAAGGGCTACGACGCCGTCGAGCCCGACAACTACGACAGCTACACCCGCTCCCGTCACCTGCTCACGGCCGCCGACGCGACCGCGTTCATGCGCCTGATCTCCCGGCACGCGCACGCCCGGCACCTGGCCGTCGGGCAGAAGAACACCGCCGAACTGGCCGGGCAACGACGGCAGGCCGGGCTGGACTTCGCGGTCGCGGAGGAGTGCGGGCAGTACGACGAGTGCGAGGTGTACGCCAAGGCGTTCGACGACCGCGTCGTGGACATCGAGTACACCGACAGCGGCCTGCGCAAGGCCCTCGCCCGCTGGGGCGACCGGCTGAGCATCGTCCGCCGGGACGTGGACGTCTCCACACCGGGCAAGCCGGAATACGTCCGAAAGGTGCGGTGACTCACCGGAACGGCCCTGCCGTCCCTCAGGACCGCTCCAGCAGGTCGAGCGCGCTCTCCCAGGGGAACTCGGGCCGCCCGCCGCCCTCCTCGGGCATGCCGGAGTACGGCTCGCCGAAGCGGACGCCCATCCCGCGCAGCCGGATCAGGCTGTCCTGGTAGGCCGGGTGGGCGGCCAGCGCGTCCGCCACGCAGGGCAGGACGGCGATCGGCACGCCCAGCCCGGCGGCCTCGCACAGGGTGCCGACGGCGAGGGTGTCGGCCAGTCCGGCCGCCCACTTGTTGACGGTGTTGAAGGTGGCGGGGGCCACCACCACGGCGTCCGGCGGCGGGAACGGGCGCGGGTCGGCCGGGGAGCGCCACGCGGACCGTATCGGCCGGCCCGTCTGCGCCTCGACGGCGGCGGTGTCGAAGAAGCCGCCCATGGCGACCGGTGTGGCGATGACCCCGACCTCCCAGCTCCGTTCCTGGGCGGCAGTGATCAGCTTGCTGACGCCGGCGGCGATCCCGGCCGCGCAGACGACGACGTAGAGGAAGGGCTTCCGGTCCTGTGGGGTCATCCGGGCACCCTACTGAAGCGGGAAGGTCCGCCCTCGCTCGGCCTCGGGCCGTGGTCCGTGGATGCGGCGCTGGTCCTCCCCGATGCGGACGTCGTTGATGCTCGCCTCCCGCCGGGTCATCAGACCGTGCTCGTCGAACTCCCAGAGTTCGTTGCCGTAGGAACGCCACCACTGCCCGTCGGCGTCCCGGCACTCGTACTGGAAGCGGACGGCGATGCGGTTGCCGTCGAAAGCCCACAAGTCCTTGCGCAGCGCGTAGTCCCGCTCGCGCCGCCACTTGGCGGTGAGGAACTCGACGATCTCGGCGCGGCCGGTGACGAAGGTGTCGCGGTTGCGCCAGACGGAGTCCTCCGAGTAGGCGAGCGCCACCTTGTGCGGGTCACGGGTGTTCCAGGCGTCCTCGGCGGCCTGGACCTTCTGCGCGGCGGTCTCGTGGGTGAAGGGAGGCAGGGGCGGTCGGTCGGCCATGGTGGCTCCTCGGCTCGTACGGCTTCTAACAGCATCGGAGAACGATCGTTCTCCACTCTGACTGCTACCGTAGGAGAACGTTCGTTCTCTCGTCAAGGAGTGGGTCGCAGATGGACAGCGCGGTCGCCCGGGACCAGGCGCTCGACGCCGCGGAGAAGCTGTTCTACGCCCGGGGCATACAGTCCGTGGGCATGGACGAGCTGCGCGGCGCCTCGGGCGTGTCGCTCAAGCGCCTCTACCAGCTCTTCCCCGCCAAGGACCAACTCGTCGAGGCGTATCTGGCCCGGCGGGACGAGCGCTGGCGCGGACGGCTCGCCGAGCACGTGGCACGGCAGCCGGACCCGCGGGAGCGGATCCCGGCCGTCTTCGACTGGCTGGAGGGGTGGTTCGGCGAGGACGGCTTCCGCGGCTGCGCCTGGATCAACGCGTACGGCGAACTGGGCGCCACGTCGGCCCGGGTGGCGGAGCAGGTGCGCGCGCACAAGGAGGCGTTCCGGGGCTACCTCGCCTCGCTCGTGACCGACGCGGGACTGCCCGCCGCACTCACCGGCCCCCTGTTCCTGCTGGCCGAGGGCGCCATGGTCACGGCGGGCGTCACCGGGAGCACCCGGCCGGCGGCCGAGGCCCGCGAGGCGGCACGGGTGCTGATGGCAGCCGCCGGCCAAACCCCAGCCGGCCGCGTGACCAACTCGTCCGGTCAGCACAGCTAGGGCCTTGTCCGGCGGATCAGGCCGGCTCCCGGGAGACGGTGCCTCACCGGCAGAGGTGGGCAGTCGTCTCAGCCGGCCGGCTCCGTCACCTTGATCGCGCTCACCGGGCAGGCGCGGGCAGCCTCGCGGACCATCGGGTCGCCCGCGCCGTCCTCACGGCCGGGGATCAGCATGCTGTAGCCGTCGTCGTCCTGGGCGAACACGCCCGGCGCGGTCAGCGCACACTGGCCCGCGCCGATGCAGACGTCCTTGTCGATCTCGATGTGCATGGGCTGAGCCTCTTACCAGGTCACGGGGAGCTCCAGCATCCCCTGGATCGTGTCGCCGGGTTTGAAGGGGATCTCCTCGGCGGGCGCGGCCAGCCGGAGGCCGGGCAGCCGCCGGAGCAGGGCGCCGAGGGCGATCTCCAGCTCCGCACGGGCCAGGTTCTGGCCCAGGCACTGGTGGATGCCGAAACCGAAGGCCACGTGGTGGCGGGCGGGGCGGTGGAAGTCCAGAGCGTCGGGGTCGTCGTACAGGGACGCGTCGCGGTTGATGATCGAGGTCGCGAAGAGCACGCCCTCGCCGGCCCGGATCGTGATGCCGGCGACGTCGATGTCCTCCAGGGCCACCCGCAGCATGCCCTCCGCGATGGACAGCATCCGCATCAGTTCCTCGACGGCCGCGGGCAGCAGCGCCGGGTCGGCGCGCAGCTCGGCCAGCCGGTCGGGGTGCTGGAGCAGCGTGTAGGTGCCGAGGGAGATCATGTTGGCGGTCGTCTCGTGCCCGGCGACCAGCAGGATGACGGCCAGCGCGAGCAGTTCGGCCCGGTCCGGCGCGCCCTCGCTCGGCTGCTGGTGGACGAGGTCGTCCAGGACCCCGTCACCGGGCTCGGCCTGCTGAGCCTTGCGGTCGATCAGGTCGCCGAGGTAGGCCTCCAGCCGCTCGCGCGCCTCCTGGGTGTCGGCGGCCGACGGACCGCGCAGCAGCCTGCGGGACTGCTCCTCGAAGAACTCGTGGTCGGCGTACGGCACCCCGAGCAGACCGCAGATCACCATGGACGGCACGGGCAGGGCGAAGGCGGAGACCAGTTCGGCGGGCGGGCCCTTCTCGATCATCGCGTCCAGGAGCCCGTCCACGATCCGCTGGATGGTGGGCCGCAGCTCGGTCGCGCGTTTGAGGGTGAACGACGGGATCATCATCCGCCGCTGCCGCTGGTGCACGGGGTCGTCGACGCCGAGCAGCGCGACCCGGCGGTCACGGACGGCCGCGAAGCGGGCCGTGGGCATGGGGAAGTCGGGGCGGCTCCGGTCGGTGGACAGGCGACTGTCGGCGAGCAGCGCGCGGGCGGTGGCATGGCCGGTGACCAGCCAGACCTCGCGGCCGTCGAAGAGGGTGGCGTGGGACAGGGCTCGCCCGTCGCGCAGCGGCTGGTATCCGGCGGGCGGGTGGTAGGGGCAGGTGCGGTCCTGGGGGAAGGCGAGGGGTTCGGCCGGGTTCGCCGGGCCGGTGATGTCCGTCAGTTCCGTCATGGAAAGACCTCGCAGACGAAAGAAGTGCGTCGTGCCGATCTTCATTAGATGCCCCAGGCACCTATGGGACGACGACAAGTTCGGCCAGATCGGTGATCGGTGCGATCTGGCCGAAGAGTGTGGTCACCGGGGGGGGAACGCGCCGAAAATCGCTTGCCGCCGCGGAGCCGGCGGCCCGAGGATCTGCCCATGTTGCTTATGGACACCATTCTGCCGCCGACCGCCGTCACCGTCCTTCCGGTGCGGGGCCAGCAGCAGCCCGGCCGTCGTCGGAGGCCCGAGCCCGCGCGCCCGTGACGGCCGCGCTCCTCGCCGGCCTGCTGGCCGGCTACGGCATCGCGATTCCCGTCGGCGCGGTCGGGACCTACCTGGTCTCCCTCACCGCCCGCACCTCGCTGCGCACCGGCGCCTGCGCCGCCCTCGGTATCGCCACGGCCGACGGCCTGTACGCGCTGCTCGCCGCGGCGGGCGGCTCGGCCCTGGCGGCGGCACTGCGACCAGTCCTGCCCCCGCTGCGCTGGGCCTCGGCCCTGGTCCTCGTCGCCCTCGCGGTCTGGGGAGCGGCCATGGCCCTGCGCCAGTACCGCGCCCACAGGCCGGCCACTCGCCCCGAGCGGCCGGTTCCCGGCGCCGGACGCGCGTATCTCGGCCTGCTCGGGATCACCCTCCTCAACCCCGTCACGGTGATCTACTTCGTCGCGCTGGTGCTCGGCACCAGTGCCGCGGACGCCGTACGACCACTGGAGCGGGCCGTGTTCGTCGTGGCGGCCTTCGCCGCCTCCGCGAGCTGGCAGCTGCTGCTGGCCGGCGGCGGCGCCCTGCTCGGCCGACTCCTCACCGGCCGCCGGGGACGGTTGACGACGGCGCTGGTCTCCAGCGGGGTGATCCTGGTGCTGGCGGTGCGGATGACCGTGACAGCCGGGTGACCCGGCGGGCGGTCAGGGCGCCCGAGTGCCCTCGGGACCGGGTGCGAAGGCGCGGGCGACGGCGAGGCTGTCCTCGTAGACGTGGTGGCGCACTACCAGGCCGTCCCGGACGGTGAGGTGCAGGGCGAACCGGGCGGTGTAGGAGCGGCCGGTCGGCTCGGCCGTCTGCCGGATGGCTCCGAGGACGACCGCGTCGTCTCCGTCGACCAGGACGCGCTCGATCCGGGTGTCCGCCTTCTCCGGGATGTGGTGGGCGGCCAGCTCTCGGTAGTGGGCGACGGCGTCGGCGCGGGTGGTGCGGTGCCGGATCCACGGGGTGTCGGCGCGGCCGTGCTCGTCCTGCGGCCAGCTCAGCTTCCAGTCGCCGTGCTCCGCGTACAGCTCGCCGATCCGATCGGGGTCGCCCTGACCGATCCGGCGGAGCAGTTCCTCCACGACGGAGCGGGTCGGGGTGGTGCAGGCGGGAAGCATGAGCGCCTTGCCCCTTTCTCGTCTTCTCGTCTTCTCGTCTCTCGGCCGTCCGCAGCGGGCGCGTGGTGATCGCCCGGGATCACTGTGCCCGAGGCGTCCGGAGCGGCGCGATGACCCGCGGGGTAATCACCCGCCTGGGCGAAGTGACGTGCGGTACGGATGATTCGGGCGGCCGCGGGTGTTGTACCTGGCCGCACGCCAGTCGTTGGACCGACCAAGGAGACGGTTGCCATGCCGCTTGAGGGCGAGTACGAACCCAGCCCGACGCAGTGGGTGCGCGAGCAGGTCGAGCTGTACGAGAGTTCGGGCGGGACGAGGGGGACGACTCTGCTGGACACCGGGATGCCGGTCATCATCCTGACCACCCGGGGCGGCAAGAGCGGGAAGATCCGCAAGACGCCGCTGATGCGGGTGGAGCACGAGGGACGGTACGCCGCGGTCGCCTCCCTCGGCGGTGCCCCCAAGCACCCCGTCTGGTACTTCAACGTGAAGTCCGATCCCCATGTGGAACTGCAGGACGGTCCGGCCAAGCGGGACATGAGGGCCCGTGAGATCACCGGCGCGGAGAAGGCCGAGTGGTGGGAGCGGGCCGTGGCCGCGTACCCGCCGTACGCCGACTACCAGAAGAAGACCTCGCGGGAGATCCCCGTGTTCGTCCTGGAGCAGCTCGACGGGAGCTGATTCAGGCCGGGAAACGGCTCGTTCTAGAAAAATCTGTGCCCGGGAAGCATGAACCGGCTTCCGGGCGGGCAGTCGTGCGTCAGGGCCCCGCCGCGTTCCCCCGTCGCGGCGGGGCCCTTCTGTGCCTGCCCGCCGGCCGGTCGGTGCCCTCGGCGACGCACACCACGCCCAGCACGACCAGGGCCGCCCCATAGCCGTACCCCTGCCCGGGCGGATCACACCGTGCCGACGGACGAAAACGGGGAACGCGTCTGAGGAGGACGAGCCGGCGCGGCGAGGAGGAGACATGCGTGGCGACGGCAACAGGTCGTACGGCCACAGAACGTTCACCCGGTCCAAGAGCCACTTCACGGACCGGATCACCGCCGACGGCCGGGACGGATGGCCGGTGGAAGCGGGACGGTACCGCCTGGTGGTCTCCCGTGCCTGCCCATGGGCGAGCCGGGCGGTGATCTCGCGCCGGCTGCTGGGTCTGGAGGACGCGCTGTCGATGGCTGTCGCCGACCCGATCCAGGACGACCGCAGCTGGCGGTTCACCCTGGACCCCGGCGGCCGCGACCCGGTGCTCGGCATCCGGTTGCTCAGCGAGGCCTACGACAGGCGAGAGACGGACGCTCCTGGCGGGGTGAGCGTTCCCGCCGTCGTGGACGTGCCCAGCGGGCAGCTGGTCACCAACGACTACCAGCGCATCACCCTGGACCTGGCCACCGAGTGGACGGCCCTGCACCGCGCGGGCGCGCCGGACCTGTACCCGGTCGGCCGGCGCGAGGAGATCGACGAGGTGATGGCGGCGGTGTACGAGGACGTGAACAACGGCGTCTACCGCGCCGGGTTCGCCACACGCCAGGTGGCGTACGAGGAGGCGTGCGCGGCGCTGTTCCGGCGGCTGGAACTGCTCGCCGCGCGGCTGGCCGGGCAGCGCTATCTGGTCGGCGACACCGTCACGGAGGCGGACATCCGGCTGTTCACCACACTGGTCCGGTTCGACGCCGTCTACCACGGCCACTTCAAGTGCAACCGCTGGAAGCTGGCGGAGAACCCGGTGCTGTGGGCGTACGCCCGGGACCTCTTCCAGACGCCGGGGTTCGGCGACACCGTCGACTTCGACCACATCAAGCGGCACTACTACCAGGTCCACACCGGCATCAACCCCACCGGCATCGTGCCGCTCGGCCCGGATCTCGCCGGCTGGCTGACCCCGCACCACCGTGAGCAGCTCGGCGGCCGGCCGTTCGGGGACGGGACGCCGCCAGGTCCGGTGCCCCGGGGTGAACGGGTGGCGCCGCGAGGACGCCCCGCATGAGGGCCGCGGCGCGAGGAAGGAGTCACACATGACGAAGCACAAGAAGAAGAAGCTCCCGCTCGTCTACCAACCGCTCGGCTTCGTGCTCAGCTGGGCGGGCGGGGCGCTTGCGGGGCTGGCCTTCCGCAGGGCGTGGATGGCGATCCGGCACGAGGAGGACGCCCCCGACGCGCTGGACGAGGACCGCGGCTGGGGCGAGATCCTGCTCGCGGCGGCGGTCCAGGGCGCCATCTTCGCGGTGGTGCGCAGCGCCGTCGACCGCACCGGCGCCAAGGCCATCGAACGGACGACGGGTGTGTGGCCGGTCGCTGAGAAGGGCGGCCGGGACTGAGCCGGGGCCGGGCGGCGCGCTCAGCCCCGTCGGCGGGACGAGACGCCCGGTGAAGGCGTGGCGGGCGGGGTCGGCGTAGCCGCGATTCTCGTGCGGCCCCGCCGGGTCCCTCGACCAGTGTCATGTCTTCTTCCAGGGGATGTCCTCTCCCCTGGAACATCCCGGGACGCCGGTTTCAGTCGGCCACCAGCCACTCTCCGTCGCGCATCAGCTCCCGCCCCTCCAGCTCGTTCGCCTCGCGCCAGGCCTGGACGCGCTGCGGGAGGACGTTGAAGTACAGGTAGCGGGTGGTGAGTTGCCGCGGGTCGAAGCCGGTCTTGCCGGCGAAGATCTCGGCGTCCTCCTCGGGCAGGTCCTCGGGGGTCACGGCCCGGACGACGCCCTCGATGATGACGACGTCCCGGGTCGGTCCGATGCCGATGCGGGCCTTGCCGGTGGCCAGGAGGTTGCGGCCGGTGGGGCTCGCGGCCGGGGTCGCGATCAGCAGGGTGGCGCCGTCCCAGACGAACGACAGGGGGACGAGGTAGGGCGCACCGCCGTCCTCGCCCGCGGTGGCGACCCAGGCGTCCTCGTCGTGCTCCAGCCGGTGGAGGGTGTCCTTCTTGCGCTGTTCGGCAGTGCGGGCGGGCGGCGGGGTCATGTCGTACGGCCTCCTCGGGACGGGCTTGTACTCGTATGACGTGTGAACGGCGTCCAGTGTGACCGTCAGCCTTCCGTCTGTGCACGGATGTGATCAAGGCGTGTCTGGGCCGCCGTCAGCAGCAGCTCGAGTGCGGCCGGGTACGAGCTGGTCCGCATGGAGGCCACGAGGTGGCGGGCGGTGGCCGCGATGTTCGGGTGGGTGGCGGCGGGCAGCCGGGCGTAGGTGTCCCGCCACACCTCGGCCTCGGCCTGCTGGGCGGCCCGGGGCAGGGCTGTGACGGCGGAGTCCAGGGCACCGAAGGCGAGGGCCTGGTCGACGAAGGCGTGGTAGATCCGTACCGCCTCCGGATCCGGGAAGCCGGCCCGGCGCAGCACGCCGATCATGCTCTCGACGGCCTGGATCTCGTGCACGCGGCCGGTGACGCGGTGGGCGCTGAGCATCGCGGCCCGGGGGTGGGCGAGGGCACCCGCGTGCATGCGCAGGCCGAGGTCGCGCAGGTCGGCGCGCCAGTCGCCGGTGGGCCGCCAGACCCGCAGGGTACGGCCGATCAGCTCGTCGGCGATGGCGAGCATCAGGTCGTCGGTGTGCCGGAAGTACCGGTACAGGGAGCTGGGGTCGGCGCCCAGGGCGCGGCCGAGGCGGCGGACGGAGAGGGCGTCGGCGCCGTGCTCCTCGATCAGCCGCAGCGCGGTCTCGACGATCAGCTCCGCGGAAAGCACGACGCCCTGTTTGGTGGGGCGCCTGCGCTGCCGGTCGGCGGCCGGGACGACACGGTCGGTCATGAGAGCCCTCCCTGGTGTGTGCCCGGCACCTTATGACAACACCGTTGACCTGTGAAGTGCGCGGGCGGTTTCATCTGCGGTCACCGGGGCCGACCAGGCCCCCCGGTGCGAGCGGAGAGCCGGCGATGAGCGAGACCCCCTTCGGTGTGGATCCACCCGCGCAGCCCGAGCTGCGCAAGTCCCTGAGCGTGCTGGACGGCGTCGCCGTCGCCGCGTCCAGTACCGCCGCGACCACGAGCATCGGCATCGGCCTCGGTGTGACGGCCGGCGTGGTCGGCCTGCATCTGCCGGCCATCATGCTGCTGGCCTTCCTGCCGATCCTCGGCATCGCCGGTTCCTACTCCCGGCTGAACCGGGTGGAGCCCAACGCGGGCAACGGCTATGTGTGGGTGGGCCGTTCGCTCAGCCCCTGGCTCGGTTTCATGGTGGGCTGGGTGAACTTCGTGGCGAGCGTGGCGTTCCTCGCGTACACCACGGCGGTCACCGGTTCCGCGATGCTGCAACTGGCCGGGGACACGGGCCTGCACCGGATCGGCTCGCTCGCCCTGGATCCGGACTCGACCGCGCAGACCACGGCCGTGGGCATCCTCGTCCTCGTCGCGGTGACCCTCACCGCCGTGACCGGCGTCCGCACCGCGGCCCGGCTGCAGACCTGGCTGCTGGTCTTCGAGTACGCCGTCCTGCTGGGCTTCTGCGGATACGGCATCGTGGCCGGCTCGCACCCCTTCCGCCTCTCCTGGTTCGACCCGTTCGCGATCCCCTCGGCGAGCGCGCTGGCGCAGGGGATGCTGCTGTCGGTGTTCTGCTACTGGGGCTTCGATGCCGCGTTCACCGTCAACGAGGAGGTGCGTGACCCTCGGGACGCCTCCAAGGCCGGGACGATCACCCTGGTGACCATGCTCGGGCTCTTCCTGCTCGGCTCGATCGCGTTCCAACGGGTACTGTCCGAGGGCGAGTTGGCCGGGCACGGGGCACAGGGGCTGGCGTACTTCGGCGACCGGCTGGCCTCTCAGCCGCTGGCCGCACTGCCCCTGGTGGCGCTGATGTTCTCGGCGGTTGCCTCGCTGCAGGCCGGGGTCATCCCGACGGCCCGCGGCATGTTCGCGATGAGCCGGGACCGTACCCTCGGACCGGTGTGGTCCAAGGTCAGCCCCCGGTACGGGACGCCGGCGGCCGGAACCCTGCTGATCGGGGCCCTGGCCACGGCTGTGGCGGCGCTCGCGCTGGTGATCCCTCGCCTCTCCGACATGATCAATGCGACGGTGAACGCCGTCGGGATCGTCGTCGCCCTGTCCTACGCGCTCACCGCGCTCGCCGCGGCCGCGCGCTTCCGGTCCCTGCTGCGCGAGGACTGGCGGCAGGGCGTGCGGGCGGTTGTGCTGCCGACACTGAGCGCCCTCGCCCTGCTGGGTCTCGGCGGCTACCTCGGCTGGTCCTTCTACAGCTCCGCCGACCACTTCGAGGTCAGCGCGGGCAACGGCTGGTTCCTGCTGCTCATGCCGCTGGTGATGATCGCGTCCGGGTTCGTCGTGGCCGCATGGGCGAAGTGGGCGCGCCGATCACCGTACTTCCGCACCGGCGTCGGCGCCGACGCCGACTCCCAGCATCTTCTGACCACCGCCAACTGACCTGCCAGGAAAGGCATCATGCACGCTGATCTGCTCTTCACCGGCGGCCCCGTCCTCACTCCGGACGCCCGGAGCGCGACCGCCGTGGCGGTCATCGGGGGCCGCATCACCGCCGTCGGGCGCGACGAGGTGCGCGAACTCGCCGGGCCGCGCACGGAGGTGGTCGACCTGGCCGGGCGGCTGCTGCTGCCGGGCTTCCAGGACGCGCACGTCCATCCGGTGCCGGCCGGCCTCGAGCTGACCCAGTGCGACCTGAGCGGGAGAACGACCGCCGAGGACACCGTGGCCGCCGTGCGCGCGTACGCCGAGACCTACCCCGAGCGGGAGTGGATCCTCGGCGGCGGCTGGTCGATGGAGGCGTTCGAGGGCGGTACGCCGACGAAGGAGCTGCTGGACGCGGTCGTCCCGGACCGGCCGGTGTACCTGCCCAACCGGGACCACCACGGCGCCTGGGTGAACAGCCGCGCGCTGGAGCTGGCCGGCGTCGACAGGAACACGCCCGACCCGGCCGACGGACGGATCGAGCGCGACGCCTCGGGCGAGCCGAGCGGCACGCTGCAGGAGGGGGCGATGCAGCTGGTCGGCCGGCTGACCCCGCCCGCCACCGCGGCGGACCGGCTGGCCGCGCTGCTGCACGCCCAGCGGCATCTGCACGCGCTCGGCATCACCGCCTGGCAGGACGCGCTGGTCGGGGACTTCCTCGGCATGGACGACCCGGCCGAGGCGTATCTGTCGGCGGCCCGGGACGGCTCGCTCACGGCGCGGGTGACCGGCGCCCTGTGGTGGGACCGGGAGCGCGGGGCCGAGCAGATCCCCGAACTCGCCGAGAAGCGGGCCGCGTCGAGCCACGGCCGGTTCCGAGCCGGCACCGTGAAGCTGATGCTGGACGGGGTCGCCGAGAACCACACGGCCGCGCTGCTCGACCCCTACCTCGACCGGTGTGGCTGCGCCACCGCCAACCGCGGCAAGAGCTTCATCGATCCGGCTCAACTGCCCAAGTACGTGACCGAGTTGGACGCGCTCGGCTTCCAGTGCCACTTCCACGCGCTGGGCGACCGGGCCGTACGGGACGCGCTGGACGCCGTCGAGGCGGCGCGGACGGCCAACGGGCCGAGCGACACCCGGCCGCACCTGGCGCACCTGCAGGTGGTGCACCCGGACGACGTGCCGCGCTTCGCCCGACTCGGCGCCACCGCCAACATCCAGCCGCTGTGGGCCGCGCACGAGCCGCAGATGGACGAGCTGACGATCCCGTTCCTCGGGCCCGAACGGGCCGCGTGGCAGTACCCGTTCGGGGCACTGCTGCGCTCCGGGGCACGGCTGGCGGCGGGCAGCGACTGGCCGGTGAGCAGTCCCGATCCGCTCCAGGGCATCCATGTCGCGGTCAACCGCGTGGAACCGGGCGGCACCGGCCCGGTGTTCCTGCCGGACGAGCGGCTGAGCCTGGCGGACGCGCTCACGGCGTACACGGCCGGGTCGGCATACGTGAACCACCTGGACGACACCGGCCGGGTGGCCGTCGGGGCGCTCGCCGACCTGGTGGTGCTGGACCGGGATCCCTTCGCCGGGCCGCCGGAGGCGATCGCGGAGACCAGCGTGGCGCTCACCTACGTGGGAGGCGAGCGGGTGTACGCGGCCGGGGCGTGAGGTGCTTCGTTTGTCACCGGTACGCAGGGACCGCACACGCGACTGTCCCTGAGTGATGAGCCCGCGGGCGTTACCCGCGGGTGTCGTCACCGGGGCGCCGAGAGAGCCGCAGCGGTGGGCGGGGACACGGGCGGCAAGTTCAAGGCGTTGCCCCCAGGTCTGCCGGCCCGCCTCGGACCGTATGCCCCCGGGACCACCGAGGAGGTCCGGGAGCTGCGCAGGGGTGCCGCAGCCGGGACCGCACCCCCCCGGGTGAATTCTTGGACAGGTGTCCGGGTATCCTGGACACCTGTCCAAGTAGATGAGGGGGCCGCTGGTCGTGGAGATCGTGGCGAACGTGCTGGTCGGCCTGGTGGCCGCGCTGCACGCGTACATCCTGGTGCTGGAGATGTTCCTGTGGCAGAAGAAGCCGGGGCGGGGGCTGCACGGGTTCGATCCGGAGATGGCCCGGGCGACCGCGCCGATGGCCGCCAACCAGGGCCTCTACAACGGCTTTCTGGCCGCGGGCCTGGTGTGGGGGCTGATCGCGGCCGACCCGACCGGGTTCCGGGTACAGGTCTTCTTCCTGTCGTGTGTCGTGGTGGCAGGCGTGTTCGGCGCCGTCACGGCCAACCGCCGCATCCTGTTCGCCCAGGCGCTGCCCGGCGCGCTGGCTCTGGCGGCCGTGCTCGCCGCACGATGACCCGGGCGCCCCAGGAGGACCCGCGGGCCGCGCGCACCCGCGCCCGGCTGCGTGCGGCCCTGCTCGCGGAGTGCGCCGAGCGCCCGCTGGAGGAGGTCGGCGTGGCAGCGCTGGTGCGCCGGGCCGGCGTGGGCCGGGCCACGTTCTACGTCCACTACGACGGGCTGGAGGCGCTGGCGGTCGACGCGTGCGCGGACGTCGTGCGGCAGGCGGTGGACGCGCTGCACGCCTGGCGGGGACGGCCCGACCCGGTCAACTCACCATCCGCGCTGCGGGAGTTCTTCACGAGCCTCACCCCGCACGCGGCCCTGTACCGGTCGCTGCTCGCGCCGGGCGGGGGCGGGCCGCTCGGCCGGGTGCTGCACCGGGATCTGCGGGCCCGCAGCCTCGCCGAGCGCGAGCTGGCGGGCGCGGCGGACGCCCCGCTGGTCGCCTCGGCGGTGGCGGCGACCTTCGCGGGGGTCCTCGCGGACTGGCTGCACGGGTTGCTGGAGGCCGGCCCGGAGGAAGTCGCGGACCAGGTCTGGCAGTTGCTGGTCGCGCTGCACCGCAGCCGGTGACGGGTCACCGGCAGGCGGCACGGTTCTCCGTCCGCGGCCAGGCCTCCACTCCGTCGGAGGTGCGGACGTAGGCCGTGTCCTCGTCGCCGGTGAGCCACAGGCGCCAGGAGCGGTAGTGGTACCCGGTGTCACGAGCGCCCGCGGGCATGCTCGCGTCCTCGCGGTACGGCGTCGTGAGCAGGCCGGCACGGCGAAGGACCCCCTCGGGATCGCGGGCGTACTGGCGGCCGTCCAGGTCGAGGAGGTGGGCCGACTGCCAGTCGCAGTGTTCCGGGCCGCTGGATCTGCTGAGCCGGGTCACCGGCACCCGCCGGCCGTTCCGGTCCGTCCAGACCTCCCAGCCCTGGGCGGCAGCGAACTTCGCGGGGAGCTCGGCGGGATCGCAGGAGGCGTTCGTCTCCGGGCCCCAGCCGGGCCGGTCCTTCTGGTCCTCGGCCACCACGACGGCCACCCTGGTACGGCCCTGCACGTCGAAGGAGTAGAGCACCCGGCCGGTCTCCCGGCGCTCCACGCGGTAGCCGTGGTCGGGCTGCACCGGCTGGAACATGTCGAAGTAGAGCTCGAGCCCCTCTTCCGGTGTGTCACCTCCGTCCGACCTGGCCCATCCGTCGGGGCCGCCGCCCTCGAAGATCTCCCCGTCGCACTCCAGCGCCCGGCCCGCGGCTCCGGAGGCCAGGCGCAGGGACCGGGGGCTGTCGTCGTCCACGGCCTTGGTGGGGACGTACAGCGGGCCGCTGTACGGGGTTGCCGGAGGCGTGCCTTTGACCACCACCCGCACTCCGGTGCCGTCGTCGCACCCCACCACGGTCACGGCTGCCAGTACCGCCACGGCCACAAGTCCTCTGCGCATGCACGCCCCTGTTCCTGGACTGTCGTTGCCCTCCTCCGACGCGGGGACGGCCCGGAACGTTCGGCGTTCAGCAAGCCCCTGCTGGACGATCCGGCAGCCGGGACCGAGGCCTCGGAACGTGCGTACGGGCTTGATCGCCTTGCCCGCGGTCATGTCCCGTACCGCCCGGTCGACGTCCGCGAAGGGACAGGTACCGGTCAGGCGGTGCAGCGGGAGCCGCCCGTTCGGGGACCCGGTCGACGGCGGTGATCGTGGTGACAGGGGTGAGCGCGGCCGCAGTCACCGCCGACAGGCCGCCACCATGCGGACGAGCGCCTCGTGCGGTCCGGGCGTGTCGAGTTCGAGGGCTGCACGGCTGGAGGAGCGGATGGTCGAGGACCTGACCTCACGGCGCACCAGCGGGAGCAGCTCCGGCGGGCACTCTCGAAGGCGCGGCACGCGCTGTCGTAGCCACCCTGGAACCCTGCCGTCCGCATCACGGAACGACACGCGGCGCCAAACTCGAAGACATATGTCAATCGAACATGCTCAAATTCCTTCTATCGAGGGTAACTTGACGGTCGAGAGACGGATTTCCAGGCGCGCGTGGGAGGTGATGCCGTCGTGCAGGAGGGGCCCACGCCGCTCACTTGGCATCTGCGCATCCGCGAGGACCGCGGGCACACGGTGGTGGAGTTCCGCGGCGAGATCGACATCGCGGCGGCCACGGAGATCACTCCCGCCCTGGACCGGATCACCGACCGGCCCGGGGTCAGGGTCGTGATCGACCTGCGGTCCGTGGAGTTCTTCGACTGCTCGGGGCTGCGCCTGCTCTACCGGGCCCGCAGCCGGGTGCTGGAGCGGGGCGGGCGGCTGCGCCTGGTGTGCACCCACCCGCTGACGTTGCGCGTCTTCCGGGTCACCGGGCTGTCCCGGCTGCTGCCGCCGCAGGCGACGCTGGAGGCGGCCCTGGAACAGCCCGAGGCCGCGTCCGGCTCGCTGTGACGACGGCTGACGACGGCTGCTTCCCGTCTAGGCGCCCCTCGGCTCCTCGAACAGGGCGCTCACGGACTCACCGTTGTGAATGCGGCGTACGGCCTCGGCGAGGGCCGGGCCGATGGACAGGACGCGCAGCTTGTCGGTGTGCTCGTCCAGGGGCACCGGGACGGTGTTGGTGCACACGATCTCCAGCACGTCGGGCTGCTCGCTCAGTCGCTTGAGCGCACCGGCCGCGAACAGTCCGTGCGTGCAGGCCACCCGGATCGAGCGCGGCCCCAGCTCCCGTAGCTTCTCCAGGAGTTCGATGACGGTGCTGCCCTTGGCGATCTCGTCGTCCAGGACGATGACGTCCCGGTCGGCCACGTCCCCGATCACGGAGCTGATGCTCACCCGGTCGTCCGCGAACCGCTGCTTGGCGCCGGCCGCCACCTGCGCGCCGATCAGCCGGGCGAAGGCGGCGGCTTCCTTGGCGTTGCCGAGGTCCGGGGAGACGACCGTGGTGCGCGTGAGGTCGTACTGCCGGAAGTGCGCGGCCAGTTCACGCAGCGCGTGCAGGTGGTCCACCGGCACCGAGAAGAAGCCGTGCACCTGCGGTGCGTGCAAGGTCATGGCGAGGACCCGGCTCGCGCCCGCCGCCACCAGCAGGTCGGCGACCAGCCGTCCGCCGAGGGAGATGCGGGGCGCGTCCTTCTTGTCGGAGCGGGCGTAGGAGTAGTGGGGCATGACGACGGTGATCCGGCCGGCCGAGGCACCCCGGGCCGCGTCGCACATCAGCAGCAGCTCCACCAGGTGCTCCTGCACGGGCCTGACCAACGGCTGGATCAGGAAGACGTCCCGTTCCCGGCAGTTGGCCTGAAGCTGCACCTCCAGACAGTCGTTGGCGAACCGGCTGACCTGGGTCGGGCTGAGCGGCACGCCCAGATGGGCGCAGACCTCCTGAGCCAGTTCGGGATGGGCACTGCCACTGAAGACGGCGATGTCTCGCACGATCCGCTCCTCGCATGATCAGCACGGGCTGCGTCGATCATGCTACTGGTGCTGGTCAGCCGCCCAGCACCCCGGGCAGGGTCAGCGTGCCCAGCACGGTGGCGCCGACCAGGAGCCAAGCCACGTAGTCGCCGATGTGGCCCGACTGCAGGCGACGCAGGGGCAGCGCCCAGTCCGGGGTGGCCACCCAGCCCGGGCGGGTCACGGCGAGGGCGGCGAGGCCCACGGCGAGCAGGCTGGAGGCCAGGCCCAGCAGGATGCCGTGCGCCGTCCAGTGGACGGAGGCGTGGGCGCCGCCCGACCCGGCCTCGTTGACCGAGCGGGCCACCACTGCGGCGAGGCCGGGGGCCACGCCGACGGCGAGGGCGCCGGCGAGCAGCACGGCGGGCACCGCGGTCATGGACTCCGGGATGCGGCCGAGTCTCCTGCTGGTCTCGGGCCGCTCGCCGGACCCGCTGGTCTCGTACTCGGTGTCCTTCGGACGCGGCCCGATCCCCATGAACACCCGGGCGGTGACCCGCAGCACCGCGCCCGCGGTCACCGCGGAGGCGAGCACGTAGACCGCGGTGAGCGGGCCGCCGATCGCCTCCTCGGTGATCGCCTTGCCGAGGGCCGTCCCGAACGGGGGAAGGCCCGCGAGGGCGAGCCCGCCGATCGCGAACATCACCGCGAACGCGCGCATCCCGCGCGCCCTGCCGTGCAGGGCGTGCTCGTCGACACTGCCGAACCGGTCCAGGAGGGCGCCGGTGCAGGCGAACAGTGCGGCCTTCACCCCCGCGTGCCCGACGATGTACAGGGCGATTCCGTCATCCCCTTCGGGGGTGAGCACGCCGAGGCCGACGAGGAACAGGCCGGTGTGCGCGACCGTGGAGTAGGCGAGCAGCCGTTTGATGTGCCGCTGGTACCAGCACATGACGGCGCCGATCGCGGCGGTGAGGACGCCCAGGGTCAGCATGGCCCGGGTCAGGTCGGGGGCGGGGATGCCGCCGGGTCCGGCGAAGACGGTGCCGTACACGCGCCAGACGCCGTAGGCGCCGAGTTCGACCATGACGCCGGACAGCAGCATGCACACCGGGGTGGGGGCGACTGCGTGTGCGTCGGGGAGCCAGAAGTGGAACGGCACGGCGGCCGCCTTCACCAGCAGCCCGGTCATGACCAGCACGAACGCGGCGAGGACGAGGGCGTCCGGCCCGCCCTGCACGGCCGCGCTGTCCAGGCCGCCCCCGATCTTCGCCATGGCCAGTTCGCCGGTGCGGGCGTACAGCAGGCCGATGCCCGCCAGCATCGCGTAAGCGCCGAGGGAGTTGACGACTCCGAAGGTCAGCGCGCCCTGCACGGCCTTCGCCTCGTCGATCCGGTATCCGGTCAGCGCGTAGGCGACGACGCTCATCAGCTCGAAGAACACGAACGCGTTGAACAGGTCGCCCGCGAGCGCGAAGCCGCACATCGCGCCCTGGAAGACCAGCATCAGCGCGGGGAACGCACCGCAGTGGCCGCGCGGCGGCTCGTCGAAGTAGCGCCAGGAGTACACCAGCGCCGACAGGGTGAGCAGCGACGCCAGCGCGGCCATGCCCAGCGTCGGACCGTCCCCGACCACCACGATGCCGACGCTCTCCCCGTCGACCGGCCGCCAGCCGCCGACCCATTCCACCAGCGGCGGCGAGGAGTTGAGCAGCAGCACGAGCGCGAGGGCGGCCGTGGCGCCGGAGACGACACACCCGGTGGTCTCGGCCACGACCCGGGACAGCCGACGGCCCGTGGCCACCAGCAGGGCGGCCCCGAGCAGCGGCACCGCGAAGAGCAGCGGGAGCAGGTGGCTCATCAGCCGCGCAGCTCTCTCAGCTCGTCCGGGTCGAGGGTGCCGTGCCGCTTGGCGACCTGCAGGACGAGGGCGAGCAGCAGCGCGGTGACGGTGGCTCCGACGACGATGTCGGTGAGGGTGAGCGCCTGCACGACCGGGTCGACGAGCGGCCGGGACCCCGGCTCGATGTCGGAGAAGACCGGCGCGGTCGCCCCGTCGCGGTAGCCGACGGCCAGCAGCAACACGTACGTGGACGACTGGCACACGGCCAGACAGCCCACGGTGTGGATCAGGTTGCGGCTGGTGGCGAGGCCGTAGCAGCCGGTCAGGAAGACGTAGGCGGCGACCAGGTAGGGAAGGACGTGCATCACGGCGTTCTCAACTCCCGCGTTCCTCCTCGATCTCGACGGCCTGGTCCAGGAAACTCGCGAGCAGGAGGACGACCGCGCTCGCCACCTCCATGCCGACGGCCGCGTTCAGCAGCGGGACGGTCCCCCCGGAGGACAGCGTGTTGAAGGTGCCGTACGGCAGCATCGTGTTGGCCAGGAACGCGGTGCCCGCGAGGAGTCCGGCCAGGCCCAGGACGACGTAGGCGCAGACGGCGAGCGCGTCGGTGACGTCGAACACGCCGAGGGGGCGGACGCGTTCCAGGGCGCGGTAGTCGGCGCCGAGGTACAGCAGGTGCAGCGCGGTCGCGGCGACGACCCCGCCCTGGAAGCCGCCGCCGGGGCTGAGCTGGCCGTGGGCGATGACGTAGAGGCCGGTGAGGAGGGCGACGGGCAGCACGATCAGTGCGTAGCGCCGGACGGGCCGGGCCACTTCGGCGGGCTGGGGTTGTGCCGGGTGCTCGTCGCGGGCCTGGCGCAGGAGCACCAGGCAGCCGAGGACGGCGGCGAACAGGATGCTCGTCTCGCCGAGGGTGTCGTAGGCGCGCTGGTCGAAGTTGACGGAGGCGATCGTGTTCGCGGTGTGCCGGGCGAGGGAGGCGCGGACGGCCCGCTCGCCGTACGGGTGCCACCGGCCGCCGAAGGCGGGCAGGTCGAGGCCGGCGGCGACCAGCAGGGCTGCCACCCCCGCGCCGCCCACGGCGAGCAGCCACAGCCGCAGCCGCCGGGTCATCGCGCGCGGTCCTTCGTGCGGCCCCGCCGTCTGACCTTGCGCACCGACAGCATGATCAGCAGCGGGGTGAGCGCGGAGCCCACGGCCAGCTGCGACAGGCCGACGTCCGGGGCCTGGAGCACGGTGAACAGGACGGCCAGGACGACACCGAGCACGGACAGCACCAGGGCCTGCCGGGCCGGTTCGCGCTGGGCCACGGCGGCGGTGGCGGAGGCGGCCACGAGCAGCAGGGCCACGACGATCACGGCATCGGCCATGCCGCACCTCGCTCCCACCCCGCACCGCTCCCCCCGTCAGGCACCCCGCACCGCCCGGAAGCCACCCGCCAGGGCCCGCGCCGCGATGACGTTGCCGCCGATCAGCAAGGCTCCGATCACCAGCAGTTTCACCATCGCCCGGCTCGGGCCGGTGGCCACGCACACCGCCACCACGACCGTCGTGGCCAGGCCGGCGGCGGCCCAGGTCAGCGCCCAGGCGCTCGGCCGGTCGTCCGCCGGTTCGTCGGCGAGCAGACGGGCGAAGACGAGGGTGCCGACCGGGCCCAGCAGGGCCATCAGCAGGGCGAGGTCGACGTAGGCGGGGCGGCCGTAGCCCTGCGCGAGCAGCAGCAGGGCCGGGCAGACCGCGGAGGTGGCCAGGTTCTGGGCCATGACCCGCCGGGGCAGCGGGCCGGTGGCCGTCCCCCACAGGGCGGCCGCCCCTGCCCCGCCGAGTTCGACGGTCGCCGCGAGGATCCAGCCGTTCACCGCCAGGTCACCGCCCGCCGTCCGGCCCGGGCCAGCAGCGCCCCCACGGCGGCGGCACTCGCGCCGACGATCCGCTCCAGGGTGTCGACCGAGCTGATGAACACCAGCCACAGCAGGGCCAGCCCGGCCCACCAGGCCAGGAGTTCGCCCGCGGCCAGGAGGGCCGTACGGCCGGTCATCCGCCACCTCCTCAGTCCGCTCTGCACCGCTCTGCAAGGCTTTGCCCGATGCGCCGCTCGGGGCATCCAAGCACCGCCTGGCCCGTCATCGGCGGCGGCACGCGGGCCCGCAGCGAGTGCCCCGGGAGCGCGAGCCGAAACGGCGGGCCGGCATCCGACACGGTCCGGATGACGTCATCCCGCGTAACCGCCCTGCGGCCCACGGAAGTTGACCGGACTCGTCGGCCGAGCGATTGCCAGACAGGTCCGTACCAAGGTATTGACGGCCTCTTATCTCACTTCTTAAATCAAGAGACATCTCATCCCCCACGCCGAACGGAGAGCCATGGCCTCCCCACGCCTGCTCCGCAGATGCCTGTTCGCCGCTCTGTCCGCCGCACTGGTCGGCTCGGCCGCCGTCGGTCCCGCCCGGGCGCAGACCGCGACCCCGGCGGCCGCGGCCGTGACCACCTTCTCCGACACCTTCGACGGGCCCGCAGGTGCTGGGGCCGACTCCTCGAAGTGGACGCTGGAGACCGGCGACAACGTCAACAACCACGAGCGGCAGTACTACACGTCCGAGACGAAGAACGCGGCCCTGGACGGGCAGGGGCATCTGGTGATCACGGCCCGGAAGGAGAACCCGGCGGGCTACCAGTGCTGGTACGGCAGCTGCCAGTACACCTCGGCCCGGCTGAACACCGCCGGGAAGTTCAACGCGCAGTACGGACATGTCGAGGCGCGGATGAAGATCCCGCGCGGGCAGGGCATGTGGCCCGCGTTCTGGATGCTCGGCACTCCGGTGAACTGGCCGGACTCGGGTGAGATCGACGTGATGGAGAACGTCGGGTTCGAGCCCTCGACCGTGCACGGCACCATCCACGGCCCCGGCTACTCCGGTTCGGGCGGCATAGGCGCCGGCTACACCCTGGCGAACGGGCAGGCCTTCGCGGACGCGTTCCACACCTTCGCCGTCGACTGGGCGCCCGACTCGATCACCTGGTCGGTGGACGGGAACGTCTACCAGCGGCGCACGCCCGCCGACCTCGGCGGGAAGACCTGGGTGTTCAACAAGCCGTTCTTCCTGATCCTGAACCTGGCGGTCGGCGGCTACTGGCCGGGCGACCCGGACGGCTCCACGCAGTTCCCGCAGCAGCTTGTGGTCGACTCGGTGTCGGTGACGACGAGCGACAGCGCGGCCGGTGTCCCGATCCGGGGCCTGGCGGGCAAGTGCGTGGACGTGGCCGGCGCGAACTCCGCCAACGGCACCCCGGTCCAGCTCTACGACTGCAACGGCACGGGCGCCCAGCAGTGGACGGTCGGTTCGGACGGCACGATCCGGGCGCTCGGCAAGTGCCTGGACGTCACCGGCAACGGTACGGCGGACGGCTCGACCGTCCAGCTGTGGGACTGCACGGGCGGCCCCAACCAGAAGTGGGCCGTCTCGGCGGCGCACGACATCGTCAATCCGCAGGCGAACAAGTGCCTCGACGTGACCGGGAACAACTCGGCCAACGGCACCCGGCTGCAGATCTGGACGTGCACCGGCGGCGGCAACCAGAAGTGGACGGTCGGCTGAGCCGCCTCCGGATCAGAGGGGTGTCCAGTGGTACTGGCCGCCGCCCACCCAGCGGACCGCGTCCGGGTCGCTCAGGTCGTGGATCGTGATGCCGTGGGTGGCGGCGACCTCCAGCACGTCGGTCGCGGTCGTGGCCCGGCCGACCACCCGACCGTCGATCTCCACCACCCGGAAGGGCGGCTCGCCGGGCTTGCCCGGACACACGCCATGCACCAGGACCCGTGGATGGGAAATGTAGGGCACTGCTTGTTCGGTCATGCAATAGAGCGTAGAACGCAACCGGGGCCGACGACTCGTCCGCGGAGCCGGCCAGCGGGCGTGCGGGGTGGGTCCGGCTGGGGAACCCTGGAGGGGCATCGCGCGCTGGAGGTGCCCATGGATCCCGTCGCGGCCCTGGACCGGATCGCCTTCCTGCTGGAGCGGTCACTGGCGCCCACCTACCGGGTGCGGGCCTTCCGGACCGCCGCCCGGGTGCTGTCCGCGCTGCCCGAGGACGAGGTCGCCGCGCGGGCGGCGGCCGGGACGCTGGAGTCGCTGAAGGGCGTCGGGCCGAAGACCGCGCAGGTGGTGCGGGAGGCCCTGGCCGGGGAGGTGCCCGGCTATCTGCGCACGGTGGAGGAGGAGAGCGGCGGGCCGCTCACCGCCGAGGGCGGCAGCGAGCTGCGGGCGCTGCTGCGCGGAGACTGCCACACGCACTCGGACTGGTCGGACGGCGGCAGCCCGATCGAGGAGATGGGACGTGCGGCGGCCCGGCTCGGCCACGAGTGGACGGCCCTGACCGACCACTCCCCCCGGCTGACCGTGGCCCGGGGCCTCAGTCCAAAGCGGCTGCGCGAGCAGCTGGAGGCGGTGGCCGAGCTGAACGCGCGGTGGGCGCCGTTCCGGCTGCTCACCGGCATCGAGTGCGACATCCTGGAGGACGGCTCGCTGGATCAGGAGCCCGAGCTGCTGGAGCTGCTGGACGTCGTGGTGGTGTCCGTGCACTCCAAGCTGCGGATGGACGCCCGCGCGATGACCCGCCGCATGGTGGCCGCCGTACGCGATCCGCACGCGGACATCCTCGGCCACTGCACGGGACGCCTGGTCGCGGGCCGTGGCCGGCCGGAGTCGGAGTTCGACGCGGACGAGGTGTTCGCCGCCTGCGCCGAGTCGGGTACGGCCGTGGAGATCAACAGCCGTCCCGAGCGGCTGGACCCGCCGCGGCGGCTGCTGCGCCGGGCCGTGGCGGCCGGGGCGTTGTTCTCGATCGACACCGACGCGCACGCGCCGGGCCAGCTGGACTGGCAGATCCTCGGCTGCGCGCGGGCCGAGGAGTGCGGGGTGCCCGCCGAACGGGTGGTGACCACCTGGCCGGCCGACGAGCTTCTGGCCTGGTCGCGGGAGGGCCGTACGCCGGCCCGGGCGTCATGAGAAGGCCCCGGCCGTGACGGGGGATCACGGCCGGGGCGGGTGATTCAACAGGCAACCACCTTGTGGTGTTCCTGCCGGCGTCCGCGAGGCGCGTCACGCCGGTCAGCGTGGTGTCCGTTCCTCCAGTGCGGCCCGCCAGGCGGGGTGCCGGTCCTCGGCGGCCTGTTCGGCACGGCGGCCGCCGCGTGCGAAGAAGTCGGCCAGGGGCAGGATCGCCGCGCCCACGGTGACCGCGTCGGGGCCGAGCCGGCCGAGCTCGATGCCGACCTTGTCGGCCGGGTACCGCAGGGCGTACGTCCTCGCGTGACGCCGTACGGCGGGCAGGAACCGGGTGCCGAGCTGGAGCCCGGCCCAGCCGCCGATGAGGATCCGCTCGGGCTGGAAGAGGTTGATCAGGTCGGACAGGCCGGCGCCCAGGTACTCGGCGGTCTCCTCCAGGACGGCGAGCGCGACCGGGTCGGGCTCCCTGCCCTCGGTCGGGTAGGCGGCGGCGAGCATCGCGGTGAGCGCGGTCTCCTCGTCGGCACCCTCGGGCGGCCGTCCGCCCTCCTCGCGCCAGCGGGCGAGCAGCGACTCGGCACCCGCGTAGGCCTCCAGGCAGCCCGGCGCACCGCACCGGCAGCGGCGTCCCCGGACCCGTACGGTCAGATGGCCCCATTCGACGGCCCGCCCGTGCTCCACCTCGGGGGTGACCAGGCAGGCACCGACACCGGAGCCGAAGAGCACGACCACCGCGTTGCGGGCGCCGCGGCCGCCGCCGAACCACATCTCGGCCTGACCCAGGGTCTTGGCGCCGTTGTCGATGAAGTAGCGCACGGTGTCCGGCAGCCGGGAGGTCGAGCGGAGCAGCCGCTCCAGCGGGACCGCGTCCCAGCCGATGGTCTGTCCGTGCACGACGGCACCCCGGTCCGCCGTGTGCTCGACGATGCCCGGGACGCCGACGCCGACGCCGAGCAGCCGCTCGGGCGAGGCCTCCTCGGCCTGGAGCACCTCGGCGATGCCGTCGCGGATGTGGCCGACGATCACGTCGACGTCGTAGCCCTGCTGGGTCAGCGGGCGTTCGGTGCGGGCGAGTTCGGTCAGGCCCAGGTCGAACAGCTCGACGCGGACGCGGGTCTCGCCGACGTCGACGCCGATCATCTGGCCGCTGTGCGGGGAGACGCGCAGCAGGGTGCGGGGGCGGCCGCCGTCGGAATCGACGCTGCCGGCCTCCTCGACCAGTCCGTCGGCGACCAGATCCGCGACCACGTTGCTGACCGAGCCGGAGCTCAGTCCGGTGACCGGGCCCAGTTCGAAGCGGCTGAGCGGGCCGTCGAAGTACAGCCGCTGCAGCACGGCCGTGCGGTTGCCCCGTCTGAGGTCGCGTACCGTTCGCCCGTTCCGCCCCGCCATGTGGCTCCCTTCGAACCATGTCCCGACCTGCAACATACCCCTCGGAACAGGCTGCACGCGACTTTCGGACAACCCTTATTTCATGTGCTGAGCTAAGCGTGGGCCGCCTTGATCTCGTCCAGCGCGGCCACGAGTTCCGGGGCGACGGCCTCCTGGGCCCAGCGGGCGTGGCCCTCGTCGGCCGCTCGCGGGACCGTCTCGACCAGCATGATCAGGTAGAGGTAGGCGCGGTAGAGGGCGAGCCGGAGGCGTTCCGCGCGCCCGAGCATGGCGCGGCCGCCGCCCTGCCGGTAACCCGCGAGGAAGGCCTCGTCCTTCTCGATGTCGTCCAGCAGGGCGAGGGAGACGAAGTCGGCGAGGGGATCGCCCCAGAACATCCGCTCGCCGTCGATCAGGCCGCCGACGCGGGGGCCGTCGGCCGTGCGGTCGACGAGGATGTTCCCGGGCCACAGGTCGAAGTGGACCGGGCGCGGGACGGTGACCTCGTCCAGGGCGTCGTACACGGCCCGGGCGGTACGGGCCACCTCGTCGGCGGGGCGGGGCAGCCGGGCCCGGTAGTGGCGGGCGTCGGCCAGGACCGCGTCGAACATCGCGGTGAACGCCGTCCGCCAGTCGGGGACGAGCGGGCCGAGGGCACCGGACGGACAGCCGAAGGCGGGCCCGGTCACCTGGTGCAGGCGGGCGACCTGACGGCCCAGCTCCCCGCGCAGGTCGGCCTGTTCGGCGTCGGTGAGGGAGTCACCCCAGGGGGTGCCGGGGCAGGCGGTCTGCAGCAGGTGCCGTACCTCGGGGCCGTCGTCGGCGTGGAGTGTGCGGGGTGCGGGAACGCCGGCCTCCTCGGCCGCGCGGCTGAACACCGCCTCGGAGTGCAGCAGCCGGACCTCGTAGCGCAGGCCGGGTGCCGTCGGCGCGGCCTTCAGGACGCAGCGGGTGCCGTCGGTGAGCCGCAGTTCCTCGACCGTGTTGTACGTACCGCCGCCCAGCGGGCGCACCCCCGCCAGCCGGCCGGGGTCGATGCCCGCCGCGGCCAGGACCCGCCGGGCCCGCCCCTCCGGCTCCCCCATCGTGCGTCCCCTTCCCGCGGCGGCCAGCCCGCCGCGTACACGTCCTCGACGTAACGCCCGTCCGCCATCAGCGAGTCGAGCCCCCGCCCGGCGGCCGTCTCGTCGGCGCCGAGAGTCCGTTCCGGGAGTCCGTTCCCGGTACAGGGTACGGAACGCCCCACGCACTCCGTCTCCGTACCGGTCGCGTCTGCGACAGTGGCACCGCTCGCGCCACCAGGTGTCGGTGTGCTGGTGTTCCCCCGGCTGGGCCGAGCGGTACGGCGAGCTGACGGCGGACCCGGTGAGCGACAGCGCGGACGAGACACCGGCCCTGCTGGTGACGTTGCGGGTCCAGGGCGAGTGCGAGGAAAACCATTCGCCCACCCTCCCTTCAACTGCCTAGGCTAGCCATGAACCTAGACACCCTAGGTTCATGGCATCGAATCCGGAAGGCCTCCCATGAAATCCCTCACCGAGCAGGACATCCGCGACTCCTTCGTCAACTGCTCCAAGGGCGAGGCCAAGCGCCTGGCGGTCCCGCGCGACCTCGGTGAACGCCCGTGGGACGACCTGGACTTCCTCGGCTGGCGGGATCCCGGGGCGCCCGATCGCAGTTATCTGGTCACCGAGCGGGAGGGCCGGTTCGTGGGTGTCGCGCTGCGCTTCCCGGCCTCGCAGCGCGGCTTCCTGCACCGCAGCATGTGTTCGGTGTGCCTGACCACGCATCCCGGCGGCGGGGTGTCACTGATGACCGCCCGGAAGGCGGGCGCGGCGGGCCGTGAGGGCAACTCGGTCGGGGTGTACATGTGCACGGACCTGGCGTGCTCGCTGTACGTGCGCGGGAAGAAGGTGCCGGAGTCCGGGAGCCGGTTCGAGGAGAGCCTGACCCTGGAGGAGCAGATCGCCCGTACGACGGGCAACCTGTCCGCCTTCGTCGACAGGCTCTACGTCTGACGGGTGCTGCTGTCCGCCCACGACGCGCATGTCGCCTACGAGACCATGGACCCCGCCCACTGCCCGAAGATGCAGGGCGCCTTCCTGCGCGAGGAGATCGTGCCCGCCGGGTTCGGCGGTCCGGTGGGGGTCCCCCGGCTCGAGCGAAGCCAGGGCACCCGGGTTCCTCCGCACGTCTTCCCTTGACCGGCGAGATCAATGTAGAAGTCGTTGCGGACAGATCCGGTCCTCGAACGATCACGTTCGACGCACCTCCGGAACGGGAACAGGCCAAGGGATGCACGACGTACGCAAGTGGAGCGCGCCACTCCTGCGCCTGGTGGGACGCCGCGGGGAACCGGTGGTCGTCCAGACGCTGCGGTCGGCCGCCGCGGCCACGATCGCCTACGTCGTCGCGCTGCGCCTGAGCCCCGAGCCGGCCCCGCTGACCGCGCCCCTGACCGCCCTGCTGGTCGTCCAGGTCACCTTCTACGCCACGCTCACCAACGGCATCCGCCGGGTGAACTCGGTGGTGGCCGGGGTGCTGGTCGCCATCGCCTTCAGCCTGCTCGTGGGTCTGACCTGGTGGAGCCTCGCGCTGCTGATCGTGGCCTCGCTGGCCGTGGGACACCTGGTGCGCGTAGACGAGTACGTGGCCGAGGTGGCGATCAGCGCCATGCTGGTACTCGGGGTCACCACCGTCGGTTTCACCGCCTGGGCGCGGATCGTGGAGACGCTGATCGGCGCGGTCGTCGGCATGGCCTGCAACCTGCTGCTCCCGCCCCCGGTCTGGGTGGACGAGGCGGGCCAGTCGATCGAGGGCCTGGCGCGCCGGGTACGGCAGTTGATGCTGCGCATGGGCGAGGAGGCCGCGGGCCGTACACCCTGGGAGCGGGCGGCCGAGCGGCTGCACGAAGCGCGCCGGCTGGACCACGACATCGTCCAGGTGGACGCGGCGCTGCGGCAGGCCGAGGACAGCCTGCGGCTCAATCCGCGCGTCAAGGAGGGCCTGCTGCACCGGGTGGTGCTGCGCACCGGACTGGACACGCTGGAGATCTGCACGGTCGTGCTGCGGGTGCTGGCCCGTTCCTTCACGGACCTGGCGAAGGCCCGCGGCCCAGAGGAGATGTTCCCGCCCCGGGTCGGGGCGACCGTGGAACAGCTGCTGTCCGAGATCGGCGACGCCGTGGTCAGCTTCGCGGTGCTGGTGACCACCCACCTGAGCGAGAACGCCGAATCGGCTGAGGCGCGCCTGGCGGCCGAGCTGACCACGGCGGCCGCCACCCGCGACCGGCTCGCCGAGCTGCTCGGCGAGGAGATCCGCGAGGACTCGACCAACTGGCACCTGATGGGCGCCGTGCTGACCGAGGTGAACCGGATCATCGACGAACTCGACACCGAGCACCGCGCCCGCCGCCTGCTCGAGGAGCTGGACCGGGTGTCCCGGGAACACCGGGCCAAGCTGCCCAGGATGAACCGGCTGCGCGAGCGCCTCGGCGTCCAGGAGGAGCTGTGGCGGAACCGGACGGGGGTCAGCGGGCGTTCTCGGTGAGGGAGCGCCGGGGCGGGGCCGGCGCCGAAAGGCGAGGGAGCGGGCCTATGGCCGACACCGGGGTACGGATCGACGGGAACACGCTGCGGCTGCCCGGCGGGGTGGCGGTGCGGTTCATCCGCACGCTGCGGCTGCCGGAGACGGGCACGCATCCGCTGCCGCCGGGGCTCGGTGAGTTCCCGGTCCGGCGGGTGTCCGACTACGCCGACCGGGTCCCCGAGGAGTGGCGGGCCCGTGGTGGCGTGATGCTGCCGGTGTATCTGCGAGAGGCGATGTGGCTGAGTTTCGCCGGTACGACGGAGCCGGCCGCCCTCCAGGTCGGCGTCGGCAAGGTGTGCGCCGTCTCCGGGAAGCCGTGGCGCGACCGGCTCTCCCGTGACCCGCAGAACTACGTGGTGCTGCCCCGCCAGCCCTGGCTGGACGGCATCAACTCGGGCAAGGGGACGGTCCGCCAGTTCGTCGCCGTGCCGCTCGGTCTCGGTGCGACCGTGGAGGGACAGGTCACCGGCGAGGAGGTGTGGGGCGGCGTACAGCTGCAGTCGTTCCCGCTGACGGACGAGGCCCTGGGTGAGTGGCGGCGCCTGGAGCGGGAGCGGGAGCGGAGGGCGCGGGCGGCCGGGAAGGTCCACGGCTACGGCCCGCCGCTCCCCATGGCCGCCGCCGCACCCGGCGGGCCCCTGCCGCCTCCCTCCGCCCCGGCCGCACCCGGCGGACCGCCCACGGCTCCCCCGCGGCGCGCGGCGGCCATGGGCCTGGGTGTCGGCGGCTCGATGCGCCAGGAGGTCTACGAGGACGAACGGCCGCTCACGGACTGGTCCGGGACTCCCTCCGGGCGGGTGTTCGTCCACCTGGTCACGCCCCCGGAGTGGCGTCGCATCACGGGCGAGGCGCCGCCGCCGTCACCGGTGGACCGGGCGGCCTACACGAGCGCGGGGCTGCCCTGGTTCGACTACTACGACGAGGACGCCGAGGACCTCGCCCCCACGGAGACCCTGGAGGGCGTCAAGCCGGTCGGCGACTGGCTCGGGGACGACCTGGACCCCTGGCAGGAGCCGCACCCGGGCCAGGTGACACCGCTGAAGGACGCGCCGGGCAAGCCGGTCGACGACGGGGAGTGGTAGCCGGGACAGGCATTGCACCCTGCGCAACACCCGTTGCCGTTCTTGCCTTTGACGATGGATCCACGCCAAGGTGGCTGTCACGAGCGGGGCAACCGAAGACCTGAGGTGCGGGATGGACAGGGACGCGCGGGCGACGCGATGGGAGTCCCCCCTGCTCGAGCGAAGCCGAGAGCCTGGGGGAAGCTGGACCAGGCGCCGGTTCGTCGGAGCGGTGGCGGGCACGGCCGTCGTGGTGGCGGTGCCCTCACCGGCGGCCCCGCCGGCGGACAGCGCACCGGCGGCAGCCAAGGGACCGGCGACGCGGCCGGCCGCTCGGCCGTCCCGGAAGGACCCCCGCCCTCACCCGCTCCACCTCGGCACCTACACCTCCGTCGAGGGCGGCGGCACCGGGATCGGGCTGGCCACGTACGACCCGGCGACGGGCCGGATCACCGGCTCGGGAACGCTCACCGGAGTACCCGACCCGTCGTACCTGGCACTGCACCCGGACGGCCGCACGCTGTACGCGGTCGACGAGCGCGAGGACGGCGCGGTCACCGCCGTACGCCTCGCCGACCGGCGGATCCTCGGCAGCCGGAGCACGGGCGGGGCGGGACCCTGCCATCTGTCGGTCCACCCGGGCGGCCGCTGGCTGCTGAGCGCCAACTACCAGTCGGGCAGCGTCGCCGTGCACCCCATCGACGCCTCGGGCGCCCTCGGCGAGCGCACCGACCTGGTCACGCACGGCACGCCGGCACCCGGCCCGGGCCAACAGGGCCCGCACGCCCACCAGTTCATCACGTGCCCCGACGGCGGCCATGTCCTCGCCGTCGATCTCGGCACCGACACCGTCTACACCTACCGCCTCGACCAGGCGAAGGGCACGCTCACCGAGGCGGCCCAGGCGCACACCCGGCCGGGCGCGGGCCCGCGCCATCTGACCTTCCATCCGGGCGGCCGGTACGCCTACCTGGCCAACGAGGTGGACGACACCGTCACCGTCTGCGCCTACGATCCGGCCACCGGGCGCCTGACCATCGGCGACCCGCAGCCCACGGGCTCGGAATCCGGCACCAACTACCCGGCCCAGATCCTGGTGACCGCGAACGGCTCGTACGCCTTCCTCGCCAACCGCGGCCACAACAGCATCGCCCGGTACGCCGTCGAGGCGGACGGAGCCCGGCTACGGCTGCTCGGCACGGTGCCGGCGGCCGGGGACTTCCCCCGTCAGATCGCCTTCTCACCGGACGGCCGACTCCTGTTCGCGGCGAACCAGCGCTCCGGCACGGTCAGCGTCTTCCATGTGGACCCCGAGCACGGTGAACTACGCCTGGCGGGCGAGCCGTTCGCATCACCCGTCGCGGTCTGCGCGTTGCCGCTGTAGCGCACCGGGGCGGACCGCGGCTGCCATACGGGGTGAACTACGCCCCACAGACCAGCCGTTCGCATCACCCGTCACCCTCCGCACGCTGCCGCTGCAGCGCGCGAGGGCAGGCCGCGGCGCTCGCCTGGGCCAGTAGGGCGTGCATGCGTTCGGTGAGTTGGGTGACGTCGTCGGCGGGGGTGTGGAACGTCAGGCGTACGTCACCGTGGGCGCGGGTGCGTTCGATGCGCAGGGTGAGGCCGTGCCGGTCCACGGCGAGGGGCGTCACCCGGGTCGCGGCGTGCAGGCTCTCGGGCCGCACGAGCCGGGTGAGCCGTTCGACGGCGTCCGGGTGGGCGTCGGCGAGGTGGGTCAGCAGCCGGGCCTCGGCGAGTGCCAGCGGGTCGGGACGGGCGGCGGCGAACTCGTCGAGGTCGACGAGCACGGCACCGGACGGCTGCCGCAGCACCACCCGCGTGGGCCGGAAGAGCAGCGAGCCGTCGTCGACGGGCGCGAACCAGCCGGCCAGCCACAGCCTGGCGCGGATGCGCTGCCGTACCGGGACGGGGGCCACGTCGGCGAACTCCAGCACGGCCGACGGCTCCCCGCGCGGGGCGCACAGCGCGGCCGCGAGCAGGGCGCTGTCCTCGGGCACGTCGAGCAGTACCCCGCCGTCCTCGGTCACGGAGTGCGCGCCTACGTACTCCTCGCGGGCACCGTCCGCGGTCACCCCGCACGACCACGCGGCGGCGAGCACCGACCGCGCCCGCTCCGCCGCACCGGGTCCGGCCGCCCAGTCCTGCGTGTCACCCATCCCGAGACCTCCTTAGGTAAGCCTTGCCTAACTTATCGAAGATCCGGGCGCACGCCAACCACGTCCCAGCAAAGACGAGGAGTTACGCGAGGACGCCCAGCAGGGCACGCGCACACAGGTCGCGCACCTGCTCCCGGGCCAGACCCTCGTCGCGCAGCCACTCCAGGCAGACGGCCGTGGTGAAGGCGAGCCAGCCGCGCACGGCCAGGCGTACGTGCGGGGCACCGTCGAGGACCGGACCGAACTCGGGGTCCGCGGCCAGCGCGGCGAGGATCTGCTGCTCCTGGGCGGCGAGGGCCCGTTGGTAGACGCGGCGCACGGCCTGGTCGCCGGCCGCGTCGGCGCGGTGGAAGGCCCGGAAGCCGTGGGCGTGGGCGTGGACGTAGCCGAGATAGGTGTCGAGGCTGGCGGCGAGCTGCTCGCGCAGCGGCACCCCGGGCACCGCCGCCGTCATGCGCAGCATCCGCTCGCTCTCGCGCTCCACGACCGCGGCGAAGAAGTCCCGCTTGGTCGGGAAGTAGTGGTACAGCAGCCCGCGGGAGACTCCGGCGATCTCGGCGACCTGCTCGATCCACACGTCGTCGTAGGGACTCTCCGAGAACAGCCTCGCCCCGACCGACAACAGCTGCTCACGGCGTTCCTCGGTGCTGAGTCTGCGCCGGGCTCGCTCCCCCTGGTTCGCGGGCATGGCGTCACTCTACTTGACGCGGGTTCAACAAGCGGACCACACTGGAACACGTTATTGAACTCACGTACAACTCGCGCGTCACAGGTTCGACCATCCGCTGGATCAAGGGAGATCGCGTCATGGCGGGGACGAGGGAGACCGGGCTGCCCAAGGGGTTCCGGGGCGCCGAGCAGGGCTGGCCGGAGCTGCACCGCATCCCGCATCCGCCGCGCCGGGTGCCGCTGGCCGGCGATGTGCTGGGCGTCGACCGGCGCCGGCCCGTCCAGGACTCGATGCGCTTCGGGCGCGAACTGGGCCCGATCTTCCGGCGTCGGGCCTTCGGGAACGAGTTCGTGTTCCTGTGGGGCTCACGCCTGGTCGCCGATCTCGCCGACGAGTCCCGGTTCGCCAAGCATGTCGGCCTCGGGATAGCCAATCTGCGCCCGGTCGCCGGCGACGGCCTGTTCACGGCGTACAACCACGAGCCGAACTGGCAGCTGGCCCACGACGTCCTCGCGCCCGGCTTCACCCGGGAGGCCATGGAGGGCTACCACGGCATGATGCTGGCGGTCGCCGAGCGGCTGACCGGCCACTGGGACCGGGAGCTGGCGGCCGGGCGGGCGGTGGACGTGCCCGGCGACATGACCAAGCTGACCCTGGAGACGATCTCGCGCACCGGGTTCGGGCACGACTTCGGCTCCTTCGAGCGGGACCGGCCGCACCCCTTCGTGACGGCGATGGTGGGCACGCTCACCTACGCCCAGCGGCTGAACAGCGTGCCCGTGCCGCTGGCGCCGCTGCTGCTGCGCGCCGCCGCCCGGCGCAACGCGGCCGACATCGCCCACCTCGACCGCACGGTCGGCGAGCTGGTGACGGCCCGGCGCCGCTCGGGCGGCGGGGACGGGGACCTGCTGGACCGCATGCTGGCGACGGCCCACCCCGAGACCGGGGAGCGGCTGTCGGCGGAGAACGTCCGCAAGCAGGTGATCACGTTCCTGGTGGCGGGCCACGAGACCACCTCGGGCGCGCTCTCCTTCGCCCTGTACTACCTGGCCCGGCACCCGGAGGTCGCCGCCCGGGCCCGCGCCGAGGTGGACCGCGTCTGGGGCGACAACCCGGAACCCGGCTACGACCAGGTCGCCAAGCTGCGCTACGTCCGCCGGGTGCTGGACGAGTCGCTGCGGCTGTGGCCGACCGCGCCCGGCTACGCCCGGGAGGCCTTGCAGGACACGGTGCTGGCCGGGGAGCATCCGATGCGGCGCGGCGCCTGGGCGCTGGTGCTGCTGCCGATGCTGCACCGCGACCCGGAGGTGTGGGGCGAGGACTCCGAGCGGTTCGACCCGGACCGGTTCGACGCCGCCGCCGTGCGCGCCCGTCCCCCGCACACCTTCAAGCCGTTCGGGACCGGCGCGCGGGCCTGCATCGGCCGCCAGTTCGCCCTGCACGAGGCGACCCTCGTCCTCGGCCTGCTGCTGCGCCGCTACGAGCTGCGGCCGGACCCGGACTACCGGCTCCGGGTCACCGAGCGCCTGACGCTGATGCCGGAGGGCCTGCGGATGCATCTGGAGCGCCGCACCACCCCCGTGCCCGCAGCGGCCACACCGGTCACGGTCCCGGACGACGGCTCGGGGTCAGCCGGCCGCTGCCCAGTGCACGGGGCGGGCGAGTGACCCCGGCAGCCTGGTGCCGGCGCTGCCCCGTGCGGCGTTCAGCTGCGGCTGGGTGAGGAAGAAGGCGCCGGTGAGGTCCGCGTCGGTCAGGTCGGCGTCGCGCAGGTCGGCGCCGATCATGTCGGCTCCGCGCAGGTCGGCGCCGGTGAGGTCGGCGGCGATGAGGTAGGCGCCGCGCAGACTGGCACCGCGCAGGTCGGCACCCCTGAGCCGGGCCCCGATGAGGTCGGCGCCCCGCCGGTCCTTCCCCTTGCCCTTCTTGCCCTTCTTGCCCTTGTCGCCCTTGCCGCTCTTGCCGTCGGTGACGCTCGCCCGGGCCAGGTCGCTGGTACGCAACAGGAGCACGTTGACCTCCTGGCGGTGGGCAGCCACGTCCAGCGCGGCCAGTTCCCCGGGGGTCTGCCGGGTGAGCCGCTCGGTCTCTTCCAGCGCCCGGCGCAGATCGGCGTGGACGGGCCGGGCGGCGTCGAGACCCAGCGCCTCGGTCAGGTACCAGAGCAGTTCGTGCAGCTGGCGCACGACCGGGAACACGTCGAACATCCGGCGGGCGTGCTCCTTCGAGCCCGTACGCCAGTCCTGCCCGCCGAAGGTGACCTGCGAGACCTTCTGCCCCGCGCCGAAGCAGTCGTAGACCGTGCAGCCGGCGAAGCCCTTCTGCCGCAGGCCCTCGTGGATGCCGCACCGGTGGTCGCCCTGGAGGTTGGGGCAGGGCTTGCCCGCGGGCTTGTCGAGGGCGAAGTCCGCGGAGGCGGCGAAGGGCAGCGCGACGCAGCACAGCCCGAAGCACTGGGCGCAGTCGCCGCGCAGGGCGGAGCGGTCGGTGGTCTGATCCGGCATACCGTCCAGCCTACTGACCTGCGGAACTTGTCCTGACCACGGCGGCTCGGTCACCCCTCCAGCACCGGCAGGTCCAGCCGGGCGATGCGGTCCGGGTCGGCGAGGATGTACAGGCCGGTGATGCGTCCGTCGACGATCGTGAACGCCGTGACCGACACGGGCCGTCCCTCGGGCACGGTGACCAGGCCCACCGCTCCGTTGACCAGCACGGGGCGGGCGTACACGGCCAACCGGGAGAACATCGAGGCCTGTTCGGCGACCCTCCGTGCCCCGTGCACGGCCTTGGAGGCGGCCGCCCCGCGCACCAGGGCGCCGGCGTCGGCACGCAGCGTCGCGTCCGGGTGGAGCAGGGCGAGGAGCGCCTCGAAGTCGCCGCCGCGCGAGGCGGCCAGCCATGCGTCGACCACCTGCCGCTGCCGGCCGAGGTCCGGGTCGACCGCGGGGGTCGAGCCCTGCACCCGGCGGCGGGCCCGGCTGGCCAGCTGCCGGGTGGCGGCCGGGGTGCGCTCCACGATCGCGGCGATGTCGTCGAAGGGCACGGCGAACATGTCGTGCAGGACGAACGCCAGCCGCTCGGCCGGATCCAGGGTCTCCAGCACGACGAGCAGGGCGAGCCCGACCGAGTCCGCCTCCAGCACCTCCGCCTCCGGATCCACCTGGGACAGGGGACGGACCAGCGGGTCGGGCACGAACATGTCGTCCATCGGCTCCTCGCGGCGGGCGGTGCGCGAGCGCAGCATGTCCAGGCAGACCCGGCCGACGACCGTGGTCAGCCAGCCGCCGAGGTTCCTGATCTCGTCCGGGTCGCTGCGGCCGAGCCGCAGCCACGCCTCCTGGACCGCGTCCTCCGCCTCGGCGAGCGAGCCGAGCATCCGGTAGGCCACCGCGCGCAGTTGCCCGCGGTGCTCCTCGAAGCGGTCGGCGAGGAGGTCGGTGCCGTTCATGGGGTCCCCGTTCGGTGGTGGTTCGTCGGCCGGGCTATCGGTGGAACAGTTCGAAGGCCACCGCCGGCTTCCCGCCGAAGCGTTCCCCGGTGGCGGTGGTCGTCTCGGTCAGGAAGTCACGGACGTACGTCTCCGGGTCCTGTTCGGTCAACGCCTCTATGTAGGTGCGGTGTTCCAGCAGGGAGCCCACCGCGCGCTCCAGGCCGACCGTCGCGTCCACGGCGTGCGTGGGGCTGCTGGAGCCGGCGACGGCCACCCAGCGGACGCCGTTCCAGGGCTCCAGTCCCTGCTCGGTGAGTTCCGGGAAGATCCAGCGGTTCCCCGCGTCCGCGGCCGCGTCCAGCGTGGCACGGCCCACGGCCACGTGGTCCGGGGTGTTCCAGGCGACACCGCCCCAGGTGTCGCGGTGGTTGAGGGTGATGACGAGTTCGGGGCGGTGGCGGCGGATCGCGGCGGCTATGTCGCGGCGCAGCGCGGGGCCGTACTCGATGACGCCGTCCCGGTGGCCGAGGAACTCCACGGTGCTGACGCCGACGACGGCCGCGCTCGCCCGCTGCTCGCGTTCGCGCAGCGGACCGCAGGTGGCGGGGTCGAGGGTGTCGATGCCCGCCTCGCCGCTGCTGGCCAGGACATAGGCGACCTCGCGGCCTGCGTCGGTCCAGGCGGCGACCGCGGCCGAGCACCCGTACTCCAGGTCGTCGGGGTGAGCGACCACGGCGAGGGCACGCTGCCAGTCGTCGGGCAGGGGCTGGAGCTGGGTGATCTTCGGCTCGCTCATGGCCGCAGACTATGCGGCCGCGCCTGTGTCGCAACTCCTTTTTCAGCGTGGGCTTCTCACGGGTGGTACGGCGGTGGTGTGCGGGCTGGCGGACGCGCCCTCGGTGCTCAGCTGGACGGCCACTGAGGTCGGTCGGAGGCAGAGTGCGGTACGGCGTTCTTCGGCGCCCTCCCCGGTGAGCGCCCGCCCGGACACCGGCCAGGGCTGCGGCCCCGCAGGGGCCCGCGGAGACGCCGAGTGCGGCGAGGCCGGCGGCCGCGCGGACCACGGCAGAGCCCTCGGGGAGGACTCGTTGTGCCGCACCCTGCCTCACACCTCGTCGCGGGTCAGCGCGAGCAGCCGGTCCAGGACCCGGGGTGCTCCGGCGCGCAGGCCGTCGTGCTCGAACTCGTCGGTGACCCAGGTGCGCAGGCCGCGGACGGCGCGGGCGGTCCGCAGCGAGTGGGCGGTGTCCACGTACATGTCGTCGTGGTAGATCGCCGCGGCCACCGGAACCTCGTTGGCGGCGAGGCGGGCGGGGTCGTACAGCGGCTGCCAGTCGGTGCGGGCGGCGAGCAGCTCGGCGGTCTCGCGCAGCGGGCGCAGGGCCGGGTCGGTGTCGAACATCCAGGGGTGGACCGTCTCACCCGTGAACAGCACCGGGGCGTCTCCGGCGATCGCCTTGGCCGCGTCGAACTGCGGAAACTCCGCGCGGACCCGCTCGGCGGCCCAGGCGGTGGGGCGCGTGTCCTGGCCGTAGATCGCCTCGTGGACGAGGGCGTACAGCGGGTGCCCCGCGTACGACAGCAGGCCCTGGACCGCTTCCTGGAAGGCGTCGGACAGCTCGAGGCCGCCGGGGGTGCGGACGAAGGCGTCCTCCAGGAGGTGGTGCAGACGGTGGCTGCCGTCGCTGGCGCCGAGCATCAGGCCCAGGGACTGGAAGGCCTCGACGGTGAAGCGGTAGCCGCCCGGCAGCACGACGTCGTGGGTGAGGAGGTGGTCGGCGACGCGGCGGGCCCGCTCCACGTCCTGCGGGTAACGGGCGTAGTGCGCGGCGACCTTGCGTTCGACGCGCGGGTAGGCGGCCCGGTAGACGTCGTCGGCGTGGGCGTCGAGGGAGGGCAGGCCGCCGGTGATGACGGCGGTGCTGAGCCCCTCGGGGGCCAGGGAGAGGTACGACACCGTGCAGAAGCCGCCGAAGCTCTGGCCGAGCACGGTCCAGGGGGCACCGCCCGTCACCTCGGGGCGGATGGCCTCGCAGTCGCGCACGATCGAGTCGGCGCGGAAGCGGGTGAGGTAGCCGGCCTGCTCGGCAGGGCCGCCGCGCAGCGGGAGCGTCTGCCGGGTGGCGGGCGTGGAGCGGCCGGTGCCGCGCTGGTCGAGGAGGAGGACACGGTAGTCCTTGAGGGCGCGGTCGAGCCAGGCCTGCCGTCCGATGAAACGGTTCGCCCCGAAGCCGGGCCCACCCTGCAGATACAGCAGCCAGGGCAGCTCCTGGCCCGCCTTGTCACTCGCGACGACCTCCCGGGCGTACAGCTCGATGGTCTCGCCGTCGGGGTCGCCGTGGTCGAGGGGCACGGTGAAGTGACGGTCGGTGAGGACGACGCCGGGCTGGCGGTAACTGAGGCTCAACGGGTCTCCCGGGACGGATGGGTCGGACGCGTCCCAGTTCAGCACATGGACGGCGGTGAGCCGAGCCCCGGGATCATGGATCGTTACTGAACTTTCGGTCAGCGGGCGGCCAGGCTGGAGCGACGGACCACCAGCTCCGGCTGGAGTACCACGCGCCGGTGTTCATGGGCGCCGGCACCGCCCTCGGTCTCGGTCTCCTCCAGCAGCAGCTCGGCGGCGAGGGCACCCATGGTGACGGCGGGCTGCCGTACGGAGGTGAGCGGTACGGCGGCCGCCGCGGCGAACTCGATGTCGTCGTAACCGACGATCGCGAGGTCGTCGGGGACGGTGACGCCCGCCGCGTACATGGCCTGCAGGACGCCGAGCGCGAGCAGGTCGTTGGCGCAGAAGACGGCTGTGGGCCGGTCGGCGAGGCCGAGCAGGCGGGCGCCCGCGTCCCGGCCGGCGGCCACGTCGAGCCGCTCGGTGGGCAGCTCGCGCAGCGCGTCGGGGCCGAGCCCGGCCTCGGCGAGGGCGTTGAGCGCGCCGATACGGCGGTCGCGGACCTGGTTGAGTCCGGGCGGGCCGCTGACGTAGGCGATGGAGCGGTGCCCGGCGTCTACCAGGTGCCGGACGGCGAGGGCGCCGCCCGCCACGTCGTCCACGGAGACCGAGCACTCGGTGGTGCCCTCGGCGACCCGGTCCACCAGCACGAAGGGGATGCCGTGCCGGCGGAAGGCCTCGATGTTGCGGCCGGTGGCGTCGGCCGGGGTGAGCAGCACCCCGCGCACCCGCTGCTCGGCGAAGAGGGAGAGGTACTCGGCCTCCTCGGCCGCGTCCTGCGCGCTGTTGCAGACCATCACGCCGACCCCGGCCTGGCGCGCGGCCCGCTCGGCCCCCCGTGCGACGTCCACGAAGAAGGGGTTGCCCATGTCGAGGACGAGCAGACCCATGATCCGGCTGCGTCCCGCGCGCAGCTGGCGCGCGGACTCGCTGCGGACGTAGCCGAGCCGGTCGATCGTGGACAGCACCCGGGCCCGGGTCTCGCTGGCGACGGTGTCCGGGCGGTTGATGACGTTCGACACCGTGCCCACCGACACTCCGGCGGCGCGGGCGACGTCCTTGATACCCACCGACTGGGCCATCGGGCGGGGACCTCCAGGGAAACGAGGGGCGGCGGGAAGGCCTTCACATTACCGTCATCGCCGCCCAGAACAGACCGGTCACGCAGGGAGTGCGAAGTCCACGACATGCAGGGGCGAGGGGGTGGTGCCGCTCGACTTCTCCTGGTACATGAAGGACAGCACGTCGTCCGCCTTCACGCGCATCTCGTCGATCACGACCTCCCCGAACGCGTTCAGGTCACCGCCGTCGTACAGCAGCGTCCAGTCCGTGTACCCGGAGGACTTCGAGGCACCGGCGATCCGGCCGTACGGGAAGATCGCGTAGGCGTTGTCGTACCTGTCCAGGACCAGCTTGGTGCGCTGGCTGGAGTTCAGCGCGAGGGGGATCTCGGTCTTCTGCCAGCTGCCGGAGGAGTTCTTGCGGAGGTGGAAGGCGCGGCCGTTCGCGGTGCGGTCGGCGACGTAGTTCGTGGTGCACTGGCCGAAGCGGCCGGGGACGTAGCTGATGATCGCGTGCGGCAGGCCGGCCGAGTCGGTGGCCTGGCTCTCCTGGTTCATCAGGGAGTGGTCCGGGTTCAGGGGGTCGACGACGAGTCCGGCGTCGCCGACGGCGACCGTGTCCGAGGTTCCGGTGGTGGCCACGACCGTGCCCGCGTCGTTGCGCCAGGTGCGGCCGCGGTCGGTGGAGTAGACGTAGCCGGTGTCGTGGTTGGTGATGCCGCCGCTGTCGCACATCACTGCGGCGTTCTGCTCGCGCCAGGTGAAGAAGGCGTGCAGCCGGCCGCCCGCGTCGTAGTCGATACCGTGCAGGTACATGTTGCGGGCGGTGCTGGAGCCGTGCGAGCTGGCGTAGGTGCCGGTGGAGCTGCTCCACTCCCCCAGCGCGGTCCAGGCCGAACCGTCGTACTCCGCAAGGGCGTTACGGCCGTTGCCGGAGATGCCGACCCGGTAACCGAGCTGGAGCCTGCCCTCGGGCGTCGAGACGAACTGGGGGTAGGTGAACTGCGAGGTGAGCGCGAGCCCGTCGAGGGTCGTCTGTACGGCACCGAAGACGGACGAGGTCCAGGCCGTGGACCCAGGGCTGTCCAGGAGTCCGGCGACCGACTTCACGTAGAAGAAGCCGTCGCTGTGCGAGTCCATGTTGAGGTGGAGACGGCCGTCCGTCTTCGAGACGCCCATGGAGACGACGTTGTGGGAGTCGTCCCTCTTGAGGGTGTGGGACAGGGTGACGGCCGACCAGGTCGAGCCGCCGAGGACCCGGCGGGCGACGACGGCGTTGCGGGTCGAGGTGTACCAGGCGGCGTACTGGTAGCCCTTGTAGGTCAGCAGGCCGTTCTTCTGGAAGGAGTTGTTGTTGACCAGGCCGTCGTAGGACACGAAGTAGATGGCCTGGCTGTCAAGTCGAGTGGTGCCCTTCTTCGTTACGGACGGGCCGGGACCGGCCGCGTTCGCGGTGCCGGGGGCCGCCACCGCGGCCAGGAGGGCGGTCGCCAGCACGGTGCGTCTTCTCATCAGCGAGACTCCAGGGTCAGGCCAGGTGGAACACTTCGGTGAGCGGTTTCATGGCCTCGTCGGGCCGGGCGCCGTCCAACGACTCGAAGAACGGCGCCATCTCCGCCTGCCAACGGGCGTTGATGCCGGTGGCCTCCATGCCGGCCTGGGCGGCGGCGAAGTCCTCGGTCTCCAGGTAGCCGACGAGCAGGCCGTCCTCACGCAGGAAGAGCGAGTAGTTGTGCCAGCCGGTCGCCCGCAGGGCGTCGAGCATCTGCGGCCACACGGCGGCGTGCCGCTCGCGGTACTCGTCGAGCCGGTCCGCCCGGACCTTCAGCAGGAAGCACACGCGCTGCATCAACAGCCCCTCGATCACTAGAAGTTGAACTGGCCGATGTTCTTGGCGTCGAACACGGTCGGCTTGCCCAGGTTGATCACGCCGTCCTTGCCGATGGTGTACGTGGTGCCGCCGGCCTTGAAGGTCTCGCCCTCCTTGCCGGTGATCTGCCCGGACACCAGGGCGACGGCGGTGCGGGCGGCGAGGTCGCCGAGCTTGGCCGGGTCCCACAGCTCGAAGGCGTCGACGGTGCCGTTCTTGACGTACTTGCGCATGTCGTTTGGCGTGCCGAGGCCGGTCAGCTTGACCTTGCCCCTGTACTTGGAGCCGGACAGGTACTGGGCGGCTGCCTTGATGCCGACGGTGGTCGGGGAGATGATCCCCTTCAGATCCGGGTGCTCCTGGAGGAGGCCCTGGGTCTGCTGGAAGGACTGCTGGGCGTCGTCGTTTCCGTAGGCGATCTTGACCAGCTTGATGTTCTTGTACTTGGGGTCCTTCAGCTCGTCCTTCATGTAGCCGATCCAGGTGTTCTGGTTCGTCGCGGTCTGCGCGGCGGACAGGACCGCGATCTCGCCCTTGTACCCGATCTGCTCGGCGAGCAGCTGCACCTCGGTACGGCCCAGGTCCTCGGCGGACGCCTGCGAGACGAAGGCGTTGCGGCAGCCGGGGTTGGTGTCGGAGTCGTAGGTGACGACCTTGATGCCGTTGCTCATGGCCTGCTTGAGCGCGGTGCACAGGGCTCCCGGGTCCTGCGCGGACACGCTGATGGCGTTCACCTGCTGCTGGGTGAGGGTGTTGACGTAACTCACCTGGCCGGAAGTGTCGGTGGCACTGCTCGGGCCCACCTCCTTGTACCTGGAGCCCAGTTCGGTGAGGGCCTTCTCGCCGCCCTTGTCGGAGGTGGTGAAGTACGGGTTGTTGACCTGCTTGGGCAGGAAGCCGACGGTCAGCCCCTTCTTGGTGGCCGCGTTCGGATCGGCCTTGCCGGCGGAGGCGGCCGAGGCGTTGTCGTCCTTGACGTCGTTCTTGGTGGTGCCGCCGCAGGCGGTGAGGGCGAGGGCGAGAGAGGTTCCGGCCGCGAAGGCGGCGCAGGTGCGGCGGAGGGCTGACTTGCGCATGGCGATGGTCCTTTACGGGGGTGAGCGGAGGTTACGAGGCCGGAGTCGAGGCGGTGGCTCTGCGGCCCGCCTTCGCCACCGAGATCTGGTGTGCGACCCGGGGGCCGAGCACGGAGACGACGAGCAGGACGCCGGTGACGACGATCTGCGACTGCGCGGAGACGTTCAGCAGGCTCATCACGTTCTGCAGCGCGCCGAGCAGGAAGACTCCCGCGATCGCGCCGCCGAGCGTGCCCTTGCCACCGTCGAAGTCGATCCCGCCGAGCAGCACGGCCGCGACGACGGAGAGTTCGAGTCCGGTGGCGTTGTCGTAGCGGGCGCTGGCGTAGTGCAGCGCCCAGAAGATCCCGGTGAGCGAGGCCATCAACCCGGTCACCGTGAACAGGATCAGCTTGTGCCGCTTGACCCGTATCCCGGCGAAGCGCGCAGCCTCCTCGTTGGCACCGATCGCGAACAGCGACCGGCCGAACGGGGTGGCGTGCAGGACGACCACGGCGATGGCGAGCAGGGCCAAGAAGGGCAGGAAGGCCTGCGGCAGGAACGTGTCACCGAGGCGTCCGGCCGCGAAGTCCAGGTACTGCGTGGGAAAGTCGGTCACCGCGTCGGAGCCGAGCACGATCTGCGCGATGCCCCGGTAGGCCGCGAGCGTGCCGATGGTGACGGCGAGGGAGGGCAGCCCGAGCCGGGTGACGAGGAGGCCGTTGACCAGCCCGCACACCACACCGAGCAGGAGACAGATCGGGATGATCGTCTCGATGGCCATGCCCTCGTTCCACAGCTTGCCCATCACCGCGCCCGACAGGCCGGCCGTCGAGGCGACCGACAGGTCGATCTCTCCGGCTACCACCAGGAGAGTCATCGGCAGGGCGATCAGGGCGACCGGCAGGGTGTTGCCGATCAGGAACGACAGGTTCAGGGCGTTGCCGAAGCCGTCGACGAAACCGAACGACAGCAGCAACAGGACGACCAGGAGCGCGCCGACAACCGTGTCCCAGCGGACCGCGCGTGTCAGGGACTCAGGCATGGCGGGCCTTCCTCTTCTTCAGGGCGGCGGCCACCCGCAGCGCGACGATCCGGTCGACGGCGATGGCGAGCAGCAGCAGGACGCCGTTGATGGCGAGCACCCACACGGAGCTGACGCCGAGGGCGGGCAGCACGCTGTTGATGGAGGTGAGCAGCAGTCCGCCGAGGGCGGCGCCGTAGACGCTGCCGGAGCCGCCGGTGAAGGCGACGCCGCCGACCACGACCGCGCTGACGACGGTGAGTTCGTAGCCGTTGCCGGTGCCGGAGTCGACGTTGCCGAACCGGGCCAGGTACAGGGCGCCGGCGAGTCCGGCGAGGGCGCCGCAGATGGTGTAGGCGGCCAGGATCCGCTTGCGCACGGGGATGCCCGCGAGGCGGGCGGCCTCCGGGCTGGAGCCGAGCGCGTACAGCTCACGGCCGCTGCCGAAGTGTCTGAGGTAGTAGGCGGTGGCGACGAGTACGGCGAGGGCGATCAGGGCCGGCCAGGGGATCGCCGAGAGTCCGCCGGAGCCGAAGTCGACGAATCCGCCGGGGAGATCGGCCGCGGTGATCTGCCGGGAGCCGACCCAGATCGAGTCGATGCCGCGGATGATGTAGAGGGTGCCGAGCGTGACGACGAGCGCGGGCACCTGGCCGAGGCTGACGAGCAGGCCGTTGAGGAGACCGAGGCCGACGCCGAGCAGGACGGCGAGGGCGATCGCGACGACAGGGTTCCCGCCTGCGTGGAGGTAGGTGCCGGCCGCGAAGGCGCTGATGCCGAGAGTGGAGCCGACGGACAGGTCGACGTTCCTCGTGATCACCACCAGGGACTGGCCGGTGGCGACCAGCACCAGGATCGTGGCGTTCAGCAGCAGGTCCTTGATGCCCTGCTCGGACAGGAACTCGCTGTTGCCCGCCTGGGTGACGGCGATCATCACCAGGAAGACGACCAGGATGGCGAGTTCGCGCATCTTGAAGACGCGGTCGACCAGCCGGGTGCCGCTGGACCCCGGCACCTCGGCGGGCGGTGCGTGGTCGGGTGCGGTCACCGTCATGCGGCGGCCCTCCCGGTGGCTGCGGCCATCACGGTTTCCTCGGTGGCTTCGGAGCGGGGGATCTCGGCGGTGATCCGGCCCTCGTGCATCACCAGCACGCGGTCGGCCATGCCGAGGACCTCGGGCAGATCGGAGGAGATCATCAGGACGGCGACCCCGTCGGCGGCGAGCTGGGACAGCAGCCGGTGGACCTCGGCCTTCGTGCCGACGTCGATGCCGCGGGTGGGCTCGTCCACGATCAGTACCTTCGGGCCGGTGGCCAGCCACTTGGCGAGGACGACCTTCTGCTGGTTGCCGCCGGAGAGGGTGGAGACGGCGTCGGCGATCCGGGCGTACTTCACCTGGAGCTTGACCGCCCAGTCGAGGGAGCGGCTGCGTTCGGCGCCGCGGTCCACCAGCCCGGCCTTCACCGTCGTACGGAGTCCGGTCAGGCCGATGTTCCGCTCGATGGACATGTCCATCACCAGGCCCTGCGCGCGCCGGTCCTCGGGGACCAGGGCGAGTCCGGCGGCCATCGCGGTGGAGGGCGCGCCGTTGGTGAGCCTGCGGCCGTCGACCTCGACCTCCCCCGCGTCCCAGCGGTCGACGCCGAAGACCGCGCGGGCGACCTCGGTGCGACCCGCGCCGACGAGGCCGGCGAGGCCGACGATCTCGCCGCGCCGGACCTCGAAGGAGACGTCGGTGAAGACGCCTTCGCGAGTCAGCCGGCGCACGCTCAGGGCGACCTGGCCGGGCGTGACCTCCTGCTTGGGGTAGAGCTCGTCCAGGTCACGGCCGACCATGCGACGGACCAGGTCGTCCTCGGTCATGCCGTCGAGGAGCTCGCCGGCGATCCAGGCCCCGTCCCGCAGGGTGGTCACCCGCCGGCAGATCTGGAAGATCTCCTCCAGCCGGTGGGAGATGAACAGGACGGCGGCGCCCTGTTCGCGCAGGGTGCGCACGACGCTGAAGAGGCGGGCGACCTCGCTGCCGGTCAGGGCGGCCGTGGGCTCGTCCATGATCAGGACGCGGGCGTCGAAGGAGAGGGCCTTGGCGATCTCCACGATCTGCTGGTCGGCGATCGACAGACCGCGGGCCGGGCGGTCGGGGTCGAGGTCCACGCCGAGCCGCCGCATCAGGGCCGCGGTGGCCGCGTGGGTGGCCTTGTGGTCGATCCGGCCGAGGGCACGGCGGGGCCGGCGGCCCATGAAGATGTTCTCGGCGATCGACAGGTCGGGGAAGAGGGTCGGTTCCTGGTAGATCACGGCGATGCCGGCGTCGCGGGCGTCGCCGGGGCTGTGGAAGACGACCGGCTCGCCGTCGAGCAGCACCTGACCGGCGTCCGGTCGGTGCACGCCGGCGAGCGTCTTGATCAGGGTCGACTTGCCCGCGCCGTTCTCGCCGGCGAGGGCGTGCACCTCGCCGGGGAACAGCTCCAGGGAGACGCCGCGCAGGGCGCGTACGGCGCCGAAGGACTTGGACACGTCCCTCAGGGCCAGCACCGGGGCCGGTCCCGGGTCAGGCGGGTGGGTCATGGATGGCTCCTCGACGACGCCCGCGGCGGTCCCGACGGCATCGTGAAAGGTTTCAACTGGATTGCCGGGACGTTAGACATCCCGGCCATGTCACGTCAATGGGTCCGTGTCGAAAAAATTTCGATAGCCTAAGGTCACGGCCGGGTCACGGAAAACAGGGTTGGCCAGAGCGCTTGACACCCCTTGAGAGGGCCCATAGCTTGCGCTCCTGAATCGTTTCACGCATTACGTCGTTCGACCGGACCCCACGGACCCCACAGGAGCCCTCAGGTGACCGACCTCGCCGCGGTGAAGGCCGCGCTCAAGACCCAGGCCGTCGAGACGCCGTCGTGGGCGTACGGGAACTCGGGGACGCGGTTCAAGGTGTTCGCCCAGCGAGGTGTGCCACGCGATCCGCAGGAGAAGCTGGAGGACGCGGCGCAGGTGCACGCGTTCACCGGCGTTGCCCCGACCGTCGCCCTGCACATCCCGTGGGACAAGGTCGAGGACTACGCGGCCCTGGCGAAGTTCGCCGAGGAGCGTGGGCTGAAGCTCGGCGCGATCAACTCCAACACCTTCCAGGACGACGACTACAGGCTCGGCAGCATCTGTCATCCGGATGCGGCGGTGCGCCGTAAGGCCGTCGATCATCTGCTGGAGTGCGTCGACATCATGGACGCGACGGGGTCGAAGGACCTGAAGCTGTGGTTCGCGGACGGTACGAACTATCCAGGGCAGGACGACGTACGGGCGCGGCAGGACCGGCTGGCCGAGGGGCTGGCCGAGGTGTACGAGCGGCTCGGCGAGGGGCAGCGGATGCTGCTGGAGTACAAGCTCTTCGAGCCGGCGTTCTATACGACCGACGTCCCGGACTGGGGCACCGCCTACGCCCACTGTCTCAAGCTCGGTGACAAGGCCCAGGTGGTCGTCGACACCGGGCACCACGCGCCCGGGACCAACATCGAGTTCATCGTCGCCACGCTGCTCAGGGAGGGGAAGCTCGGGGGGTTCGACTTCAACTCACGGTTCTACGCGGATGACGACCTGATGGTGGGAGCCGCTGATCCGTTCCAGCTCTTCCGGATCATGTACGAGGTCGTGCGTGGGGGTGGGTTCACCTCCGAGGTCGCGTTCATGCTCGATCAGTGCCACAACATCGAGGGGAAGATTCCGGCGATCATCCGGTCGGTGATGAATGTGCAGGAGGCTACGGCGAAGGCTCTGCTGGTCGACCGGTCGGCGTTGGCCGCGGCGCAGGTCTCCGGTGATGTGCTGGGCGCCAATGCCGTGTTGATGGATGCGTACAACACGGATGTGCGGCCGTTGCTTGCGGAGGTTCGGGAAGAGATGGGGTTGGACACCGATCCGTTGGCTGCGTATGCGCGGTCTGGGTGGGCGGAGAAGATCGTTGCCGAGCGGGTTGGTGGCGAGCAGGCGGGGTGGGGGGCGTAAGCGTCCGCCGGGTTCTGTTCGTTGCCGGGTGCGGCTTCGTTGTGGCTGGTAGCGCCCACGCGGCGGAGCCGCATGTCGATTCAGCCCCGCGCCCCTAGGGAAATACACTCGCCCTCTTTCAAACAAGGACTGGAAGTTCATGGCACCGCATCCCGAAGCCGCTGCTCTTCTCGGCCGGTCTCACCGGCTCGGCTCCGATCCCCGTAACACCAACTACGCCGGCGGAAACGCCTCCGCCAAGGGCACCGACACCGACCCCGTCACCGGTGGTGACGTCGAGCTGATGTGGGTGAAGGGGTCCGGTGGTGACCTCGGCACGCTCACCGAGGCGGGGCTCGCCGTGCTGCGGCTGGACCGGCTGCGGGCGCTCGTGGACGTCTACCCGGGTGTCGAGCGCGAGGACGAGATGGTCGCCGCCTTCGACTACTGCCTGCACGGCAAGGGCGGGGCAGCTCCCTCCATCGACACCGCCATGCACGGACTCGTGGACGCCCCGCACGTCGACCATCTGCACCCGGACTCCGGCATCGCGCTCGCCTGCGCCGCCGACGGGGAGAAGCTGACCGCCGAGTGCTTCGGGGACAGCGTGGTGTGGGTGCCGTGGCGGCGGCCCGGGTTCCAGCTGGGGCTGGACATCGCCGCGATCAAGGAGGCCAACCCGCAGGCCGTCGGGTGCATCCTCGGCGGGCACGGGATCACCGCCTGGGGACCGACGTCCGAGGAGTGCGAGCGGAACTCGCTGCACATCATCCACACCGCCGAGGCCTTCCTGGAGGAGAAGGGGAAGGCGGAGCCGTTCGGGGCGGTAATCGAGGGGTACGAGGCGTTGCCCGAGAGCGAGCGGCGGGAGCGGGCGGCCGCCCTCGCACCGTACGTGCGGGCCGTCGCGTCCCAGGACAAGCCGCAGGTGGGGCACTTCAACGACTCCGAGGTCGTTCTCGACTTCGTGGCGCGGGACGGGCATCCCCGGCTCGCCGCACTGGGCACCTCCTGCCCCGACCACTTCCTGCGCACCAAGGTACGGCCGCTGGTGCTGGACCTGCCGCCGACCGTACCCCTGGAGGAGGCCGTCGCCCGGCTGAAGGAGCTGCACGCCGACTACCGCGAGGAGTACGCCGCCTATTACCAGCGGCACGCGCTGCCCGGCTCCCCCGCCATGCGCGGCGCCGACCCGGCGATCGTGCTGATTCCCGGCGTGGGCATGTTCTCCTTCGGCAAGGACAAGCAGACCGCCCGTGTGGCCGGTGAGTTCTACGTCAACGCGATCAGCGTGATGCGCGGGGCCGAGGCCGTGTCCACGTACGCGCCGATCGAGGAGTCGGAGAAGTTCCGGATCGAGTACTGGGCGCTTGAGGAGGCCAAGCTCCAGCGGATGCCGAAGCCGAAGCCGCTGGCCACCCGGGTGGCCCTGGTGACGGGTGCGGGCAGCGGGATCGGGAAGGCGATCGCGCACCGGCTCGTGGCCGAAGGAGCGTGCGTCGTCGTCGCCGATCTCGACGGCGAGAACGCGTCCGCCGTGGCCGAAGAGCTGGGCGGGCCCGACAAGGCCGTCGCCGTCACCGTGGACGTGACGGAAGAGGAGCAGATCGCCGGCGCCTTCAGGGCCGCCGCGCTCGCCTTCGGTGGCGTCGACCTCGTGGTCAACAACGCCGGCATCTCCATCTCCAAGCCGCTGCTGGAGACTTCCGCCAGGGACTGGGACCTCCAGCACGACATCATGGCGCGTGGCTCCTTCCTCGTCTCGCGGGAAGCGGCTCGCATGATGATCACGCAGGGGCTGGGCGGGGACATCGTCTACATCGCGTCGAAGAACGCCGTCTTCGCCGGCCCGAACAACATCGCCTACTCCGCCACCAAGGCCGACCAGGCCCATCAAGTGCGGCTACTGGCGGCCGAACTGGGTGAGCACGGGATCCGGGTGAACGGGGTCAACCCGGACGGCGTGGTGCGCGGGTCCGGGATCTTCGCGGGCGGCTGGGGTGCTCAGCGGGCCGCCGTGTACGGGGTGCCGGAGGAGAAGCTGGGCGAGTTCTACGCGCAGCGGACCATCCTGAAGCGGGAGGTGCTGCCGGAGCATGTGGCGAACGCGGTGTTCGCGCTCACCGGCGGGGAACTCACTCATACCACCGGGCTGCACGTCCCGGTCGACGCGGGTGTGGCGGCCGCGTTCCTTCGATGAGCGCGGGTTTGAGGTCGTACGCAGCCGTCGATCTGGGCGCGTCCAGCGGGCGTGTGATGGTCGGGCGGGTCGGGTACGACGCGCTTGAGCTGAGCGAGGCGCACCGGTTCCCGAACCGGCCGGTGCGGGTGCCGGAGGGGCTGCGTTGGGACGTACTCGCGCTGTACGCCGGTGTGCTGGACGGGCTGCGGGCGGCCGGTGCCCACTGCGGTGGACGACTCGACTCCGTCGGCATCGACAGCTGGGCCGTGGACTACGGCCTGTTGGACGCCGACGGGGCCCTGCTGGGCAACCCGGTGCACTACCGCGACGCCCGCACCGAGGGCGTCGCGGAGAAGGTGTGGGCAAGGGTGCCGGCCGCCGAGCTGTACGCGGCGACCGGGTTGCAGTACGCCCCATTCAACACCCTGTACCAGCTCACGGCCGCCCGCTCGACCGCCCAGTTCGTGCACGCCAGGCGGCTGTTGCTCATCCCCGACCTGCTGACGTACTGGCTGACCGGCGAGCAGGGCACCGAACTGACCAACGCCTCGACCACCCAGCTGATCGATCCCCGGACGCGCGCGTGGTCGTACGACGTCGCCGAGCGGCTGGGGATCGACCTCGCTCTGTTCGCGCCGCTGCGGCAGCCGGGTGATCCGGCGGGTGTGCTGCGGGCGGAGGTGCTGGAGGAGACGGGGCTCACGAGTCCGGTGCCGGTGACGGCCGTCGGGTCGCACGACACCGCTTCGGCGGTGGCGGCGGTACCGGCCGTCGGCGAGCGCTTCGCCTACATCTGCACCGGCACCTGGTCCCTGGCCGGCCTGGAGTTGGACGCGCCGGTGCTCACGGAGGAGAGCCGGGCCGCGAACTTCACCAATGAGCTGGGGCTCGACGGCACGGTCCGCTATCTGCGCAACATCATGGGGCTGTGGCTGCTCCAGGAGTGCGTACGGGCCTGGGGCGAGCCCGATCTGGGGCTGTTGCTGCGCGAGGCCGCCGGGGTGCCGGCGCTGCGGTCGGTCGTCGACGCGGGGGACGAGGCGTTCCTGGCTCCGGGGCGGATGCCCGAGCGGATCGCCGAGGCGTGTCGGGCCTCGGGGCAGCCGGTGCCCGGGACGCGGGCCGAGATCACGCGGTGCATCCTCGACTCGCTGGCTCTCGCGCACCGGCGGGCCGTCGAGGACGCGCAGCGGCTGGCCGACCATCCGGTGGACGTCGTGTACGTCGTCGGGGGCGGCACGCGTAACGCGCTGCTGTGTCAGCTGACGGCCGACGCGTGCGGGCTGCCGGTGGTGGCGGGCGCCACGGAGGCGGCCGCCCTCGGCAACGTCCTCGTACAGGCCCGCACCCACGGGCTGGTCGGCGACCTCGACGGCATGCGCCGGCTGCTCACCCGTACCCAGCCGCTGACCCGGTACGCGCCCCGGGGCGACACGGCGCGCTGGCGGGAGGCCCAGGCCCGGCTCGCCACGCGGTGAGTCGCCCTCTGCCCCCGGCGGCGTCCGCCCATTACCCTGCACTCGTCCGATGACCGACCCCGAGGAGCCGCGATGCGTGTCGCCCTGTTCCTGACCTGTGTCAACGACACGCTCTATCCGGACACCGGCCGAGCGGTGGTGAAGCTGCTGACCAGGCTGGGTGTCGAGGTCGACTTTCCGATGGCGCAGACGTGTTGCGGGCAGGCGCACTACAACACCGGCTATCGGCATGAGGCGGAGCCCCTGGCCCGGCATTTCTCCGATGTCTTCAGGGGGTACGAGGCCATCGTGACCCCGTCCGGATCGTGCGGGGCGATGGTGCGGGAGCTGTACCCGAGGATGGGTGAGCGGGCGCGGGCCGAGGGGCGCGGGGACACCCTCGCCCGGACGCTGGCACCCGTGGTCCCCAGGACCTACGAGCTCACGGAGTTCCTGGTGGACGTGCTGGGCGTGACGGACGTGGGCGCCTCCTACCCGCACAAGGTCACCTACCATCCGACCTGCCACGGCCTGCGCGGTCTCGGGCTCGGTGACCGGCCCCGGCGGCTCCTGCAGGCCGTCAAGGGGCTGGAGTTGGTGGAGCTGCCGGGGGCCGAGGAGTGCTGCGGGTTCGGTGGAACCTTCGCGCTGAAGAACTCCGAGGTCTCGGCGGCGATGGGCGCCGACAAGGTCCGCAACGCCGAGTCGACCGGCGCCGAGGTGCTGTGCGCGGCCGACAACTCCTGCCTGATGCACATCGGCGGGACCATGACCCGGCTCGAGGTGGGCATGCGGCCGGTGCACATCGCGGAGATCCTGGCGAGCACGGAGGAGGAACCGGCGGTATGAGCGGGACGTTCGTCGGCATGCCTGAGTTTCCCCCACCCACCCACCCGGCCTTTCCGAAGGCGGCGCACGATGCCGTGGGCAACCGGACCCTGCGCGCCAATCTGCGCCACGCCACGCACACCATCCGCGCCAAACGGGCCAAGGCGGTCGCCGAGTTGTCCGACTGGGCGGAGCTGAGGGAGGCGGGCCGGGCCATCAAGGACCACACCCTGCGCCATCTGGACCGCTATCTGGTGCAGTTGGAGGAGGCGGTCGCGGCCGCCGGGGGTACGGTCCACTGGGCGGCGGACGCCGAGGAGGCCAACCGGATCGTCGCCGAACTCGTCCGGGCCACCGGCGAGTCGGAGGTCGTCAAGGTCAAATCCATGGCCACGCAGGAGATCGGGCTCAACGAAGCCCTCGAGGCCGAGGGCATCCGGGCCTACGAGACCGATCTCGCCGAACTGATCGTGCAGTTGGGCAAGGACCGGCCCTCGCACATCCTCGTCCCGGCCATCCACCGCAACCGGGGGGAGATCCGGGACATCTTCCGCTCCGAGATGAGCGAGTGGGGCCGTCCCGCCCCCGAGGGCCTCACCGACACACCCGCCGAACTCGCCGAAGCCGCACGGCTGCACCTGCGGGAGAAGTTCCTGCGGGCCAAGGTCGGCATCTCCGGCGCCAACTTCATGGTCGCCGAGACCGGAACGCTGGTCGTCGTGGAGTCCGAGGGCAACGGCCGGATGTGCCTCACCCTCCCAAAGACCCTGATCTCGGTCGTCGGCATCGAGAAGGTCGTCCCCACCTGGCGCGACCTGGAGGTCTTCCTCCAGACCCTCCCCCGCTCCTCCACGGCCGAGCGCATGAACCCGTACACGAGCATGTGGACGGGCACGACGGACGAGGACGGACCGCAGACCTTCCACCTGGTCCTGCTCGACAACGGCCGCACCGACGCCCTGGCCGACCAGGTCGGCCGCCAGGCGCTGCGCTGCATCCGCTGCTCGGCCTGCCTGAACGTGTGCCCGGTGTACGAGCGGGCGGGCGGGCACGCCTACGGCTCGGTCTACCCGGGCCCGATCGGAGCGATTCTGAGTCCTCAACTCCGGGGCACGGCAAGCGAGATCGACGCCTCACTGCCGTACGCGTCGACGCTGTGCGGTGCCTGCTACGAGGTCTGCCCCGTCGCCATCGACATCCCCGAGGTGCTGGTGCACCTGCGGGAGCGGGTCGTGGAGGGCGGTCCGGCGGTCCGGGAGGGCAACAGGGTGCTGCTGAAGCCCGCGAAGGGGCATGCGGCCGAGCGGGCGGCCATGCGGGCGGCTCGCTGGGCGTTCGCACACCCGGGGGCGTTGCGGGCGGGGCAGCGGCTCGCCTCACGGACACGCCGCTTCCACCCACGGACACTCCCCGGCCCTGGCAAGGCCTGGAGCGGCTCCCGGGACCTGCCGCCGGTGCCCGCGGAGCCGTTCCGGGACTGGTGGCAGCGCACGGACGGCGGAAAGAAGGGCGCGAAGTGAGCAGCAGAGAGCGGATCCTGGGCCGCGTGCGGCGCGCGCTGGCGGACGTGACGCCGGACGACGAGGCCGTCCCGCGCACCTACCTCACCGAGCACGGCGAGCGAAGTGTCGAGCAGACCGTGCAGCTGCTGGCGGAGAACCTGACGGACTACCGGGCGATCGTGCACTGCTGCACGGAGGACGAGCTCCCGGCCCTGATCGCCCGCTTGCTCATGGACCGGAAGGCGGGCTCGGTGCTGGTGCCGCCGGGGCTGACGGAGAGCTGGCTCGCGGAGGCGGACGTGACGCAGGTGGCCGACCGGGCCGACAGCACGCCGCACGAGCTGGACCGTGTGGACAGCGTGATCACGTCCTGTGCGGTGGCGATCGCCGAGACCGGCACGATCGTGCTGGACGGCGGCCCGGACCAGGGCCGGCGCCGGATCAGCCTCGTCCCCGACCACCACATCTGTGTGGTGCGGGTGCCCGGCCAGGTGGTCTCCTCGGTCCCGCAGGCCCTCGAACGCCTCTCCCCCACCCTCCCGTTGACCTGGATCTCCGGCCCGTCGGCCACGAGTGACATCGAACTGGACCGGGTCGAGGGCGTGCACGGCCCCCGCACCCTGGAGGTCGTCCTCCTGGGCTGACACTCCGCCACCCTCCCCTTGGCGCGACAGCGCGAGCGGACACGCTAGCGTGCGGGGATGATCCGGTTCGAGCAGGTCACCAAGCGGTATCCGGACGGTACGACGGCCGTGGACGGCCTCTCCTTCGAGGTGTCCGAGGGCGAAATCGTCACCCTCGTGGGTCCCTCGGGCTGCGGCAAGACGACGACCATGATGATGGTGAACCGGCTCATCGAGCCGACCTCCGGCCGGATCCTCGTGAACGGAGAGGACATCGCGCAGGTCGATCCGGTGGCGCTGCGCCGCCGTATCGGCTATGTCATCCAGCAGGTGGGCCTCTTCCCGCACCGTACGGTGCTGGACAACACGGCGACCGTGCCGGCGCTGCTCGGCTGGAAGCGGGCGAAGGCGCGGGCCCGGGCGGCCGAGCTGCTCGATCTGGTGGGCCTCGACCCGAAGACGTACGGGCCGCGCTATCCGGAGCAGCTCTCCGGCGGCCAGCGGCAGCGGGTGGGTGTGGCGCGGGCGCTCGCGGCGGATCCGCCGGTGCTGCTGATGGACGAGCCGTTCGGCGCGGTCGACCCGGTGGTGCGGGAGCAGTTGCAGGACGAGTTCCTGCGGATGCAGGCCGCGGTGCGCAAGACGGTGCTGCTGGTCACGCACGACATCGAGGAGGCCGTCCGGCTCGGGGACCGGATCGCCGTGTACGGGCAGGGGCGCATCGAGCAGTTCGACACGCCGGGGGCGGTGCTCGGCTCGCCCGCCACGCCGTACGTCGCCGGGTTCGTGGGCGCCGACCGGGGGCTGAAGCGGCTGTCGGTCACCGAGATCCAGCCGGACGATCTCGAACAGCCGCCGGTGGCCCGGCCGGACGAGCCCGCCGAGCGGGCCGTGGAGCGGCTGCGGGCCGAGGGCGCCCGGTGGGCGGTCGTCCTCGACGCGCACGGCGATCTGCACGGCTGGGTCGGCATCGACGAGCTGGCCGCGGGCGGCACGGTCGGGGGCCTCGCGCACCGGATGACGGCCTGGGTGCCGGTGGGTGCCCCGCTGAAGCAGGCGTTCGGGGTGATGCTCCAGTACGACGCCGGGTGGGTCGCCGTGCTGGACGGGGCACGCTTCCTTGGCGTGCTGACCCCGGCGAAGCTGCACGAGGCGCTGCGTCGCTCGGTGGACGCGGACGCCCGGGGTGTCGCGCGGGGGCAGGTGCCGTTCGACTCGGTCTCGGACGCCTGAGGCGGGCCGTCACTTCAGCAGGCCCTTGTCCCGCAGATAGGTCCGGGCCACGTCGGCCGGCAGCCGACGCCAGCTGTCGACCTGCCGGTTCATGGCCGCCAGGTCAGCGGTCGTGAGGACGCCGTTGAGCCGGTCCAGCGCCTTCGCCACGCCCGCACTGCCCGCGCGGGCACGGTTGACGACCGGGACGACGTAGTCGGCGTTCTGCAGGTGCCTGTCGTCGGCGAGCAGGACCAGGCCGAACTGGTCGAGGGTGGCGTCGGTGGTGGTGGTCAGCACCATCTGGTCGCGGCCGTCCTGCACGGCCCGCTTGGCCTGGGTGGTGCCGACGCCCTTGGGGTCGATCCCGGTGATGTCGATGCCGTAGACCTTCTTCAACCCCGGTTCGCAGTAAGGCCGTTGCACGCACTCGTCACCGGCGGCGAGCCGTACCCTCTGCTTCGAGGCGCCGAGGTCGCTGAGGGTCTTGAGGTGGTGCTGCCGGGCGTAGTCGGCGGAAACCGCGAAGGCGTTCTGGTCCACCGCGCGACCGGGCGGCAAGGCCGTGAGGCCGCGGGGTGCGGCGAGGTTCCGCAGGGCCTTCATCGTGGCGTCCAGGTCGGGTGAGCCGACGGGCTTCGCGTCGGCGCCGTGGGTCTTGGCGTTCAGCCAGTCGGCGAGAGTGGCCGCGTATTCGGGCACGACGTCGATCTGGCCGGACTCCAGGGCCGGTTCGTACAGCTCCCGGTTGGCGACCGTGATGACCGACGTCTTGTACCCGGCATGGTTCAGCAGCTGCGCGTACAGCTGGGCGAGCAGGTCGCTCTCGGTGAAGCCGCCCGAGCCGATGGTCAGGTGGTGGCTGTCGCCGGGCGATGCGGTGACCGCGCCGCGGGTCTCCAGGGAGGGGCCGGTGGAGCAGGCGGTCAGGACCAGGAGCCCGGCCGCCGTGACCGCGGTGCGGCCCCTCATCGGCCGCCCCTGGCCCAGGCCGGTGCCAGGCGCTCGGCGACCTCGAAGACTGCCTCGACGATCAGTGCGAACACGGCGACGAGGAGGGCCCCGGCGACCACCATGGGCGTGCTGGCCAGGTTGAAGCCCGCCGTGATGATGCGGCCGAGTCCGCCGCCGCCCGCGAGCGCGGCGATGGTGGCGGTGGCGACGAGCTGGACGGCGGCGATCCGCACCCCGTTGAGGACCATCGGGAGCGAAAGGGGCAGTTCCACGCGAAACAGCATCTGCCGCCCGGTCATCCCCATGCCCCGCGCCGACTGCACGACGCTCCGGTCGACCTCGCGCATGCCGACGTAGGCGTTGGTGAGCAGGGGCGGGACGGCGAACAGCACCAGGGCGACCACGGTCGGCCCCTCGCCCCACTTCCCGACCGGGGTCAGCAGGAGCAGGACCAGCACGGCGAAGGTGGGGACGGCCCGGCCGACGTTGGAGATGTTGACGGCGAGCGCGCCACCCCTGCCCAGGTGGCCGAGGACCAGCGCGACCGGCAGCGCGATCAGGCAGCTGATGACCAGGCAGACGACGGTGAGTACCAGGTGCTGGAGCAGCCGGTGCCGGACGCCGTCGTCGCCGGACCAGTGGGCGGGGTCGGCCAGCCAGTCCCAGGCGGTGCCGAGGGTGTTCATCCGCGAGCCGCCCTCACCCAGGGGGTGATCAGCCACTGCACGCCGAGCAGGAGGACGTCGGCGGCGACGGCGATCACTACGCACAGCACGGACGCGGTGAGCACCTGGGCCTTGAAGTAGGTGTTCATGCCCGAGTAGATCAGGTTCCCGAGGCCGCCGAAGCCGACGATCGCGCCGACCGTGACCAGGGAGACCGCCGAGACGGTCGCGATGCGCAGCCCGGCCATCGCGGCCGGCAGAGCCAGGGGCAGTTCGACGGTGAGCAGCAGCCGGATCGGGCCGTAACCGAGGCCGCGCGCCGCCTGCCGGGTCTCCTTGGGGACCGCGCGCAGCCCGGCCAGGATGTTCCGCACCAGCAGGGTGAGCGAGTAGAGCACCAGTCCCGCGACGACCAGGGTGGCCGAGAGGCCGTAGAGGGGCAGGAGCAGGGAGAACATCGCCAGGGACGGGATGGTGTAGAGGATCGTCGTCACGCCGAGGACCGGACCGGCCGCCAAGGCCCAGCGGCGGGCGAGCACCGCGAGCGGCAGGGCGACGGCGAGCCCGATGAGGACCGACACCGACGTCAGCTGGAGGTGCTGGACGACCGCGTCGAGGAGGATCTGGCGGCGGCTGCTCAGATAGGCACCGCAGATCCACTCGTTGCGCGCGAGGCAGTCGTCCGGGGGCGCGGTCACGCATCCATTGCACCGGGCGGGCGAGCGGGGCGGCGCGTTGTGGTGGCCCGTCCGGGCCACCGGGTGTGGGCTACCGCATTCCGGCCGCGTCCAGGAGCGCGGTCACCGTCGCCGTGGCGAGTCCGTCGTCCAGGCGTTCCACGCGGGCTCCGGCGCGGGCGCTGGCGCCGTCGAAGATCAGCATCAGCTGGCGGGCGAGCAGCTCGGGGTCCCGGGCGCCGCCTTCCTGCGCCTGCGTGCGGAAGGTCTCCGCGAGGCGTTCCTTGACCGCGCGGGCGACCTGGCTCGCCGGGTGCTCCGGGTCCTTCAGCTCGACCAGTACGGCCAGGTAGGGGCAGCCGCGGTAGTCGGGTTCGGCGGAGGCCTTCGCCACTTGTCCGAAGACGTACAGGATGCGCTCGCGCGGTGTCCCGGCCGCCGGGCCGGCGGGCGTCAGCTGGGCCTGGTACCGCGGGAGGCGTCGCTCCAGGCTCGCGGCGAGCATCTCGTCCTTGCTCTCGAAGAGCTGGTACATCGACCGCTTCGAGACGCCGGCCGTACGGCACAGCGCCTCGACGCCGATGGAGACGCCGTCGCGGTAGAAGAGCCGGGCGGCCGCGTCGAGCAGCCGGTCCCGGGGGGACGCCTTGTCCGTGGTGGCCATACGGCGAGGTTACCGTGTCCGGGACAAACGGAAACCGATCGGTATACACGCCGCCGGGCGCCCGGGGAATTCCGTGACAAGGATGGTGAACAAGCGCTTAGATAGTGACTGGACGCAGATCTGGACGTAGACACCGACCCAGCCGGAGGCCCCGTTGTTCTCATCCGTCGACGACGTCTCCGCCCGCCTCGCCGAGACCGGGTACCTCGCCTCGCCCGCCGTCGCCACGACCGTCTTCCTCGCCGCCCGGCTGGGCAAGCCGCTGCTGGTGGAGGGCCCCGCCGGCGTCGGCAAGACCGAGCTGGCCAAGGCCGTCGCCCAGGTCGCGGGGGCGCGGCTGGTACGGCTGCAGTGCTACGAGGGCGTGGACGAGTCACGGGCGCTGTACGAGTGGAACCACGCCAAGCAGCTGCTGCGCATCAGTGCGGGCCGAGACGAGAACTGGGACGAGACCCGCACCGACATCTTCAGCGAGGAGTTCCTGCTCCCCCGCCCGCTGCTGACCGCGATCCGCGGCGACGAGCCGACCGTGCTGCTGATCGACGAGACCGACAAGGCCGACGTGGAGATGGAGGGCCTGCTGCTGGAGGTGCTCAGCGACTTCCAGGTCACGGTCCCCGAGCTGGGCACGATCACCGCGACCCGCCGCCCCTTCGTCGTGCTCACCTCCAACGCGGGGCGCGAGCTGTCCGAGGCGCTGCGCCGCCGCTGCCTGTTCCTGCACATCGGGTTCCCCGAGGAGGAGCTGGAGCGGCGGATCGTACGGCTGAAGGTGCCCGGGCTCGGAGCGGCGCTGGCCGAGTCGGTGGTGCGGGTGGTCAGGGCGCTGCGCGCGATGGACCTGCGCAAGGTGCCGTCGATCGCCGAGACCATCGACTGGGCGCGCACCCTGCTGGCCCTCGGCGCCGACACCCTGGACGAGGCCGTCGTACGGGACACCCTGGGCGTGATCCTCAAGCACCAGGACGACGTGCAGAAGGCCGCGGCCAAGCTGGACCTGGACGCGCTGTGAGCGGTGTCGAGGGGCGGATCACCGGTCTGGTCGGGGCGCTGCGCGCGCACGGCGTCCGGATCGGCACCGGGGAGACCGTCGACGCGGCCCTCGCCGTGGAGGCCCTCGGGTTCGCCGACCGGGACCTGCTGCGGGAGGGGCTGGCCGCGACCCTGCTGCACGGGCCGGGGCAGCGGGTGGTGTTCGACCCGGTCTTCGACCTGTACTTCCCGCGCGGCGTCGGCGGTCCCGGCACGGAACAGGCGGGCCGCGACGAGCTGCGCGACCGGCTCGCGGAGGCGCTGGCCGCCGACGACCGGTCACTGATGGCCCGGCTGGCGGCCGAGGCGGTGGACGGCATGGGCGGGTACGGGAGTTCACCGGGGTCGGACGGCTGGTCGGCGTACCAGACCCTGGACCGGCTCCGCCCGCAGACCCTGCTCGCCCGGGTGCGGGCCGACGTCAGGGGCCGGGACGGCGGCGCGGGGTTCGCGGACCGGCTGCTGGACGACGAGATCCGGCGCCGTATCGAGGCGTTCCGGCAGCTGGTCGCGGTGGAGGCGCGGCGCCGGGTCGCCGAGCGGCGCGGGCGGGACGAGATCGCCCGGCGGGCCGTCGCGCCGACCGCCGACCGGGTGGACTTCCTGTACGCCGGCCGGGACCAACTGGCCGAGCTGCGCAGGACGGTCCAGCCGCTGGCGCGCAAGCTCGCGACCCGGCTGGCCGCACGCCGCCGCCGGGCCGCACGCGGCACGATCGACTTGCGCCGCACCCTGCGCTCCTCGCTGTCCACGGGCGGGGTGCCGATGCGGCCGGTGCTGCGCCGGCGCCGTCCGGCCCGGCCCGAACTGGTGCTGCTGTGCGATGTGTCGGGCTCGGTGTCCGGGTTCTCGGACTTCACGATGCTGCTGGTGCAGGCGCTGCACGACCAGTTCAGCAAGGTCCGGGTGTTCGCCTTCGTCAACCGCCTCGACGAGGTGACCGGCCTGCTCGACCACGGCCGCGCCGACCCGGACGGGCTCGGCGCCCGGATCCGCGCTCAGGCCACGCTCACCGGCTGGCACGGCAGCAGCGACTACGGCGTCGCCCTGGGCGAGTTCACCGAGCGGTACGGCGCCGCGGTCGGTCCGCGCACCACCGTCTTCGTCCTGGGCGACGCCCGCACCAACATGAGCGACCCGAACCTGGCCGCCGTCCGCGAACTCGCCCGGGACGCCCGGCGCGTCTACTGGCTGAACCCCGAGCCGCGCGCCCAGTGGGGCACCGGCGACTCGGCGGCGCCCGCCTACGCCGAGCTGGTGGAGATGCACGAGTGCCGCACGGCCCGGCAGCTCGGCGCGCTGATCGGACGGCTGCTGCCGGTGTGACGCGGGGCTGCCCGGCGTGATCGACTGGACCTCACCGGCCGCCAAGTGCCCGGCGGCCGCTCGCCATCGGACCGCGATCCACCCACCCGCCACCGGCCACCCGCCCGGCAGACGAGGACGTACGACATGAGCCACCAGCCCGTGCAGCTCGGCACCTTCCCGACTCCCGTCGAACCGGCGCCCCGGCTCGCCGCCGCGCTCGGGCTCGGTCCGGACGACCTGTGGGTCAAGCGGGACGACCTGACCGGCCTGGGCGGTGGCGGGAACAAGATCCGCAAGCTGGAGTGGCTCGCGGGCGCGGCGCTGGCCGAGGGCGCGGACACCCTCGTGACCACGGGCGCCGCGCAGAGCAACCACGCCCGGCTGACGGCCGCCGCGGCCGCCCGGCTGGGCCTGGCCGCCGTCCTCGTACTGCGCGGCGCACCGGGGCGGTCCCGGTCCGGGAACCTCGCCCTGGACGGCCTGTTGGGGGCCCGGCTCTCCTGGGCGGGCGACGTGGACCAGGCCGGGCTCGACGCCGCGGCGGCCGAGGTGTGCACGCGGCTGCGGGCCGGTGGTGCCCGTCCCGCACTGATCCCGTTCGGCGGGTCCAGCACGCTCGGCGCACGCGGCTATGTGCGCTGCGGCGAGGAGTTGCGCGCGCAGGTGCCCGACCTGCGGACGGCGGTGGTCGCGCTCGGCTCGGGCGGCACCATGGCGGGGCTGGTCGCCGCCCTCGGCACGGAGTCGGTGCTCGGTGTCGACGTGGGCGCGCTGGCCGACCCTGCCGTCGCGGTCGAGGAGTTCGCGGCCCCGCTCACCGCGGACAAGGTCGTGGCGGACCGGCTGCGGGTGCGCCGGGACCAGGTGGGCAGCGGATACGCGGCGCTGACCGGTCCGGTGGCGGAGGCGCTCCGGCTCGCCGCCCGCACCGAGGGGATCGTCCTCGACCCGACCTACACCGGCCGGGCCCTGGCCGGGCTGGCCGCCGCCGTCCGGGACGGTGACGTACGGCCGGGCGAGAAGACCGTGTTCGTCCACACCGGCGGGCTGCCCGGCCTGTTCGGGCACGCGGACGCCGTCGCGTACGCCGAGGAGGGGGCCGTCACCCGCGGACTCTGAGACCCTGGTCCCTTACACACAACCGTGCTCGTCCTCCCCCGGTACTACGGCGCTTCCCCGATGCCCGGCCGGCGGACCTCGCTCTAACCTGCGGGTACAGAGCGAGGGGGGAGATCATGAAGGCAGTGGTCCAGGACCGGTACGGCTCACCGGACGTGCTGGAGCTGCGGGACGTGGACGAGCCGGTGCCCGGCGACGACGAGGTGCTGGTGCGGGTGCGGGCCGCCGGGTTGAACGCGTACGACTGGCACCTCATGCGCGGTGATCCGTACGTGGCCCGGCTGGCGCTCGGACTCCGTGCCCCCCGGGCCCGGATCCGGGGCCGGGACTTCGCGGGCGAGGTGGCGGCGGTCGGCCGCAACGTACGTGACCTCCGGCCGGGGGAGGAGGTGTTCGGCGAGGTCGACGGCACGTTCGCGGAGTACGTGTGCGTCCCGGACGCCTGGGTGGAGCGCAAGCCCGCCGCCCTGACCTTCGAGCAGGCGGCGACCCTGCCGCTGGCCGGGAACACCGCCCTGCGTGGGCTGCGTGACGTGGCAGGGCTGCGGCCGGGGCAGCATGTGCTGATCAACGGCGCCTCCGGCGGGGTCGGCACGTTCGCCGTGCAGATCGCCAAGGCGCTCGGCGCGGAGGTGACCGGCGTGTGCAGCACGCGCAACGCCGAGCTGGTCCGCTCGCTGGGCGCGGACCACGTCGTCGACTACACGCGGGAGGACTTCACGCGCGGTGGGCGGCGGTACGACGTCGTCCTCGACCTTGCGGCCGGCCACGGAATCTCCGGCCTCCGGCGCGCGCTCACACCCACCGGAACGCTCGTCCTCGGCAGCGGGGGCAGCGCGGGGCAGTTCTTCGGGGCTCCCGTCCTCATCCTCCAGGGACTCGTGCTCTCCCCGTTCGTCCGCCAGCGGCTGCGTCCGCTCGTCGGCCCGGCACCGAGCAAGGCGGTGCTGGCGGAGCTGCGGGAGCTGGCCGACTGCGGGAAGCTCGCCCCGGTGATCGACCGGACGTACCCGCTGGGCGAAGCGCCCGAGGCCGTCCGGTACCTGGAGGAGGAGCATGCGCGCGGGAAGGTCGTCGTCACGGTCTGACCGGGGGCGGCCGCGACACAGGCGTGCCCCGCGGTGACGGGCGCACCGCGGGGCACCTGCGGGACGTGTCGGGTCCCTAAGACTTCGCGTAGTCCTTCGCCGTGGGTCCCGCGAAGTCGTACACCACGACCTGCTCGTCTCCCACGACCCACGCGTCGTGCCCGGGCGGGCACATGAAGACATCGCCGGGGCCTACCTCACCCTCACCGCCGTCGTCCATGCGGATGTGCAGCCGGCCCTGAACGACATAGGCGCTGTGGGAAAACTGGCAACTCTCGGTGCCCGCGATCGGCGCCACGGACTCGGACCAGCGCCAGCCCGGTTCGAACGTGCCCACGGCGAAGTCGAGCCCGGTCAGGTGGACGGCTTCGAGATGGCCCCGGGGAAAGTCACGCCGCTCGTCCGGCTTGTCTACCGTCTTCACTTCCAACATGACGGTGTCCTCCCTTCCGGCCGCTCACCACGGCCGGGGCGGGTCGCCGTCTCCCGGCGGCACCGGCGATCCGGCGGCGGCCGCACCCCACGACACCATCGTCTGCCCGTCAACTCGCAGCCGCCATTCGGGGTGGGCGGTGAGGCACACGGAGACAACGTTGTCGAGACTCCGCTGCGCGCCCTCTCCCGAGGCACATCAGCACTGGAGGGCACTCTGCGTCGGCACCCCGGCCGAATCTCCGGTCTGCTCGGCGCGCCCCACGGCGAACACCGCGTAGACGTAGGCGAGATCGAGGAGGAGGCAGCCGAGGTAGAGGTAGTGCATGAGGACGCTGTCGTAGCGCGGATCCCCGTCGGGGTCGGTGCGCATCGAGAGCGAGGCGCAGGCGGTGCCCAGCAGCTTGGTCACGGCGATCTCCACCGACTGGCCGCGCGTGCCGCGGCGGGCGGCCAGCATCGCCAGGAACATCCCGAACATGGCCAGGTTGCTGCCGAACGCGGTGATCGCGCCGACGCCCTCGTCGAACTGTTCGGAGGCGTAGTTCATGCCCGGGTAGGCGAGGGCGAGCAGGACGGCCAGCGCGGGCAGGAACAACCGCTCGGGCAGGTAGGGGAACTCGGACCGCCCGAAGCGTACGAGGGTGTAGCCGATGGCGAGATCGAAGCAGAACCAGACGATGTTGATCACGTGCATGACCCCGGACGGCGGCCGCGCGAACGCGAACATGAACTCCCAGCTGATGTTCGTCGCGAACGCGACGACAGGCATCCCGAAGGTGCGCTCCCGCAGCCCCGTGCGGATCAACAGCACGTACGTGACACTCCAGAAGAGCCCCGTTCCGAGCAGGAATCCCGTGTGCACGAGCTGCATGAGCACCTCCGTTGCCGGACCGTCACGCCTGCCGGTGCTTACCCTGACACGATGACAGCCAAGCGCACAGCGTCGATCGCGATGGATGCCGTCGACCCGCCACTCCGGCCGCTTCCCGAGCGGGCGGCCGCACTGCTGGCGCGAGTTGACGCCCCACCACGTCTGGTGGCCCACCTCAGGGCGGTGCACGACGTGGCGGCGCAGCTTGTCGACTGGGTGCAACAGCAGTGTCCCGGGCTGGAGTTCGACGCGGCGGCCGTGCTCTTCGGTGCCGCGACGCACGACATCGGCAAGGCCGTGCACGTGGCCGAGCTGTCCGGCCCGGGTGCGCGGCACGAGGAGGCCGGGCGTGAACTGTTGCTGAACTGCGGCGTGGAGCCCGGCCTGGCCCGGTTCGCCGGGACGCACGCCGCCTGGACCGCGCCCGGGATCGGCGTGGCGGACCTGCTCGTGAGCCTCGCCGACAAGGTGTGGAAGGACAAACGCGTCCCGGAGCTGGAGGACCTGGTCGTCGGCCGGCTGGCCGGTGTCGATGGGCGGGAGGGCTGGGAGTGGTTTCTGGAGTTGGACGAGGTCCTCGTGGGGATCGGGGAGGGGGCCGGTCGCAGGCTGGCGTGGCAGATGTGCCAGCCCCTCGTTCGAAGGTGACCATGTAGGCGATCCCCTCGACGACGGCGGTGCCGAGCTGTGTCCCCTCGGGCCTTGGCAGGCCGGGGAGTTTCTCGAGCATGTGGACCGGGGGCGGGAGTTCATCGGGCGGTTCAACGGGCTGCCGGACGTGGTCACGGATCTGACGTCCAGCCGGGCGTTCCTGCGGGCGTACGCCGAGAAGGAGGCAGCCGACACCGGCCGTATCTGCGGGATCCGGTACCGCGGCACGCCGGTCGGAGCGGTGATCTGCGCCGGTTGGACGTGCCGCAGGGCACCGCCGAGGCGGGCTGCCGGCTGGAGCCTGCGGCGGTGGGCCGGGGGCTGGTGACCCGGGCGACCCGGGTCACCATCGACTGGGCGATCCGGGAGCGGGGCGTCCACCGTGTCGAGTGGTGGGTGTCGCCCGAGAACGCGCCCAGCATCGCGGTTGCCCGGCGGCTCGGCATGCGCAAGGACGGTGTGCTCAGGGAGAGTTACCTCTACCGGGGCGAGCGGCACGACGAGGAGATCTGGTCGGTGCCGGCCCCGGAAGTGGCTGTCCGGTCCCGGTGAGTGAGCTACCAGGTCCGCGCCGACCGCAACAGCAGCTCGCGGACGCGGACCACGTCGGGGTTGTCCGAGGCGCCGGGGCGCTGGACGAGGAAACCCGTGTTGATCGGCGGGTCCTCCGTCTCCAGCAGCTCCACGAGCGCGCCGGACTCCAGCTGATCCGCGCACAGATAGCGGGGCAGCACGCTGAACCCCGCGCCCGCGACCACCACGGCCAGCACCCCGCGCAGGTCGGGCACGGTCACGGCGGCGCTGCAGGAGAGGCGTCGACCGAAGACGTGCCGCCAGTAGCGGCGGGCGATCGGCAGGTCCTCGGCATAGGTGATCAGGGGTATGGCGTGCAGGGCGGCCGGCCCTTCGACCGGCAGCCGGTCCGTCATCCGCTCGGCCCAGACGGGCGCGGCGACCAGGACGAACTCCTCGTCGGTGAGCGGCACGGCGTGGAGCGTGCGGCCGCGCGGGCGGGAGGTGGCGATCACCAGGTCGTGGCGGCCCGCACGCAGCTCGTCCAGCAGCGGATCGGTCAGGCCGGTGGCCACCCGCAGTCGTACGCCCTCGGCGACGAGCGGGGCCAGGACGGGCAGGACGGTCGTGCACAGGATCTCGGCGGGCCCGGCGAGGTGGACGGGCTCCGCACGCACCCCCTCCCGCGGCTGAGGACCGGCGACGGCGGCCAGCTCGTCCAGGGGTGCGGCGATCCGGGCGGCCAGTTCCTCGGCCACCGGCGTCGGCGTCACCCCGCGCGGCAGCCGTTCGAACAGCTCCCGGCCGGTCTGCCGTTCCAGCGCGCGCATCTGCGTCGTCACCGTCGGCTGCGACAGGCCCAGCAGGCGGGCGGCACCGGTGAAGGAGCCTGAGCGGTAGACCGCGAGGAAGGTACGCAGCAGGTTCAGGTCGAGCGTAGGGATGTCCACGAGGCCGAGTATTCACCGGACGGCGCTCCGCGCGACCCATAGGAGATCCTATGCCTGCCATTGGCCGCTTCATTGGTTGCCTATGGGTGGTGTCGCCTACGTTTTCCCCACAAGCGCACGTTCCACAAGCGCAATGTTCAGGGAGCAGAAGACCCATGTCGAAGATCCTTTTCGTACTGACCGGCGCCACCCACTGGACGCTCGCCGACGGCACCCCGCACCCGACCGGCTTCTGGGCCGAGGAGGCCGTGGTCCCGTACCGCGCCCTCAAGGCCGCCGGCCACGAGATCGTCGTCGCCACGCCGGGCGGTGTGGTGCCCGCGGTCGACCGGGCGAGCCTCGCGCCCGAGTTCAACGGCGGTCAGGAGGGGGCCGACAAGATGGCGCGCGCCCTGGAGGAGATGACCGAGCTGCGGCAGCCGGTGAAGCTGACGGAGGTCGACCTCGACGACTTCGACGCCGTGTTCTACCCCGGTGGGCACGGGCCCATGGAGGACCTGGCCGTGGACGCCGACTCGGGCCGCCTGCTGACCGCGGCCCTCGGCTCGGGCAAGCCGCTGGCGGTGGTCTGCCACGGTCCGGCCGCCCTGCTCGCGGCGGTGCGGGCCGACGGCTCGAACGCCTTCGCCGGCTACCGGGTGGCGGCCTTCACCAATGAGGAGGAGACGCAGGGCGGGCTCGCCGAGCGGGCCAAGTGGCTGCTCCAGGACCGGCTGACCGAGGCGGGCGTCGACGTCCAGGTGGCCGAGCCGTGGGCGCCGCACACGGTCGTCGACCGCAACCTGGTCACCGGCCAGAACCCGGCCTCCTCGGCACCGGTCGCCGAGGAGTTGCTGAAGAAGCTGGGCTGAAGCGGCCGACTGAGGCCGCGGTACTGCTGAGCGGCGGCCGACCACACGTGCGGAAAACTGGTCGGCCGTCGCCTGCAACCTCGCCCGGGGCCGGACGTCTGTCGGGGTGGAGGCCTCCACTTCGACCGATGTCCGAGCGACCCGAGCAACCGAAGGAACACATGTCCGCACACCGTGTCCCCCGCCCTCGCCGCATCCGCAGGCTGCGTACCGCCCTGGGGGCCTCCGCCGTGGGCGCGGCCCTGGCCGTCGGCGGCACCGTGACCGCCCAGGCGGTCCAGAACAGCACCCATGCCGGATCCGGGTCCCCCACCACGACAGGCCACGCCACGCCGTCGCCCGTACCGTCCCCGATCCGTACGGCGACGCCGACGCCGGTGCCGTCCGCCCCGCGCACGGGCACTCCCACTCCGGTGCCGTCCGCCCCCCACACAGGCACTGCCACTCCGGTGCCGTCCCCCACGCACCCAGGGACACCACAGCCCGTGCCGGCCACCCCGTCACCGGCCCCGGTCACCCCCTCACCGGTCCCGTCCACGGCCGCCCCGGCCCCGGTGCCGGTGCCGCGCGCCGCCCACGGCCACGGCCACCGGCCGGCGTCGCCGAGTCCGGTCCCCGCGACCGGGTACGCCGCGCCTTCGCCGGTTCCGCAGCACCACTGAGGCACCACTGAGGCATGCCGGGTGTGCGGGGAGGCGCGCGGTGCGGCTCCCCGCACACCCGGCCGGGGAGATCCATGACGACAGCGACACCACCGGCGGCGGCCCTGCCCTGGGACCGGGCCGGCACTCCGGAGTCCGCACCGGCCTGGCGCAGGTTCACGCGTGCGCTGCGGGCCCACGTCCTCGTGCGCGTACGCGCCGGTACGACGGCGGACCCGGCACCCCGCGACAGCGGTGACGGCGCCGGGACACAGGGGCTGCTCTTGCCCGAACCCCCTCCCGGCATCGAGGAGTTGTACCACCACCGCCGGCTCCCCCTGGTGCGCCTGGCGGTGCTGCTGGTGGACGACCTGCCCACGGCCGAGGACGTCGTGCAGGACGCCTTCACGGCGCTGTTCCGCCGCCACGGTCACCGGCTCGGCTCGCTGGACGACCCGGAGGCGTACCTGCGGACCAGTGTCGTCAACGCGGCCCGCTCGGTGCTGCGGCGGCGCAGGACCGTACGGGCGCACACCCCCGAACCGGAGCAGCACGCCCCCGCACCGGAGGAGGACGTCCTGCTCCACGAGGACCACCGTGAGGTGCTGGCGGCTCTGCGGACCCTGACTCCGCGTCAGCGCGAGGTGCTGGTCCTGCGCTACTGGTCGCACCTGACCGAGGCCGAGATCGCGGCGACGCTCGGTCTGTCGCGCGGCACCGTCAAGTCCACGGCCAGCAGGGCCCTGGACGCGCTCGGCCGACGTCTGGAGGGTCTGCGATGAACGAGTCCGGCACCGGGACCGCGCCGACGCGGGTCGAGGAGCGGCTGCGGGCCGCCCTCGCCGCCCGTGCACAGTCCGTCGGCCCGGCCGACCTGCGGCCGCTGCGCCCGCCGACCGGGGTGGTCCGCCCCCGCCAGGTGCTCGTACGCCGGGTCGCGGTGGGCCTGCTGGCCCTGGCCGCGGTGGCGGCCCTGGTGTTCTTCACGGTCCGCGGCGGCCCGGCCCACCCGGCCGAACCGGCCCGCTCCCCCCGGCCGACGACCGGCACCCCCTCACCGGTCCCCAGCCCCGTCCGCCCGTCCACGGCCGAGCCGACCCCCTCCTCCCCGACGCCGTAGTCCCGTGAACTACGCCCCGGGTGGCGAGTTCGATGTCGTACTCCTCGATGCCACCGGAGACGGTGACTCCGGCGGCCCGCGGCGGAGAGCCGGTCGCGATCACCGTGTACGGGCCGCTGTCCAGGTCACAGAAGGCGTACGCCCCGACGCCGCCGGTGGTGGCCGTGGCGGCGACGTCGGCCGCGGCGTCCACAGACCGCGTCCGAGGCCGGGGCGTGGAGCAGCTTAGCCAGGAGGACCAGGGGTGCCATGCCCCGCACGCCCCCGCACCACACCTCTATCGGCGCTCGGCAACAACGACGAGCTGCCGCTAAGTTGGGCGGCATGAGCAACCTTGACCGCGCTCCGGTACCGAGCGTGTGCGGCGGCCGCGGATTCGTCGTCGCCGAACCCGTCCGCGAACTGCTGAGCCCCCGCCTGGTGAAACTCGGGGAGTCGACCGAGGTGCGCCGGCTGCTGCCGAACCTCGGCCGCCGCATGATCGGCGCGTGGGCCTTCGTCGACCACTACGGCCCCGACGACATCGCCGACGAGCCCGGCATGCAGGTCCCCCCGCATCCGCACATCGGGTTGCAGACGGTCAGCTGGCTGCACGAGGGCGAGGTGCTGCACCGGGACTCCACCGGCAGCCTCCAGACGATCCGGCCCAAGCAGCTGGGCCTGATGACCTCGGGCCGGGCCATCAGCCACTCCGAGGAGAGCCCCAAGTCGCACGCCCGCTTCCTGCACGGCGCTCAACTGTGGGTCGCGCTCCCGGACGAACACCGCCACACCGACCCCAAGTTCGAGTACCACGCCGAACTCCCCAAGGTCACCGCCCCCGGCCTGACCGCGACCGTGATCCTCGGCGACCTCGACGGATCGTCCTCCCCCGGTACGACGTTCACCCCGATCGTCGGCGCGGACCTCGCCCTCGGCCGGGGCGCCGACGTCCGGCTGCCCCTGGTACCGGACTTCGAGTACGGCGTGCTGGCGATGTCCGGCGAGGTGCACGTCGACGGAGTGCCGGTACTGCCCGGCTCGATGCTCTACCTCGGCTGCGGCCGCACCGAACTCCCGCTGCGCGCCGATTCGGACGCGGGGATCATGCTGCTGGGCGGCGAGCCGTTCGCCGAGGAGCTGATCATGTGGTGGAACTTCGTCGGGCGTACGCAGGACGACATCAAGCAGGCCCGCGAGGACTGGATGAGCGGGTCGAGATTTGGGGTTGTGAAGGGGTACGACGGAGATCCTTTGCCTGCGCCGGAGCTGCCGCCGGTCGCACTGAAGGCGCGGGGTCGAGTGCGCTGAGCCGGGAACATCCCGACCTGCGCACACATGGCAGGGCGAGGTGAAACGCACCCCGCCCTGTTCGCTCAGGCCGCGGCAGCAAACCCCCTTCAACATCGTGCGCTGCGTCCGCACCCAGCCCGGCCGAGCCCGGCCGCCTCACCCCCGCCCTGGTCCGCCGGGGGTTCCGGAACCTCCGCCCGCACCTCACCTGTCCGGCCCGTGCACCCAAACCCTCAACACCCGGACACGGACGGCCAATCGGCTCGGAGAACCGACGGCCCGCCACCCACTACGACGTCGGGCAAAACCGCCAAACGACCCGAGAGCATCACCGAACGAAACCTACTCAGACCTTAAAAGACAAGCTAAGGACTGACCACATGCCCTGGCACGCGGGTGCCTGCCAGGGCGTGTGACGACTACTGGCGGTGACAGGCCTTGGATGTGCTTGATCCGTGAGATGCCCTCCAGAGCCGGTTGAGCACCTCCCGCTCTGAAGGCATCAGGGGAGGCTCGATCGTCGGGGGGAGGAGAGGCCCGTTCAGGGCCGCCAGGAGGGCTCTGGGTCGCAACACTCGTGTCGGAGGAGCCTTGAGGCTGGTGACGTTCCACAGAGCTGCTGCCGCGTCGAAGGATCCGGTTGCGGCCTTCGTCAGTCGGCGTGTGTACCTGGCGGCCAGCCGGTCGGTGAACCGCGGCTCTGCACCGAGTACACCCGGGTAGAGCACGTCCATTCCGACAGCCGTGGCCCAGGCCATGTCGACGTGGTGTGCCGCGCCGCGAAGAACGCGTCGGGAAAGGCCTGGGCTGGTGAGGCCGGTCTGCTGCAGTTCCCGGGCCAGGACCTGGGCGCCGAGTGCTGCGACCGACATGCCCTGCCCGTAGGCGGGGTTGAAGGTTGCCAACGCGTCGCCGAGCGTGATGAACCGCTCAGGCCACTGCGTCGACTTCTCGAAGTACCGGCGAGCGTTACTGGTGCTGCGGCCGCGACTGACCACCACATCGGTAAGGGGTTCCGCGCCGGAGATGAGGTGTCCGACGATCGGGTGCGGCAGGTTGAGGGTGTACTCGAGAAAACCCTCAGGATCCGTGGGAGGTTCACCACCTCGGGATCCACCCGCGCTGACCATCCATCGGTTGCCCTCGATCGGGAGCACCATGGCGCTCCGGCCGGGCCGACCGTTGTAGGGGTTCGCCTGCACCAAGGTCAGCGGGAACGACTCGGCACCCGCTGGTGTGCGGTAGATCCGGGTGGCGTTGGTGAGGCCGGTGTCGATCTTCCTCTCTTCGACGCCGCTAATGCCTATGTCGTCAAGCCACTTCAGGCTGCCCGAGCCCCGACCGCTGGCGTCAATAACGATGTCCGCTTCCAGCTCGGACCCCAGACTGTGGTTTGCTGTCTGGCCGATGCGGACTCCGCGGACACGCCGAGCGTTGCCAAGGAGCCCTTCCACCGTGGCCTGATGGATTGAGATGTTGGTTCCCGAGTCGAGCAAGGCTCGGCGGAGGACCCAGTCCAGCAGGGCACGCGTGCAGGTGATCACGTGGGGGCCGTTCCACCTCCATCGGTGGAACCACCCGCTGTCGGGAGTGAGGGCGAGCATTCCGTTGCCGAGCGCGATCTCGTGTGCCCCTGCCTCCAGCAGGCGCTCCCGCACGCTCACCGGGAGCAGAGCCTCCATGGCAGACAGGCCGCCGGCCATGAGCAGGTGGGCATGCCGGCCCTGGGGAACACCACGGCGGTTCTCGGGTCCTTCCGCAAGTTCGTCCTTCTCGAGCAGATGGACGTGCAGTGCGGGTTCGGCGAGGGACAACGCTGCTGCGGCTAGAAGCCCGGCTACGCCTGCTCCGATGACGACAGCTTTGTGCGACAACTGGCTCTCCTTGTAGCGGTCATGAGACGACTTCACTGGGTGCTCGCCTGCTCCGGTGCTGCCCTGTGAAGGCGGCGCACAGCGTTCGCCAGCTCAACGAGATCGATGGTGATGCGGAACTCCTCCGGCGGATCGGCAGGGCCGTCAGCCCTGCCCGACACGCGGCGTATGCCATCCATGATCATCGCCTGCTCCGAGGCGGTGCGCGCTCTTTCTTGCAGCTCGCCGCGCTCCACGGCGGCCGCGTACGTTGTGTGGCCGACCCGCTGGTCGAAGTGCGCCGTCAGCTGCAACAGGGCGTCACGGATGTTTGCCTCGAGCAGGTAGCGACGGCTGCTTGGCAGCTGCCACCAAAGCTGCCACCAGGTCGGCTCTGCCTTCGGTGCCGTAGCCACGTCCTTCACCGCCGACCACAGGGGCTTGAGCGCGCGGTAAGTTGCCAGGCTTTGCCTCTCCGCCGCGGCGGCGGATGCGAGACGTGGGAGGACGAACCCTGCGGAGTAGATCAGGGCGCCCAAGGCAGCGGCAGGAGGTGCGACGGTAGTCGACAGGGCGTCCAGGTTGTAGCCGAGCCAGCGCGCGACCACTGCGGTGACCTTGGTGAGGGTGAATCCGAGGGTGTCAATCAGCAGGCCTACCAGAATCAGCTGGAGGCCCGCGCGGAGGAGGCCCGTGACTTCGTCGCGTGCCCACTTCAGACAGACAGCGCTGAGGACGATGGTGCTCGCCAGATGACCCATGAGGTAGAGAATGATCATCTCTCTCATATATGGGGTATTTGCGTAGTAGGTGTCCAGGTCCCTGAGTCGCTCCGTATGCGCATCCGAGAGGCCGAACAGCGTGATGATGGCGATGATGAGCGTCCCGTAGACGGCAACGGTCATCCGGACCATGCGGCGCATCTGCTCTCGCGGTCCACCCCGCCAGTAGATCAGCAAGATGATCAGGGAGCAGCTGAAGGCAGAGATTGAGCCGTAGGTCAGCGGGGCACCCACGTTGGGAATACCCGTGACGCGGTTGACCGCGGCGAGCGTCACCGGAGCGGACCAGACGAAGCAGACGGCCGCGATGAACGCGGTGGCCCGGGTGGCGACAGCCAGCGGTGAGCGGGGAGTCGTGCGCGATCGGCGAAGCAGCATGGCAGCCAGGGCCAAGAGGAAAGCCGCCATATACACGACAAGACTCATTTTTGCGGGACTCCGTTCAGGTCCTCAGACCGTGGGGGGATTGGTGCAGTCGCTTCGTGCGGGGTCAGGCCGACCCAGCCCTGGCAGGGCCATGAGCGACTGTCCGTGCCTCGCGCTCGGATCTCTTCACGGCATCCGCGATCAGGACCAAGGACTCGAAGTCTCGCGGGTGCGAAAGCCGATTTGACGCGTCAGCCGGTTCAAGGACAGGCTGCGTGCTTCGCTTCGCGGCCGCCGCGATGGTGGCGGCCCACGCAGCAGAAGTGGACTTCTCCCAGTCGCCCGTCTTCTCCAGCTCCGTGTCGTGGACTTCATCGAAAAGCCTCTCGTCGAAGAGCGTCTCGATCGCGTGGAGGCCGTTGAGGATGGTGCTCTGCCGCCAGGTGCCCCACAGGAACGGGGAGCGTGGCCGCTCAACACGCAGTGCCCGATCCGTGAGCACCGGATCCAGCACGGCATCGAGGGACGCCAGACGGAAGAAGTCGCGCCACGCCGAAAGGTGGTAGCCCGCCATCGGGAGCAGGACCCCAACGACGGTCAGGAGCGCGCCCAGACCGGCGCACACGGGCGGGACGGAAGTTCCAAGAACCGCCCAGTCCCGACCAGACCACCGCGCGACCACAGCCACCAGTTTGAAGATGCTGTACCCGGCGCTGATGACCGTGCCGGCGCCAATCGTCAGCAGACTGGACCGCAACCAGGGCCGCCTTCGAACCTCCGCTTCGAAGGCCCAGCGCAGCGACCAGATCGCACTGACCGTCACAGCCGTCAAATGCGCGACCAGGTACAGGACGACCATTTCGGCGATCCAGGGCGTCGTCGCATAGTAGGTGTCAAAGTCGGTGCGTCGCTCCTGAGCAGCGTCCCCCGCGGCGAACAGGACTGCGATTCCGGCAAGAACAGCTGCGTAACCGCATATCCAAATCCGAATCGTCCGGCGGACAGAGGGGCCGCCACGCCAGCAGGCGATCAGGATCAGCAGCGTTGCGCTGTACGCAGTGATCGAAGCGTAGGTCAGCGGGGCGGCCAGGTTGGACACGCCGCTCACCCGGTTGATCGCCCCAACCGAACTGGGCGCCCCGAAGAGGAAGCACAGCGACGCAAACGCCAACACCCCGTTGATGGCGCGGAGGGAGAGCTCGCTCCAGTGCCGGATCAGGTCCGGCAGCTTCGCCAGGAGCCCGATCCACAGCAGACCGCAGCTGACGTAGTTGATCGTCCCGCTCATCTCCGTTTCCCCCGATAGTTGAGAGCATCAGCGATGCGGCGGGCCGTCTCGCCGACGATCACGTCCCGCTCCATCAGCGCCCGCATCTCCTGCCCGACACGGATACCGAACAGCTCGGCATCCTTCTCGGGATCCTCGTCGAAACGAGAACGCGCAGCGGCTGGCTGAGCGCCATGTCCATGCCCTGAGTCGGCGGCGCCACAGGCTCCGGCCGCCAGCTGCTCAGGCGTGAAGCCGTCCCTTTGCCGCATGTGCCACAACTCGTGACCGAGGATCTGCGCTTGATGCCAGATCTCGGCGTCCTGCTCAATGATGACGTCGTCCTGGTCCGCACGCTCCAGCCACATCCCTGTGGCCTTGAACGTGCGGGGGATGTGCACTCTGTGGACCTCGAGCCGACGACCGCTGCGCCACCGCCTGGCAGACTCGACCAAGGCCTCGAACAGGGCTTCAGGATCTAATCGTGCCTCCCCGGCTGACACGCCGCCGCCTGCGCTGGTACCACTCAGCCTCTCCCGAATGGGACCGAGAAGTGTCTCAGCGAACTGATGCATCTCCCGGTCGCGCTTCCTTAACCTCTGCCACTGATGAAGCCTGGCCAGAGGAGTCATTGTCCGTCCTCGCAGCTCGACGAAGGTGTGCAGCCGCGGGCCGCGGCAAGGCCCCGAAGCGGGACGCGCGACCGGGGCGGCTGCACAGGGCCCGATGCCCCGGCGAACTCAAAGTTCACGGCACATGCCGCTCTTGGTCCTGGCCGCCGCTGCCGGCACCGGGGTTGTCAGGTCGGGTGACGGCCTCCGCCCACTGAGCCATCGCCTGCACCCCCGTGGGCGAGAGGAGCCCGCGCGCGGCCAGCCGGAGGATCTCAGGCGTGCGAAGCTGCGCGAGCGGGTCAGATCGCGATTCGAACTCCTGCAGATGCCATTGAAGCGCTTCGTTGAGCGCCTCCGGCTCATCTGCGAAGAAGAACCCGGGCGGCAGGGAGAAGAAGCGGCGCAGCCGGTCGGCGGACTCCAGGCTCGGCATGCCCTTCCTGCGCCACTCGCTCATCGTCTGACGGGTTACGCCCGCAGCGGCGGCCATCTCCTCGAGGGTGTACTTCCTTCCGTCGTCGCGCCGCCGGGTCTCGCGGAGGAAGTCGAGCCGCTGCCGGACGCGATCCGACACCGAGATCGCTTCGACCCTGTCCCCTGCGAGCAGGGTCCGCACGACGGACTCAGGGATCCCGGTCTCGAACGCCAGGTCCTCGGTGTTGAGCACGTCGAGCAAATCGGAGCGTCCGGAGGCATGTTGGATGCGCTCCAGGGTTCCGGCGAGTCTTGCGTAGGCATCAGCTGCTGCCACCGAGCATTCTCCTGGGCGCGTCGCTTTGATCAGGGAGAGGGACTGACGCGAGGGTATCTGCATCAGCCCTCGACCGGTCACCAATGTCAGGACCTTCTGCGCATGTTCGCAGATGAAGTTGACATCTTGTGGCATCAGGTAGCGGGATCGCCACGCAGGGTGATCCATTCAACCGAGCCCAGCGCGCACGCAGATGGCCGGGCGAGGCGAAACACACCCCGCCCGGTTCAGCTGGCGGCGGACACCCCGGCCGGCGACATTCCATGACTCGGTAGCCACCGAGCCGGATCGTGGCCGTCCAAGACGGCCCAGTGTTGAGCGCGCGCTGATGGTCCTGGTCAGATGCCCATCCGGCCCATGCCCGCCACCGACGGGGTGGCCTGGAATGGACCGAGGCGCACACTGGAAGGGCACACCCCCCTGGGAGGGGCATGCCGGTGATGGGGCTCACCGCAACCGCGGACGCGCGTCCGCTGACGGTCCCTGGTCCAGCCGTGCTGACCAGGAGGAGCCATGCCTGTACGTTCTGCGCTCGCCCCGCCCGCACCGCTGCCCGGCACGGAACTGTGGCGCCGTACCGTCCGCCTCCTCGCTCGCCTGCGCCGTCGCCATTTCCCACCCGTCCGTCTCTCGCGCCCCGCTCAGATACGGTCGCTGGTCGAGGTGCTGGACAAGGCGGTGTCCGCGCAGCGGCCGGCCGATGCGGCGGTGGCCGCCTGTGGCGAGCCGGGCCCGGTGACCGGCCGGACGGCGCAGGCCTGCGGGCGTGCCGGGACGGACTTCCAACTGAAGCATGGATCCCGCCCTTGCGAGGACCACACCGACGAGGCCCACACCGACGAGGCAAGGAGGACGACGTGGAGTTCATAGTGACCGTGGAGATCCCACAGGGTTCCCGCAACAAGTACGAGATGGACCACACGCTGCACCGCATCCGGCTGGACCGGCTGCTGTTCACCTCCACCAAGTACCCGGCCGACTATGGCTACATCGACGGCACCCTGGGGCGTGACGGCGACCCGCTCGACGCGCTCGTCCTGACCGGCGAGCCCACCTTCCCCGGCTGCACCATCGAGTGCCGGGCCGTAGGCATGTTCTGCATGAAGGACGAACACGGCCCCGACGACAAGGTGTTGTGCGTCCCCGCCCACGACCCGCGCTATGCGAATGTGCAGGACATCGGTGACATCTCCGAGTTCGACCGGCTGGAGATCACCCACTTCTTCGAGGTCTACAAGGACCTGGAGCCCGGCAAGTCCGTCGAGGGCTCCCACTGGGAGGGCCGCGACGGTGCGTACGCGGAGATCGAAGCGTCCCGGCAGCGCGCGGCCACGGCCACCAGCGAGCCGGCGTGAACCACCCCGACGAGGCACTACAGATCAAGTCCGGCGACGCCGAACTCTGCCGGCGTCTCAGCGCCGCTCGACCCCGGTGACGGCAAGCAGCACCACGGCCAGCACCTGGATGGCGACGACCACCGTGATCAGCACGGGGATCGAGTAGCCGTACAGGCCACCCGTCAGTGCACCGCCCGCCAGGCTCGCCGCGCCGACGACACCGGCGAACAGCCCGTAGGCGGTCGCCCGCCGCCCCCGGGGCACGAGGTCGGCGACCGTGGCGCGCAGGGTGGACTCCTGTATGCCCATGGCCGCGCCCCACACCAGCGACCCGGCCGCCGCGATCGCGACGGTGTCGGTGAACGCCAGGGCCACCACGCCCGCGGTCAGCACCGGCAGCGCGACCAGAACGCGTGGGCCGATCCGGTCGTAGACCCAGCCGCTGGCCAGCGCCGCGACCGCGTCCACGGCCATCGCCGCCGCGTACAGCACCGGCACCCACGCGGCGGTCAGCAGATGCCGCTCGACCAGGTGGTAGGAGAGCACCCCGAAGGTCGCGAACCCGGTCGTGGTGGCCGCCGTGAAGGCGGCGTACGTCCAGAACGCCCTCGGCAGCCGCCCGTCCCGCGCCTGCGGTGCCACGGGCGCCGCGACCTCCACCGCGCGTTCGTAGCCTTCCGGATCCGGCACCCGCGCCCGCAGCCAGAACAGCAACAGCAGTACGACGACGCCCGGCGCGGCGAGCACACCGAGCGCGGGGCCGTAGTCGTTCCCGGTCAGCGCGAGCACGCCCGCGACCAGCAGCGGACCGGCCAGGGCGCCGATCTGGTCCAGCGCCTCGTGGACGGCGAAGCCGCGGCCCCGGCCGGTCGCGGCGGTGGCGTGCGAGAGCAGCGTGTCCTTCGCCGGTGAGCGCACCGCCTTGCCCACCCGCTCGGCGATCACCAGCACGCACGCGGCCCACAGCGCACCGGCCACGCCCAGCAGCGGCACCGAGACGACCGTCAGGGCGTACCCGGCGATCGCCAGGCCCCAGAAGCGGCGGGTGCGGTCCGCCAGAGGCCCGGAGACCAGTCGCAGCCCCAGCGCCGCCGCCTCCCCGGCGCCGGTGACCACTCCGACGACCAGGGCGGACGCGCCCAGTGAGGCGAGCAACGGCCCGGTGATCGAGCGGGCGCCCTCGTACACGACGTCCGCAAGCAGACTGACCGTGCCGAACCAGAGCACGAACCGCCACGGCCCCATTCGCGCCGATGACCGCTCCGCCGCCCGCTCCTCGGGCACCGGCCGGTTCACGCCCACAGTGCCTGCCCGAACGACACACCGACGAACGCCACCCCCAGGCCGGCCACCATGCTGGCGCCGACGGCGGCGGCGAAGAACAGCATCTGCGACGAGGCGGCCCCGGCCGCCACGGCCCAGACCATGGCGCCGCGGATCACGAGCAGCCAGTTCACGCCTTCTTCTCCCTGCCCACGTACCGGATGACCTCGCACTCGTCGAGAATCACCAGCCCCTCCCCGACCAGCTCGTCCAGCTGGGGCAGGAACTGCCGCACCTGGTCCTCGGCGTCCACGATCACGATCGCCACCGGCAGGTCTTCGCTCAGCGACAGCAACCGCGAGGTGTGGATCAAGGAGGAGGCGCCGAAGCCTTCCACGCCGCGGAACACCGAGGCGCCGGCCAGCCCTGCCTTGTGCGCACGGTGCACGATCTCGCTGTACAGGGGCTTGTGGTGCCAGACGTCGTTCTCACCGATGAAGATCGTCACGCGCAGTGCCCTGCCCGTCAGCCTTGTCACCGCTGCCTCCCTGCCACCAGGCGGCGCGTCATCGTCGCCGCAAGCCATAGAAGAACGGCCGGACCAGCCGGTGCGCCGCCCACACGTCGGTGAAACGTACGTCTCCTACTCGCCGGGGCCCAGGTACACGGGCACACACCTTCGCAAGCAGGAACTGTCGGCGGCACCGATGCCGCGGTTCGGGTACGGCGACTCCACCGCGCTGCGATCAGATGCCGCAGCTGGCGACCAGATTAACGCCGCATCGCCGCACGCGGTGCGTCCATCTTCCGGACGATCATTGTTGGCCTGTCGGGGGCGGCTGGGACAGGCAAGACGGGAGCCAGGGTGAGGGCGGGCCGGTGGGCCCGGTCAGTGCGCGGCGGCCGCCTCGATGAGTGCGGTCACCGCCGTCTCGATGTCAGCCGTCGTGGACCAGCGGCCCAGCGACACCCGCAGGGCCCCCGACGCCCGCTTGCTGTCCAAACCCATCGCGGTCAGGACCGGGGAGGGGGTGTGGGTGCCGCTGTGGCAGGCCGATCCGGTGGAGGCGGCGATCTCCGGCACAGCGGCGAGGAGTTCGTGCCCGAGCACGCCGTCGATGCTGACGTTCAGCGTGTTCGGCAGGCGTGCCGTCCGGGGCCCGTTGAGGTGGACGCGACCGGGCAGCGCGTCGGCCAGGCGCCGGTGCAGGTCGTCCCGCAGTGCAGCCACTCGGGCGGGTCCGTCCTGCGCAAGGTCGTCGGCGGCCAGCCGGGCCGCGGTGCCGAGCGCCACGGCCAGGGCGGTGTTCTCGGTGCCGGCCCGCAGGCCGCGTTCCTGGCCGCCGCCGTAGACGACCGGCTCCAGCCGCACGCCGTCGCGCACGTACAGCGCGGCCGCACCCTTCGGGGCATACATCTTGTGCCCCACGACGGTGAGCAGGTCCACGCCCCACTCCTCGACGTCGAGGGGGATCTTCCCCACCGCCTGGGCGGCGTCGCAGTGGAACAGCACACCGTACTCGTGGGCGAGAGCGGCGAGTTCGGCGATCGGCTGCAGGGCGCCGGTCTCGTTGTTGGCGGCCATCACCGACACCAGCACTGTGTCCTCGTCCAGGGCGGCGGCCGGCGCGGAGGGGTCGACCAGGCCGTCGCCGTCGACCGGCAGCACCGTGACCCGCGCGCCGTGCAGGCGCTCAAGGGCGCGGCAGGACTCCAGGACTGCCGGGTGCTCGGTGGCCTGGGTGATCACGTGCGGGCGGGACCGACGGGAAGCAAGGGCCGCCCCGCGCAGGGCGAGCAGGTCGGCCTCCGAGCCGGAGGCGGTGAAGACGATCTCGTCGCAGCGGGCGCCGATCAGGCCGGCGACCTGCGCCCGCGCGTTTTCCAGGGCCGCTTTCGGCTCAGCGCCGTAGAGGTGGCTGCTGGAGGGATTACCGAAGAAGTCGGTCAGGTGCGGCAGCATCGCTTCGGCGACGCGCGGGTCTACGGGGGTGGTGGCGTTGTAGTCCAGGTAGATGGGCCCGTCGGCCAGTCCCGGATGCGGCGGAGCAGTGTGGGTCATGCCGACGCCCCGGTACTGACGGGCAGTTCGGCCAGGCGCCATTCCAGCATGCCGTCGCTCAGCCGCAGCGCCCGCCGTCCGCGGTCGGCCAGCAGCCGCACCGCGTCGTAGGCGAGCACGCAGTAGGCGCCGCGGCAGTAGACGACGACCTCCGTGTCCTCGGGCAGCTCGGTGATCCGCTCGGCCAGCTCGTCGACGGGGATGGACACAGCTCCTGGGATGTGTCCGGCCCGGTATTCCTCCACCGGTCGCACATCCAGCACCACCACGTCCCCGGCCGGCACGCGGGCACGCAGTTCCTCGCGGGTGACTTCCTGGGCGCCGTCCTCGCCGAGGTAGGCGTCCCGGGCGGCAGGCACCGCGGCCTGGTGGGTTTCGGCGACCGTGCGCAGCAACGCGAACAGCTGCGCGACATCGTCTCCGGCGAGCCGGTAGTGGATGCGGGTGCCCTCGCGGCGGGTGGTGACCAGGCCGGCCTGTTTGAGGGTCTGCAGGTGGGCGGAGGCGGTGGTCAGGCCCAGTCCGGCGGCCTTCGCGAGGGCGTCCACGGTGCGTTCGCCCTGGGCGAGCAGGTCCAGCAGTTCCAGGCGCTTGCCGTTGGACAGTGCCTTGCCGGTGGTGGCGAGCGCCTCGAACAGAGCGGCTTTGCGGACGGGGTCTCCCATGGCATCCTCCATGAATCCGTGGAATATTGTATGAGTGGGGAAGGCGATGCGCCACCCCGGCCCGGCCTTCTGGAGGACACCGTGGGCTTCACCGACGACCACCTGATACCCCTGGTCGACGAGGGACTGGGCAACTGCGCCTACCTCGTCGGCCTCGGCGACGGCCGAGCTCTGGCCGTCGATGCCTCCCGGGACGTCCGCGCGCTGCGCGAGACCACCGCCAGGCGCGGCCTCACGGTGGCATACGCGGCCGACACCCATCTGCACGCCGACTTCCTCACCGGCGCCCTGCAACTGGCGCACGACGACGGCGCCACCGTGCTGGCCTCCGCCGCCGGAGACCGCGCCTTCGACCACACCCCGCTGGCCGACGGCGACGAGATCGACCTGGGCGGACTCACCCTGCGGGCGCTGGCCACCCCTGGTCACACCGACGAGCATCTGTCCTACCTGCTGCTGGACGGCTCCCGGGAGCTGGGGGTGTTCACCGGCGGCTCCCTGATCGTCGGCTCGGCCGCACGCCCCGACCTCCTCGGCCCCGAGCGCACGGAGGAGCTGGCCCGCGCCCAGTACCACTCCCTGCACCGCCTCGCCGGCCTGCCGGACGCCACTGCCGTGTGGCCCACCCACGGTGCCGGCTCGTTCTGCTCCGCCCCGCCCGGAGCGGAGCGCACCACCACCATCGGCGCCCAGAAGCAGGCCAACGCCCTGCTCGCGGCACCGGACGAGGACGCCTTCGCACGACAGCTGCTGGACAGCCTCGGCTCCTACCCCGCGTACTTCGACCGGCTCGGGCAGCTGAACCGGCTCGGACCTGCCCTCCTGCCCGCCGAGCTGGGCCTGGCGCCGCTGGACGTCGCGGCGGTGCGGAGCCTGCTGGGTCAGGGCGCGCAGCTGGTCGACGTCCGCCCGGTGAAGCAGTTCGCCGCCGGGCACATCCCCGGTGCCGTCTCGATTCCCTTGCGCGAGGCGTTCGCCACCTGGCTGGGCTGGCTGCTGCCGCCCGAGGCTCCGCTGGTGTTCGTCCTCGGCCCCGGCCAGGACGGGGCCGAGGTGGCCTGGCAGGCGGCGAAGATCGGCTACGACCGTCTCGCCGGCCACCTGGCAGGAGGCATGGACGCCTGGCGAGCGGACGACGGATCCGTGCGGACACTGGAACTCGTCACCGCCGACCGCATCGGCGACCGCCCCGTCCTCGACGTACGCCAGCAGGCCGAGTACACCGCCGGGCACATCCCCGGAGCCGTACACGCGGAACTCGGCACCCTGGCGGGCGCGTCCGGACCGGCACCGCACGGGGCTGTGGTGATGTGCGGGCACGGCGAGCGCGCCATGACCGCCGCCAGCTTCCTCGTCCGCAGCGGCGCCGATGATCTCGCCGTGCTGGTCGGCGGAGCCGCCGACTGGGCCAAGGCCACCGGCCGCACCCTGGAGGAGGGCCGGTGACCACCCCCGCCACCACCGCTCCGCCCGGTGCCGCCGACGACGGCATACGGCTCGGTCTGCGCGCCAACCTCGCCCAGTTCTCCCTCCTGGTCGCGGTCAACGCCCTCGTCGGCGGCATGCTCGGCCAGGAACGCACCGTGTTGCCGTTGCTCGCCAAGGACGTCTTTCACCTGTCCGCCTACACCGCCGCACTGACGTACATCGTGGCCTTCGGCGCCACCAAGGCGATCACCAACTTCTTCGCCGGCACCCTCTCCGACCGCTACGGCCGCAAGCCCGTGCTGGTCGCCGGCTGGTTGGTGGCACTGCCGGTGCCGGTGCTGCTGATCTTCGGTCCGGCCTGGGGCTGGATCGTCTTCGCCAACGTCCTGCTCGGTGTCAACCAGGGTCTGACCTGGTCCACCACCGTCATCATGAAGATCGACCTGGTCGGACCGGCCCGCCGCGGGCTGGCCATGGGCTTCAACGAAGCCTCCGGCTACGTCGCCCTCGCGGCCACCGCCATGGCCACCGGTGCCATCGCCGCCCACTGGGGACTGCGGCCCGCCCCCTTCCTCCTCGGCGTGGCCTACGCGGCTCTCGCTCTCGGCCTGTCCACCCTCGCGGTGCGCGAGACGCAGGGCCACGCCCGCGCCGAAGCCGCCCGCCACCCGGCACCCAAGAACCCGGAGCACCACGGTGAGCTGACGACCGGCCAGATTGCCTGGATCACCAGCTTCCGCGACAAGGCCCTGTCCGCCGCCAGCCAGGCCGGCCTGGTCAACAACCTCAACGACGCCCTCGCCTGGGGCATCTTCCCCCTCCTCTTCGCCGCCCACGGCCTGTCCGTCGTCCGGATCGGCGTCCTGGCCGCCCTCTACCCCGCGATATGGGGCTTCGGGCAACTCTTCACCGGCTGGTGGTCCGACCGCATCGGCCGCAAACACCTGATCACCGCCGGCATGCTGATCCAGGCCGCGGCCATCGCCCTGGTGGCGATCGGCACCAGCTTCCCCGTCTGGTCCGCGGCCCAGGTCATGCTCGGCGTTGGCACCGCGCTGGTCTACCCCACCCTGCTGGCCGCCATCGGCGACGTCGCCCACCCCGCATGGCGCGCCCGATCCGTCGGCGTCTACCGCCTCTGGCGCGACGGCGGCTTCGCCGTCGGCGCCCTGCTCGCCGGAGCCCTCGCCGATGCCTACAGCGTGACCATCGCCATCTGGGCCGTCGCCGCCCTCACCGCCGCCTCCGGACTGATCGTGGCGATCCGCATGTACGAAACCCACCCCCGTCCCGCGATCCCTCCTGCCTGACCGAGGAGCCTGGCTCGTACGCGATCAGAACCTCGGCTGCGGCACCCTGCAGCCTGGCTCAGTCCACCAGGAGCCCCTGGCCCTGGCCGCGCTCCGACCGTCACCCAGAAGGCGGACCGAGCAACCTCGGTCTGTGATGGCGCAGGCATGCCCAACGACTTGGGAAAACAGCTTGATCGGGCCGTGACCGGGCTGCATCCGGGTGAGAGGGGGATCAGTTCGCGTCGCGATGCACGCCAGCACGACGCTTTCATCTCTGTATGCCGGATCCCCCTCACGCGGTCACCGTGGCCGCGTCCGGCTGAGGAGAGAATCATGCGCTCTCGTCGCATAGCCGCCGCTGCCCTCGCCGTCGGCACGATCTCCCTGACCGCTCTCGCCGTGCCGGCGACCGCGTGGCCGGGCCCGACCGGGACATCCAGCGTGTCACCGAGCTGCACCATGCAGCGATCCTCCGCCACCACGATGTCGATGACGTGCACAATGCCGATGCCGTCTGCCATGACGATGCCGTCCGCCAAGACAGTGCCGTGCACCATGACGATGCCATCCGCCATGGCAATGCCCTCGACCATGACGATGACCTGCACCATGACGCAGTCCGCGATGCCGTCCGCCACTCCGACGATGCGGGTCCCGCCCACCCCGCATGGGACTGTCAGAGCCGGCGTGGGCGGCAGCGCCACGAGCTCGGCGCCCTTGCCGATCGCGGCCGGGGCCATGTTGGCCCTCGCGGGCGGCGGCGGTGCGTTCGCCATGATGCGCCGCCGCGGGAGTCGGAAGGCCTGACCGCAGCGGATCTCCCGGGCAGGACGTGCACAGGACGTGCGCGCCCAGGTGCCGGTCCCACCTGCACGTGGCCGTATCGATACCGACCGTGCCAGATCGCCCTGTCCCCGAACACAAGGGAGCCGAATGGTCCAGCGGCCGGGCCAGAAGGCCCCTGCCGCCGTCATGCCCTCGCTGGGGAGACTGGAGAGCAGGAGCCTCCTGGGAGGTGAGCTGCGATGATGTACTGGGACGGCGGCTGGGGCGGTGGCTGGGCTTGGATGGCCTTCATGCCCTTGCTGTGGATCGCGTTGATCGGCCTCGCCGTATGGGCGGTGATACGCCTGACGCACAGCCCGTCCGGCGGTCACCCGGACGGCAGCCGGGGACGGGAGGGCTGGGCGAGCCGCGAGCACCGGGAGACCCCGGAGGAGATCCTCGACCGCCGCTACGCCGCCGGTGAGATCGACGCGGACGCCTACACCGAGGCGCGTGAACGCCTCGCCGCCCACAAGCCGAGGCCCCGGTGACCAGGCGGCTACGGGGCAGCTGGCTGCCGCTGACCGTGCTGGTCGCCGCAGTGGCCGCACTGATCGCTTCGATCGTGTGGGTCGCAGGCGGCGGCTCCCCGTCGTGGCGGCCAGGCCCCGGGGCGATGATGGGCACCGTCTCCCGCCAGGGCCCCGTACACAACATGGCCGACGCCGACCGCGCCGCCGGGCGCTTCGCCCAGCGCTGGGGCCTGCACGTCGGGGAGATCATGCAGTTCAGCAACGGCTACTACGCCGAGCTTCTCGCGCCTGACGGCAGCCACGCGACCGAGGTCCTCATCGACCCGGGCAGCGGTGCCGTCCAGCTGGAGTTCGGGCCGGCCATGATGTGGAACACCGGCTACGGCATGATGCACGCCGGCCCCCGGCCCGGCACCGCGGCGATCGGGCCCGACCAGGCGGTGAGAGTCGCCGACCGCTGGCTCAGTGAGCACCGCCACGGGCTGCGCGCCGCCGAACCTGACCAGTTCCCCGGCTACTACACCCTGCACACCCTGCGTGACGGCCACGTCGTCGGCATGCTCTCGGTCAACGCGACCACCGGCCAGGTCTGGTACCACACCTGGCACGGCCAATTCATCCGGATGCAAGATCACCCCGGCAAGACATAGTCCAACCTCAGCCATGCTCCTGGCCGCGGAAGACGGTCCGGTGCCGGGCGCCTGCCGCTATCGGTGGTGCGGCGGGTGGGGTGGCGGGGGCGGGATGGTGTCGATGCCGGGCGCGGGCTCGGGCCACACCAGCAGGACAGGGCACGGGGCGTGGTCGACGATGAAACGGCTGGCATGCCCCAGGCTGCGCGGCCCGAGATGGGTGCGGTCACCGTCGCGGGCGAGGATGAGCAGGTCCGCGCCCTCGGCAGCGGCAACGACTTCCCGCTCGACGCGGCCGGTCCGCTCGACGCGGGCGCACGGGCGGCCCAGACGCTGCGCGGCCTCGGCCAGGAACGTCTCGGCGGAGGCAGCGGCCAGGTGCTCCAGCTGCGTGCCGGGGTCGCGTTCGCCATGGCCGCGACCGAGCAGACCGGCGAAGGCGCTGTGCGCCGCGCCCGGGACGTCGGCCGGGGTGACGTGGAGCAGCACGATGTCGGCGTCCTCCGGCGCGTGGGCGCGGGCCGCGTCGATGCCGGCGGGCCACGTGCCCTCGGTGATCCAGGCGATGACTTTCATGACGGTCAGCCTCCGATGAGGGTGAGCGAGGTCCACAGTGCCACCACCGACAGCCCCAGGGCGGCAGGCACGGTGAACACACCGAGCCGGGTGAACTCGCCGAGTTCGACGTTACTGTCGTGTTCGTGCACGATGCGCCGCCACAGCAGCGTGGCCAGGGAGCCGGCGTAGGTGAGGTTCGGGCCGATGTTCACCCCCAGCAGGACTGCCAGGACCGCGCCCGGCCCGGACGGGGCGGTCAGCGGCAGCAGCACCAGCACGGCGGGCAGGTTGTTGATGACGTTGGCCAGCACCGCGGCCAGGGCCGCGATGCCGAACAGGGCCACCAGTCCCGTACCGCCCGGGATCAGGTGACCCAGCCCGGCCGCCAGCCCGTTGTCGACGACCGCGCGGACCACCAGTCCCAGGGCCAGGACGAAGGCGAGGAACGGCACCGCGGCGGCACGCACGATGGCGGTGGGCGTGGTGCGGCGCTGGGCCAGAGCCCGCACGGCGAGTACGAGGGCGCCGGCGAAGGCCGCCCACGCGGGGTTGACGTCCACCATGGAGGTGAGAACGAACCCGGCCAGCGTGCAGGCCACTGTGACCAGGGCGAACAACGGCAGTTCGCGTTGTTCGGCGGTGCGTGGGGCCTGAGCTCCCGCGTCCAGGTCGGTGGCGAAGAACAAGCGGAAGACCACGTACTCGGTGGCGATGGCCACCAGCCAGGGCAAGGCCATCAGGGCGGCGAAGCGCGTGAAACTCAGCCCGCTGGCGGCGAACGCGAGCAGGTTGGTGAGGTTGGAGACCGGCAGCAGCAGCGACGCGGTGTTCGACAGGTGGGTGCAGGCGTAGACGTGCGGTTTCGGCCGGGCACCGAGCCGGGCGGCGGTGGCGAACACCACCGGCGTCAGCAGCACGATCGTGGCGTCCAGACTGAGCACCGCGGTGATCGCAGACGCGGCTGCGAACACCTGCACCAGCAGGCGACGCGGGCGGCCCGCCGCGCTACGGGCCATCCACGCCCCGCACGCGTGGAACAAGCCCTCGTCGTCACACAGTTGGGCGAGGACCAGGACGGCCGCAAGGAACCCGATCACCGGCCCGAGCCGCTCCGCCTCCTCACGGGCGTGCCCCAGCGAGAGCGCCCCAGTGGCGATCGCCACACCCGCAGCCGGGACGGCGACAACCGCCTCCGGCCACCCGAACGGGCGAATGACGGCGCACGCCAGCACGGCCAGCAGCAGAACGACGGAGACTGCCTCCGCCACAGACGAGTTCACCACCTGATCTTCCCCCGCCCGCGACCGCCCACGCGACCTGTCGAAGGCGTTGGGCTGGGTGGCCAGACCGCCGGGTAGACGTGATGCTCGAGTCCCGAAGCCGGACTCCTCGGTCTGAAGAAGGTGCCCGTGTCGCGGGCGCGTGTGCGTGCTGCCATGTGATGGTGGCCCCTTGGCGTCCGATGCCGGCCTTTTGCTGACGCCCGAGGGTCCTCGATGCCTCTGACCTGGGAAGAACGGCCGAATCCGTGATATATGGAGGAAGTTCGCGGCCTGTAGACGAGGTGCGCTCGCGCGCGCCTCGGTGACGCACCATGGGCCGCCGAGCTGTGCTACGGTTCCGCTGTTGCAGTTGTGGTACCCATGAACCTATGTGCGCCTGACGGGAATGTTCCTCCTTCAGGCGCTTATTTGTTTTCCGGCGTCTCCGGATGGGGCCTCTGCCTATTGAAGGAGAAGGTCATGGCACAGGGAACCGTGAAGTGGTTCAACTCTGAAAAGGGTTTCGGCTTCATCGCGCAGGACGGCGGCGGTCCGGACGTCTTCGCCCACTACTCGAACATCGCGACCCAGGGCTTCCGTGAGCTGCAGGAGGGCCAGCGGGTCTCCTTCGACGTCACGCAGGGCCAGAAGGGCCCGCAGGCGGAGAACATCGTCCCCGCCTGATCCCGGACGCGTACCCGCTCGCCGGGGTCCGCACCGTCATGGTGCGGACCCCGGTTTGTGCTGTTTCCAGGAAGGCAGATAACCGCATGTCCCGCAGGTCCCAGAAGCCGAACCGGCGCGCCTCGTCGCCCCGACCGTCCGCGTCGTCGCCGACGGAATTCCGGCTGCCGGAAAGCACGACACCCGCACTTCCCGCCGTCGAGGACTTCGCCGGTCTGGACATGCCCGCGGGGCTGCTGAAGACCCTCACCACGCAGGGCGTGACCGCCCCTTTCCCCATCCAGGCCGCCACCCTGCCCAACTCGCTCGCCGGCCGTGACCTGCTGGGACGGGGACGCACCGGTTCCGGCAAGACCCTCGCGTTCGGGCTGGCGCTGCTGGCCCGCACGGCCGGACTGCGTGCGGAGCCCAAGGCACCCCTCGCCCTCGTGCTGGTACCCACCCGTGAACTCGCCCAGCAGGTGGCGGACGCGCTGACCCCCTACGCGACGGCGGTGAACCTCCGGCTGGCCACCGTGGTCGGCGGGCTGTCCATCACCAAGCAGGCCGGTGCGCTCCGGCGCGGTACCGAGGTACTCGTGGCGACGCCCGGCAGGCTCAACGACCTCGTGGAACGCGGGGACTGCGTGCTCGACCACGTACGCATCACGGTGCTGGACGAAGCCGACCAGATGACCGACATGGGCTTCCTGCCGCAGATCACCAAGGTGATCCAGCAAGTGCGGCCCGACGGACAGCGCATGCTGTTCTCGGCCACCCTGGACCGCAACATCGACCGCCTGGTGCAGCGGTTCCTGACCGACCCCGTGGTGCATTCCGTGGACCCGTCCGCGGGAGCGGTGACCACCATGGAGCACCACGTGCTCCACGTCCAGGACGAGACCGACAAGAAGGCCGTCACCACGCGCATCGCGGCCCGTGACGGCCGGGTCATTCTCTTCCTCGACACCAAGAGGTCCGCCGACCGCCTGGCCAAGCGGCTCCTGGCCGTCGGTGTCCGCGCGGCGGCACTGCACGGAGGCCGCTCCCAGCCCCAGCGCAACCGCACCCTGGAACAGTTCAAGAACGGCCAGGTCACCGCCCTGGTGGCGACGAACGTCGCGGCCCGGGGCATACACGTCGACGACCTCGACCTCGTCGTGAACGTCGATCCCCCCACCGACCACAAGGACTACCTCCACCGGGGCGGCCGCACGGCCCGTGCCGGCGGTTCCGGAAGCGTGGTCACGCTCGTCCTGCCCGATCAGAAACGGGACGTCACCCGGCTCATGTCGGACGCGGGCATCCGCCCACGGACGGCCCGCATCACGTCGAGCGACGCGGAACTGGCCACCATCACCGGCGCCCGCGAGCCGTCCGGCGTGGCCGTCACCATCGAGGTCCCCCAGCCGGCGACACCGACGGCGTCCCGCCCGGACCGCAAGCCCGACACCAAGCCCGGCGGGCGGTCCGGCCGCCGACGCCGAAACGGCGGCGGGGCCAAAGCGCCGACAGGTGCTGCCACCGGGACGGGGGGCCGGGGCTCCGACCGCCGGGCGGGATCCGGCGATGCCGTCGGCGCGGGCGGCCGCAGCTCCGACCGCCAGTCCGCGGCCGGTGCGGCGACCGGCGCCGCCTCCGGCCAGGTTGTCCGCGGATCCGGCCGACGTGCGGCGGCCGGCGGAGCCACGGGTGGCACGGCCGGGACCGGAGGCCGCCGCTCCGACCGCCGAGGCGGCCGCCGCACCTCTGCCACCCGTGCCGCATCAGGCAAGGTCGGCCCTGGTGACCACTTTTCGTAGGAGTTCGTCCTGGGCGTGCTTGTCGCGACCACGCCGAGTACGAGTCATTCGTCACCCACCAACTGGGTGAGGAAGCCGGAGTCCGGCGTGTGGTCTCCCACCTCGCCATGCCCGAGCTGCCTCGCGGGTGTACGGACCGCGAGGCAGCCAGGCGCGCGATCGGTGGATCAGCCTTGGACGACGAACGTCTTGGCCTTACCGGAGCGGCTGGAGCAGGACTGCTTCTCCTCAGCGGTCATTTTCCTGGACTTGACGACCACCGCGTTGCTCTGGCCGTCCGTCCCGTTCGGGGCAGGCCCGGTGATGACGTCGGGGACGAACCAGAAGTAGTGCCCCCATTTCCGGTCGTCGTAATGGGTCTGCCAGGTGCCGGAGACGGTCTGCATCACCTGCGCACGGGAGATCCAGCCGACTTCACCGGGTTTCACCGTCATGTTGACGGAGCTGGTCTCCGAGTGCGTGCTCGACCAGGTGTGGCTGTAAGTCGCCGTCACGCTGAGATCGATGATGTCCGCGATCTTGCCGCCGACGGTCACGGACACGCCCGCCGAGTCCGTGGAACCGACCGTGTCGGACCAGGTCATCGACTGGGTGGCAGGCGAGGTGCTGCAGTTGTAGAGCGAGTCGGAGACCCGGTGGAAGTCTCCGAGATACGCCTGGCCCAACTGCGGGTCGTTGAAGGTGCACTTCCCTGCACCCGAGTCGCAGTCGGCTATGAGCTGCGCCCGGGTGGGCTGGTCATCGGCCGAGGCCGGAACGGCTATCGCCGCGACCATGCCCAGGGCAGCCGCTGAGAGCGCCAGCATTCGTCCGCCGTGGCGCATCCTGCGGTCGTTCGCCATACATGTGCCTTTCACTGTGCATGAGGGGGGGGTCGGCGATCGCAGGTAGAGCTACTGAAGTTGCCGCGATCACCGCCTGTTGCGATCCAGGAGACGCAACAACTGACGTGTCTACAGCACCAGTTGTCCGTTCGGAAAGGTCGCCGTCACATTCAGACAGCCGACGGGCCGAAAATGCCGGAGACCCGCCGGTCACTGGTGGGCAGTTTGGCTGGCCGCCGACGAGGCGGTGGCGGTGAACCCGGCGAGCATGACGAGCGCGGGGACCGGGTGGGTCGCACGGTCGCTGCGGCTGGTCGCACGGCGTACGGCGGGTACCCGCACTCGGCGCTACAGCAGCAGGCCGAAGCCGCTGACGGCGGGCCGCCGATACTCAGCATCAGGACTCGTGGAGCTGGCTGGAGCGGGTGGTGAAGCCGAAGCGGTCGTTATGCGTCATCAGCGGCGCGCATCGCGGCCAGTCGGCACAGCGCGGCCTCGACGGGAGCGGTGTCGCCCGCGGTCACGGTGCGGTACTCCGGGTGCAGGCGCAGGGCGATGCGGGGACCACGGGCGACGCTGCCCGTGAGGGGACAGCAGCCGCCGCCGACCTGGACCTCGGAGTGGACCTGGTCGGCGAGGCCGGCCGCCTCGCGGGCGTGGCCGACGGTCCGCTCAACCCCGCGCCGCAGGACGAGGGCAGCGGGGCCGGTCCGCACGACCTTGGGATTCACGCGCCGGGAGCGCGGACAGCAACCCCATCACGGTCAGGGCGCCGATCACCTTGCCGGCAGACTTCCCCGGTGCATGGCGAGCATCATCACCAGAGCCGATCTCCCGGCCTGGAAGAGGAACACAAGGCCTCCCACTTCAAACCAGTTCGGGTTGTGGTTCCGGTTGCAGCGCTGGTGCGGCCTTCGGTTCCCACAGTCTGGTGGTTCGTACGTAGCCGTAGACCACTGAGGTCATCGCCAGAATGAGAAGCGGTCCAAACAGGTAGGGATACCTGGCCATTTCCATCGGCAGGTAGCGATATGCCACCAGGAGCGTAGCGAAGACCGTGGTGCCGTAGGCGACCAGCCGGATTCCCGCCCGGTCCCAGCCACGGTCGAGCGCGCGCAGAGCTGTCTCGATCGTGAGCGCGAACACCACGCCGGCAATGAGATCCACGCCGTAGTGGTAGCCGAAGCCCAGCGTCGCGCCGAGTGTGGCAATCAGCCAGAACGTTCCTGCGAATCGCAGAGCCCGCGGACCCTTGCGGGAATGGATGAAGATCGCGGTGGCCCACGCCGTGTGCAGGCTGGGCATGCAGTTGCGAGGGGTGATCGAGTCGTACGGCACCGGGTGCGGGGGGTTGATCGGCGGTGGCGTGTCCGGCCACAGGTTGGCCACCGCCCAGTGCACGCCGCCGGTGCCGGAGGCGCCCGGACCGTAGGCGAAGACCGGTCCGACCACCGGGAAGAGCATGTAGACGGCCGGCCCGAGGAGGCCGATCGCCAGAAACGTGCGCACCAGATGATGGCGCGGGAAACGGCGCTCGGCCGCCACGTTGCGCAGCTGGTACAGCGCGACGACGACCGCGGCCACCGCAAGCTGCGCATAGACCCCGTGGAGAAGATGGGTGCCGATCGGGCTGGTGGCCCTGACCATCCGGCCTACCAGCCACGACGGGTTGCCCAGCGCGTGATCGGCGGTCGCCACGTACGGGTCGAGCACCAAAGGGCGGGTCTTCGACGTGATGAGCAGCCAGGTGTCGCCGGTCTTGCGGCCGGCCACCAGCAGCAGGCCCAGCCCGACACCCTTCAGTAGCAGGACACGTTCCCGGCCGGTACGGCGTGTGACAGCGATGACCGCACAGCCCAGCATCACCCACAACGCGCCGTTGCCGAAGAAGTGGTCGGCGGGCGTCTTGGCGTCGACCGCCCACCGCACCAGCACGAAGACGACGTCGATGCCGATCGCGGCACCAGCCGCGATGAACCGTTGCCGCCAGGTGAGCACCACCATCATCAACGCCATACCGGCGTACAGCGGCCCCGGCTTGGGGGCGAATATCACCTCTTTCGCCTGGTTGGTCATCGGTCCCGGTACGCCGCCGCAGCGACGCGCGGCGACCTCCAGCGTGATGAGGAGTCCGAGGGCCACCACACCCGCCATGGCCCACAGCATCGCCCGTGGTTGACGCCACGCGGCGGACACAGTTCTGCCGTTTATTCGCGAGAGCACCCGCGAGACTTTAGGTATCAATTGTTCGGCCGATTTGTTAGATGTCAGTCATATAGGTCACTTTTCATGCCGGACAGCATGGTTTTTCCGGTGAAGCACGGGCGATGAGGGCGCGCTCGTCGAGAGCCGATCATGCCATCGGAGCGGTGCCGGTGGCTGCGCTGGTGACGGGCGGGACGAAGGTCACTCGATGCGGTGCGGGAATGAGCCTGTCCCGGAAGGAGCCGTGGCGGGCGGGCATTCCGAGCAGGGCGGCGTCCTCGTCGGTCATCGAGTCGGAGCGGTACGGCTCCGGGGCAGGGCTGCCGATCAGGCCTTGGGCGGTCGCCGACGGCGTTGATGGCAGCGCTTTCACCGAACCGGTGCATCCGCTTCCAGGACGTGCGGCGCGGGCGGGGTGTGACCGGTGCGTTCACGAAGCGCCGGGGCCTGCGGCGGAAGCGTACGGAGAACGCGGCACTGAGCGCGTACGCGGCGTCGGTACATGCCCGGGCGCCGCACTCCTCATCCGGACGGCCCGGCGGGGGTCGAAAGCGGGCTCGGCCCGGACGACCGTGCATGCTCGGGCAGCATGCACCGAGTACCCGTCGTCGTCCGGGCCGGCTCGCGCGGATCAGGTGGTGTGTCGGTGCGTCAGGAGACGTTGACCGCGCTCCAGGCGGCGGCCACGGTGGCGTACTCGGGGCTGGTGGCGCCGTAGAGGTCCTTCGCCGCGTTCAGCGTCGCGATGCGGGCGCCCTTGTAGTCCGTGGTGGAGGTCATGTAGACGGTCAGCGCCCGGTACCAGATGGCGGAGGCCTTCTTGTTGCCGATGCCGGTGACGGTGGAGCCGTTGCAGGTGGGGCTGTTGTAGGAGACGCCGTTGATGGCCTTGGCGCCGCTGCCCTCGCTCGCGAGGTAGAACCAGTGGTTGCCGACGCCCGAGGAGTAGTGCACGTCGAGCCGGCCGACCGACTTCGACCAGCAGTCGGCGGAGCGGCCGTCCAGGGACGGCTTGTCGAAGCGGCGCAGCCACGGCGGGGTGGACTGGTCGCTGAAGAGGTAGTCGGGGGTGTCGACCGGGTTGTTGGCGTACCACTCGACCATGGTGCCGAGGATGTCGCTGGTGGCCTCGTTCAGGCCGCCGGACTCACCGCTGTAGCGCAGGTTGGCGGTGGCGGAGGTGACGCCGTGGGTCATCTCGTGGCCCATGGTGTCGAGGTCGACCTGCTCGGGGTCGGTGCTGCCGTTGCCGTCGCCGGTCATCATGCAGAAGCAGGCGTCGGACCACTGGGCGTTGTCCCAGTTGGTGCCGACGTGGACGAAGACGGTGGCGCCGCGCCCGTCGTTCTTGATGCCGTTGCGGCCGAAGGTCGTCTTGTAGTAGTCGAACGTCTCCGCGGTGTTGGCGTGCGCGTCGACGGCGGCGGTGGCACGGTCCGTGGAGAACTTCCTGCCGTCGCCCCAGATGTTGTCGGCGTCGGTGAACAGGGTGCCGGACGTGCTCTTCAGGGACGAGGACGAGATGTTGTGCGCGTCCTTGGTGACGTGGCCGCGCAGCGGGTCGATCAGGGCGAAGGTGCCGTCGGCCTGCTGGGTGGTGTCGATGCTGACGTCGCCGGTGTACTCGGAGTGGCCGGTGCCGGTCGCCTCGTGCTCCACGTCGTAGTTCTCGATCGCCGCGCCGGTGTTGGCGTCGGTGACGAAGACCTCGCCGTGCGGCTGACCCTTGTCGCCCAGGCCCTGCACGGTGGTGCGCCAGGCCAGGCGGGGGGTGCCGTCGGCGGCCCACACGATCAGCTCGGGGGTGGTCCTGGCGTTACGCACCAGTCCGTGCGAGCGCTTCAGGGCGCCGGCCGCGGTGCCCCTGGCGTCGACGGCAGGGGTGACGGACTTCAGCGCCACCTTGTGGGCCTTGGCGCGGGTGGATCCCTTGAGCGAGCCGTCGGCCTTCTGGTGGACGACGAAGTCGCCGCCGACGACGGGGAGGCCGTGGTAGGTCCGTTCGAAGCGGACGTGCTGGGTGCCGTCGGCGTCGATCACGACGTCCTTGACGTGGAGTCTTTGGCCCGCGCCGAAACCGAAGGTGTCGGCGTGCCGGGTCACGTTCGCCTTGGCCTGGGATATCGCCGTGTCGCGGACGGAAATTCCGCCCTTCACCGCGTTGGTCTGCGAGTGCGCGGGTACGGCCATCGCGCCCGTGGTGATGACGCCGGCTGCGACCATCGCGGAAAGAGCAAGAAGGGGACGGGGCATGACTGGGTGATTCCTTCGCTCGTCGTGGGGTGACGACGTCCTGGGGGACGTTGACGCGAAGTGTTCACCAGGTGACATGTTCCTGACGTGACTCCATCTGGGATATAACCCCAGAGCTATAGGGCAGGGGGAACCGTGGCCCGGCCGGTCACGTACCCTCGCCGAGGGCGAACTCCTCGCCCCCGTCCTGCCACCAGGCCAGGTACTGCGGCCGCTGCCGCACCAGCGACAGATAGGCGGCCAGAACACGCGCGCCGGCCGCGTCGGCGAGCTCGGGCGGAACCGACTGCGTGTTCCAGGCCAGCAGCAGCCGCCGGTGGAACGGGACGTCCACGAGCGGCCGTTGCACGGTGCCCTGGGCGGGGACATCGGCGGTCGGCCATATGCCGCAGACGGCACGGCGGCCGGCGACCAGGATCTGCGCCACCGACAGATCCGGCGTCACATGGGCGATCCGCGGCGTGAATCCCGCCGACCGACAGGTGAGATGAAGGTACGCGTGCACGCCGCTCTCGTCAGCCTCCGGCATGACCCACTCCTCGTCCGCCAGCTCATGGAGACTCACCATCTCCTGGCGTGCCAGCGGGTGGTCCTCGGCGAGCAGGACGAAGACGGGCTCGCGGAGCAGTGTGCGCGTCGCCACCGACTCGCCGGCCGGAAGGGGGAAGCCCGGAAACTCGCCGAACACCGCGATGTCGCATTTCGACTGGCTCAGCGATTTCACCAGGGTGTGCACGGAACGGCGGGCGTCTATGGTGAGCCGGCGTTCCGGGACGAGTTCGAAGAGGGCCGAGACCAGCAGGGACACCAGAGGGCCGGCGGTTCCGCCCGCCCTCAGCGGCGCGGCCGCCTTTCTGTCCGCCTCGGCTGCCGATCGCGCGTACTCGCGCAGCCGGTCGAAGCCGACGACGAGGTCACGGGCGCAGCGAAGGACGTACTGCCCGTGCTCGTTCGGCTTCACCCCGTCGGCGCTGCGGATGAAGAGCGGGCCGCCCAGCTCCTGTTCGATGCGCTTCAGTTGAGCGCTCGTGGCCGGCTGCGAGAGCTGCAGCCGCGCGGCGGCCCTGCGGATGCTGCCGGCCTCGGCGACAGTGAGCAGGATACGGAGGTGCCGGAACTCGAGGTGCATGAACATTCCCCGCTCAGCGCGGGGGACGCCTGCACCCCCGTGACCTGCAGAACCAGTTGCCCGACGGCATGGTGACCAAGAGTCTGACGGACCGGTGGGGGCGGCAACCATGGGACGGTAAAACCTGCGTGCGAACTCCCCGGCGTTTCACCGGTATCACGGTGCCGGTCCGCATATATCGGCATGACTCACCAAGCTGCTGGCCGTGCTCGGCGAGGTGCTGTCCAACGCAGGCTTTTGTCTCCTGCCGATGCTCCGACGAACGAGAGCCCCGGATCGCAGCGGTCCGCCCGGCGGCAGAGGTTGCGCCGGGCGGACGGTGGGCTGGACCCGGGTACGTCAGGTCAGGTGGAGCGCTGTGGCATGCAGGGGCCGACTCGGGCGCGTACCGCCTCGATGGCCTCCCACTGTTCGGTGTTCAGGAGCGCCAGTGCGGCGGGGAAGACGCCGTCCTGCTCCTTGAGGATGTGGTCGCGCAGCAGATCGAGTGCCTCGATCAGCCGTCCTGGCCAGTCCGGATCCGTCAGGAACGGTCCGTCCGCCTCGGCCAGCACTGCCTCGATGCGGCGGTGCTCGTCCTCCAGCGCGGCGATCTTGTCGGGGAAGTCGGCGGCCATCGCCGGGAACAGACCGTGCTCCTCCACCTGGGTGTGGGGGGCCAGCACGGCGGCGATCTCCCGGGCCAGCTCCGCCATGTACGCGATCTTGCCGTCACGGTGGGCGTCGCGCACCTGGCTGATGAGGTTCACCACCGTCTCGTGCTCCATGGTCAGCTGGTCGATGGACTCCAGTGCCTGGCAGCCGCAGTACTCGCACATCGAGTGCTCTCCTCCTGATCAGTGAGCCTGGACCGTGGGGACGCGCCGGGTGAGCGCGTGGCGCACGCCGGTGCCGGTGAAGACCAGAGCCGTGGCGGCCACCGCCGCGAGCAGCACCAGGCCGAGGGCGTAGGAGCCGTAGGCGCCGTACAGCGAGCCCATCACCAGCGGCGGCAGGAAACCCCCGAGGCCGCCCGCGGCGCCGACGACGCCGGTCACGGAGCCGACCTTGTCCGCCGGGGCGAGCAGCACGACCAGGGCGAAGACTGCGCCGCTGCCCGCGCCGAGCGCGGCGGCCATCGCCAGGAACGCGATCGTGCCCACCGGCGCCAGATCCGGCGTGAACGCCTGGACGAAAGCTCCGGCGAAGACCACGGTCAGTGCCACGGCCAGTACCCGCACCGGACCGATCCTGTCCGAGAGCCAGCCGCCGACCGGCCGCATCGCGACGGCCAACAGCACGAAGCCGGCCATCCGGTTCGCGGCGTCCGCCTGGGTCAGGCCGTATCCGGTCTTCAGGTAGGTCGGCAGGTAGACGGAGAAGGCGACGTAGCCGCCGAAGGCCACCGCGTAGAGGGCTGACGCCTGCCAGGTGATGCCGAGCTTCAGGGTGGCGGCCAGTCGGCGGGTCAGCGGTTCGGCGGGTACGTCTCGGCCGGGCGCGTCCCGCAGGACGAGGGCGGCCACCACGGCGTAGATCGCGAGTACCGCGGCGGTGAGCAGGAACGGGTCGGCCATGCCGTGCGCCTTCACCAGCTTGACGGTGGTCAGGGCGCTGATCGCGGTGCCGCCCATACCGGCCCCGAAGATACCGATGGCGAGGCCGCGCCGCTCCGGCGGGAACCAGGCATTGACGAAGGGCACTCCGACCGCGAAGGCGGTGCCGCCGATGCCGAGGAAGAACCCGCCCATCAGCAGCGCCGCGAGCGAGGAGTGCCCGGCCAGACCGAGGTAGAGCACCGGCACGGTGGTGGCCGCCGAGACCAGCGGGAACATGACGCGCCCACCGAAGCGGTCGGTCAGCGCGCCCACCGGGACACGGCCCAGCGAGCCGACCACCACGGGCACCGCCACCAGCAGCGACTGCTGGAACGACGACAGCCCCAGGTTGTCCTTGAACCGCGGGCCGAGCGGGCTGAGCAGCGCCCAGGCCCAGAAGTTGACGGCGAAGCCCACCGTGGCCAGCGCCAGCATCAGCCAGGCCTGGCCGGACACGGGCGCGGTCGGTGCCGGTGCCGGTGCCGGTGTCTCGTTCTGCTTCCTCGACGGCTGAAGCATGCCGCCCGTCCCTTCGTTCGCAGTGGTGCGGCCCCGGGCCGGAGCCGGGAGCGCAGGGCCTCCGGCCGCGCGGTGCGGCCCGAGGCCCACCGCCACTATTCGCGTGGGAGACACTCCGCGGGGTGGGCCGTACGGCCTCATCCCCCGGTCCAGCAGTCCCCGGTTCCCCCGCCGACCGGACCCCGGGCCCTCGTACGAGGCTGCCGGCATGCCCCGGCTGTGACAGCGGACGACGGGACAGGGGCCGTACGGCCCTAACGTGCCCCGCTCCTGCGAGAGACCATGGACGGATGATCCACCAAGACGGCTTCCGCGCGCTCGATCGGCGGGAGTGCCTGCGCCTGCTGGCGAAGGTTCCGGTCGGCCGTGTCGTCTACACCCGGCAGGCACTGCCCGCCGTGCTCCCGGTCAACTTCTCCGTGGACGACGACTCCTCCGTGCTCCTGCGCATCTCAGCGAGCTCGGACCTCGTCCGCGCCATCGACGGCGTCGTGGTGGCCTTCGAGGCCGACGACTTCGACGTCGCGACCCGGTCGGGCTGGAGCGTGGTCGTCACCGGCCGGGCAACCGTGGTGACCGACCCTGCCGAACATGAACGGCTGTCCCGGACCGGTCCGCGCTCCTGGGTGGTCACGGACGAGGGAGTCTTCGTGCGCGTCGAGTCGGAGATGGTCACGGGCCGCGAGATCGCCGGCACGCGCGCCCCTGACTGACCGCGGTGCGGCCGGCAGGCGCCCGTCCCGCAGCAGCGGGGAAGCGGTCGGCGGGGGCCGTGGGTTCTGGGAAGTCGGCCCCGTAGGCGTCATGGACGCGTTGCGTCGGGTGTGTGGCCGACCAGACCCGCTCGTGCAACTGCTCGAGCAGCGTGGCGAGACGTACGCCGGGTGCCACGGCGAGCAGCGGGAGGGCGAGCCCGTTCTCCTCGGCCACGTGGTCTTCGAAAAGCACCTGGAGGGCGCGGGCGTCGGCGGCGGTCGCAGAAGGCGACGAGGCCGGAGTGGATCTTCTCCGCGGCACTGGGATCGCGGTCCGCGGCCGTGAGCAGCATCGCCACACGCCCGGCCGACTCGTCTGCCGCACGCGCTCCAAGGTCGCCGACGAGGTGCAGCCGGCTGCACCACAGGTCCGGTCGTGCACTCCCTCGTGGCGAATCACAGCAAGCGGGATCGTTGACTTACGCAAGTTCAGCGACGCCCCGCCGGGGAGTCCGCGCCCGTCCCCGAAAAGCCCCCGTGAAGAAGCTGCTCTCCTCCCGTCCGGTCCTGTGGTTTCTGTTCCTGTTCAACCTCGCCGTCGCCGCGGCCGCCCCCTTCGCCGTCGACGGCACCCAAGGGGTGACGACCAGCGTCGGCATGGGTGTCGTCTCGCTCGGCGCGGGCATCGCCCTGCTGCGCGGCCGGACGCAGGGACAGCACATCTGACCCTCCGGTCGGCCGCAGCCGCACCGGTCCGCCGAGCCGGGCGATCGGGACCCAGATCGGCCGGCCACAGACCGGGGCGCTTGAGCGGAGACGCCCCCGCCGCGCCGAACCCGTGGGGGTGAAGGGGATGTGCCGGACGCACGGCACCGAGGACGTGAAGACCGGCAACGTCAACTCCTCGGCTGTCGCGGCGAAGTCGGAGGAGGCGGACCTCGACTTCAGCGTCCCGGACCCGGACGTCCACCGGCCCGGGTGACCGCACTCCACGGTGTCCCGCCAGCACTCCGTCCCTGGCTGCGCGGACGGTGATCAGCCCGTTCGGGTTCTCCTCCGTACGTCTTGTTCCGAGTACGCCGGGAGTCGTAGCAAGACCGCCCTGCAGATGGATTCGTTCACCTCCGTGGACACGAAATGGTCGTACCTTCCAGGAAGTTGACGGAAAGGAACGGCCATCGTGCGGATAGGACGCATCGCGCCCTTGCTCGCCGTGGGGGTCACGGCAACGCTGGTCCCCGCCCTCGCCCCGGCTCAGGCATCCGCGGCGGAACCGCTGAAGAGATTCGAGAACCAGAGGCCCGCGTGGCACAGATGCGACACGTCGCTGCCCGCCGCGTACCAGTGCGCGACGATCAAGGTGCCGCTCGACTACAGCCGACCCGGCGGCAGGACGATCAAGCTGGCCATCTCCCGTATGAAGACCAGTGTCCCGGGCAGGCGGCACGGCGCGATCCTCTTCAACCCCGGCGGTCCGGGCGGCGAGGGCCTGGACATGCCGGTCATGATGAAGGAGGCGATGCCCAAGAAGCTCCGCGAGCAGTACGACCTGATCGGGTTCGACCCGCGCGGTGTGGGTCGCAGCAGCCCTGTCACGTGCGGCCTCACGGACAAGGAGCAGAACACCGAACACCCGTACCACCCGCGGACGTTCAGCCATGACGTCAAGTGGGCCCGGACCGTGGCCGACAAGTGCCGGGCCAAGAACGGCGACAGGCTTCCGTACATCACCACCCGCAACACCGCCCGCGACATGGACGTCATCCGTGGCGTGCTGGGCGAGAAGAAGATCTCTTACCTGGGCTACTCCTACGGTACGTACCTGGGCGCCGTCTACGCGCAGATGTTCCCCGAGCGGACCGATCGCTTCGTGCTGGACAGCGCGGTCGACCCCGCACGGGTCTGGCGCGGCATGATCCAGGTCTGGGCGGAGGGTACGGAGCCGGCGTTCACGCGCTGGACGAAGTGGACCGCGCAGCGCCACCGGACCTACCAACTCGGCGACACACCGGCCAAGGTGAAGAAGACCTTCTGGGACCTGGTCGCCCGGGCCGACCGCACCCCCATCGACAACGGTGGTGAGAAGCTCACCGGGGACGACATCCGCGCCTCCCTGCGTCCCGTGTTCTTCAGCCCCAAGTACGCGGCCGAGGAGGTCGTCGACCTCAAGAAGGCCGCAGGCGGCCATGCGGTCTCCCGTCGTTCCCCCGCAGCGGACGATCAGCAGGGCCCGCACCGGTCCGGGGCTGCCGCCGCGCAGCCGCCGGCCGACAACGGCACCGCCGCCTTCTGGACCGTGGTCTGCGGCGACACCGCGGCCTGGCCGCGCGACCCCGAGCAGTACCGGCGTGACGCGGTCCGGGACAAGGCCAAGTACCCGCTCTACGGCGACTTCGGCTCCAACATCACGCCCTGCGCGTTCTGGGACAAGCCGGCCGAGCCCGTCACCGCGGTGGACAACAACGTCGGCGTGCTCACCGTCCAGAACCAGTGGGACCCCCAGACGCCCCTGGTCAGCGGCCTCGGCATGCACCGCGCTCTGAAGGGCTCGCGCATGGTGTACGTCAAGGGCGGCGAGGGCCACGGCGTCTACTCCACGGATCCGGGCTCCTGCGCCGACCGCACCATCAACGCCTACCTCAGCAGCGGCAGACTGCCGGCGCAGGACGTCACCTGCAAGCCGTCCGGCCGCCGGAGCCCCGGTGTGAACCAGCGCGTCGTCCCGATGCCGCAGAACACACCGCAGGCACCCCGCTTCTGACGCGCCTCGCCGAGGCGTGATGCCACCGTTCGGTGCCTGGTGGACACCGGTACCAAGTGGCGCACGGTGACGACCGGCTGCACGCCAGGATCCGCGAGAAGCGGGGCCGGGCGCGCAGCCGGTGGCGTGTGCGGCGTGCGATCGGCCGACCGTGCCCGTACAGAGTTCAGGCCGAGCGACCTGCGGATGATTCACGTAGCGACATCCTATTGACATGACTTTTGATGGCGGTGGCTGCTGCGCGGCATACGACGGTGACCGTCGGCAACCTGGACCGCGACGGGACGGCCTCCGAGATCCCGCCGGTCCCGGTGGACGTCGTCAACGGCCTCGGCGCCGGCGACGCCTTCGGCGGTGCGCTGTGTCACGGGTTGCTGTCCGGCTGGGACACCCGACGCACGGTCTCCTTCGCGAATGCCGCCGGCGCCACCGTCACAAGCCGGCTGTCCTGCTCCGACGCGATGCCGACCGAGACCGAGGTGGAGAAGGTCAACGCCACCACACCCCACGACTTTCTCCGAGAGGTGTGACGAGTTGCTGTCCGACAACGTGGGCCGAATGTGGGCCGAATCGCGTCCGCCCGGGTCGACGATCCCGGCGCCATCGCGGCAGCGGCAGTGCGCCGCGTGAAGGCGACCTCGATGCTGGGCGAGCACGGCAAGGCGTTGATCACCGCTGCGGACCATCCGGCGCGGGGCGCCAACGGCGTGGATGGTGACCCGAGCGCCATGGCGGACCGCTTCGAGTTGCTGGAGCGGGTGTGCACCGCCCTGGAGCGGCCGGGCGTGACAGGGGTGTTGGCCACCGCCGACATCCTCGAAGACCTGCTGCTGCTCGGCGTCCTCGACGGCAAGAGCGTGTTCGGCTCGATGAACCGCGGCGGCCTTGCGGGGTCGGTGTTCGAGATCGACGACCGGTTCACCGGCTACGACGCCGAGACCATCGCCGCGATGGGCTTCGACGGCGGCAAGATGCTCACGCGTGTCGCCTTGGACGACCCGGCGACTCCGTCTGCTCCGGTGGACACCGCCCGCGCCGTGAACGAGCTGAATGTCCGTCAACTGATGGCCATGGTCGAGCCGTTCGTCTCGGCATGGCAGGACGGGAAGATCCGCAACGACCTCTCCCCCGAGGCCGTCATCAAGTCGATCACCATCGCGTCGGGGCTGGGCCGCCGTACCGCCTATACCTGGTTGAAGCTGCCGGTCGTCGACGACATGGAGCGCGTCCTCGCCTCGTCCACGCTGCCCGCGCCGCTGCTGGGCGGCGAGGTCACCGACCCTGACGCGGACTTCGCCTCCTGGGGGCGCGCGCTCAAGCCCCCCACGGCACAGGGCCTGGTCGTGGGCCGCTCGCTGCTCTATCCCTCGGACAGCGATGTCGCCGGTGCGGTGGACCGAGCGGTGAGCCTGCTGTGATCTCCGCGAACAAGCACCATCCGCCGAAGGGCACTTCGACCGACGACCCCTACGACATCCTGGTCACGCCAGAGTGGGCGGGCTGGGGATACTCCGGCCGCAGGATCCTCACCCTGAGGCCGGGTGAGGCGCACCCGCTGCCACCGGCGCCTCCGAGTTCCTGGTGCTGCCGCTGACGGGCTCGCGCACCGTCACCGACGAACACCTGGCCGCCTGGAAGTGAGCAGCCACATCGCAGGGTCGCCATAGTAGCCATGTACGGTATCCGTCATGAGCAAGACATCCGAAGGGGCCACCCCGGGTTTCCTGGTGTGGCGGCTGTCGATGAAGTGGCGGGTCGCCGTCGACCGGGCGGTGGCCCCGCTGGGCCTCACCCACGCCCAGTACTCGCTGGTGGCGTCGCTGTACGGCATGCAGCGCTCCGGTGACCGGCCCAGCCAGCGGCGCCTCGCCGACCACACCGGCCTGGAACCGCTGTACGTCTCCAAGCTCGCCCGCAGCCTGGAGTCCGCCGGGCTACTGGAGCGCGCCAAGGACCCGCGCGACCCCCGCGCGGTGCAGCTCGCGCTCACAGAGGAGGGGCTGGAGACCACCCGGCGGGCGATCGACGTCGTCCACGGTCTGCTGACCCAGCTGCTGGAGCCGCTCGGCGGGCTGGACAGCGCCCGGACCCGGGAGCTGACCCGCGACCTGGCCACACTGCTCGACGCACCTCTGGACCCGGCCGCCACCGGCGCCGAGTAGTGGAATATTGAACTACCGCGCTCCGTTGTGGCCGTCGAAGGAGGTCACGAGTGGAGACGCAAGTGGAGACCACGTACTACGACCACGGCACCCCCGCCGAGCGCTGGGAGCGCGCGCAGCAGTTCTTCGCCGCCCAGGACTACGCGGGCGCCGCACGGGTGCTGGCCGGCCTGGTCGAGGAGGTGCCGGAGCAGACCGGCCCCCGGCTGCTGCTGGCCCGCGCCTACTACCACTCGGCCCAACTGCGCCGCGCGGAGACCGAGTTGCGGCTCATCGTGGAGCGCGACCCGGTGGAGCACTACGCCCGGCTGATGCTGGGCCGCACGCTCCAGCGGCAGGCGCGGCACGACGAGGCGGACCAGCACCTGCGGATCGCCTCCGCGCTCGCGGGTGACTTCCCGGACTCCCCGGTGGAGTGAGCGGCCCGTACGGGGCCCGGTTTCCTTGGGGGCCGGGCCCTTCGCGCGTCTCAGGTCGGCCGACGGACCGTCCGCGTGACCAGCAAGTAGCTCTCGCCGAGGCGGCGACTGCGGGTGAAGCCCGGCTCTCGAACATCGCCGGGGTGCCGTTGCCCAGGAAGGGTGCATGAAGTAGCTGGTGATCCGCGAGTCCGGCGGCACCGCTCCTAGGGTGACGGCCGAGCCAGAAGCGGGTCACGGGGGCGGGAGCCAGCGGGGCGGCCACCCGGCGCGGGACGGGGCCGGTCGTGACGGGTGCGGCGAGGGTGGGGGCCAGGGTGCCGTGGGACAGGAGCGCCGACTTGCCGATCGCGCGGGCGACCGTACGCCGGTCGCCGACCGCGCGGGCCGCCTCCTCGTCCGCCCAGCGCTCGGCCGTGTGGACGACGGCGGTGCGCAGCGGGCGCGGGAAGGGGTTGGCGAGGGCGGCCACGTGGGCGGCGAGCAGATGGCGATGGTGGCGGGCGGCGAGGTAGGCGCGTTCGTGGGCGAACAGGGCGCGCCGTTCGGCCGGGCGAGCCCGTCCAGCAGCGCGGTGGTGACGAGGATCCGTCCCCGGCCGCCAGGCGGGGCGTAGGCCTACGGCGCGCTGTCGGGCAGGACGGCCACCGTCGGTACGGCCAGGGCGGCCAGTGCGCGGTGGGCCCGGCGGGTGACCCGGTGGCGGCGCCACAGCGTGTGGGACCATCAGCAGGGCCAGGCAGAGCGTGCTGCACACGGCCATCGGGCGGCGACCGCCGTGTGCAGCCGGGTGGCGGTGCGCGGGTGCAGGTGCACCTCGGCGAGCCGGGCGGCCGGCCAGGCGGACAGCGGCGGCACCGGCGGCAGGAAGACGAAGACCCCCATGGGCGGTCAGGCTTCCGTACCGCCGTCGCCGGTGTGCGGAGTGTGCCCGTTGTTCACCGAGCCCGGCTCGGCGGCCTCCAGCAGCGCCCGCAGCACCTGTTCGTCGCCGGGCGGCAGGCCGGTGACGAAGCTCGCCAGGACGGCCTCGCGGTCCCGTTCGCCGTCCAGCAGACGGCGCATGCGCAGGGCGGCGAGCCGGGCCACGTCGGCGGTGGGCGTCCACAGGAAGGAGCGGCCCTGCCGCTCGCGGGCGACGACGTCCTTGGCGAGCAGCCGGGTGAGGATGGTGACGACGGTGGTGTAGGCGAGGTCGCCGCCGAGGCGCTCCTGCACCCAGGCGGCGTTGACCGGCCCGTCCGCCTCGCGCAGCGCGCCGAGGACCTGGCCCTCCAGTTCGCCCTGCCCGCGCCGCCGGGCCCGGCCGCCGTCCCGCGCCATGTCCCGCTCTCCCCCTATTTTTGTCGCTCGGTTCGCCTCCGGTGCGCCGGAGACGCTGTCGAGAGCCCGATCGTGCTCAGCCCTGCGGGCCTTGGCGCTCCCCCAAGCTCGAACACGCTCGCGCGGGAGAGACCCCCATGGCCTCTCGACACCGACGCGCCCCTTCGGCTCACTCGCTGCGCCGGCATCGGCGTGTCGGGCCACGCTACTTCACGCCGGCCGTGCTCCCGTACGTGCGGCGACCGCGGCGGTGCGCGATCTCGCCGAGGACGATGTCGACGGCGATGAATCCGGCCAGCGGGATGCCGAGCAGCGGCACGGAGTAGCCGAGTACGGCGATCACCGCCAGGGCCGGCACGAGGAGGTACGGCGGCACCTGTGCCCAGGCCCCGCGCGGGATCGGCCTGCCGAAGGCGGAGCCGCGGCCGCGCTGCCACCACATGCGGTAGCCCCACACGATCAGCAGGATCAGGGCGAGCGCGAGCAGAGCGAGGGCGATCTGGTTGACGAGGCCGAAGAGGACGCCGGTGTGCAGGTCGATGCCCCAGCGGGTGAGCTTGGCGAGCACCGGGTAGTCGGCGAACCGCAGTTCGTCGGTCACCTTGCCGGTCGCCGGGTCGACGGCGACGGAGTCCTGCTTCTCCGGCCAGCTGCGCTGGACCTGCTTGACGACGTAGGCGCTGTTCGCGTCGGCGGGCGGCACGATCTCCACGGGGTCGCCGAGCCCCTTGGCCCGGGCCGCCGCGAGCACCTTGTCGAGGCCGACCCCGTGCCCGGCGTCCCCGCGGTTACCGGCCGCCGTGCCGTGGCCCGCGTGCTCGCCGCCGGCCGCGGCCGCGGAGAGGGACGGGGTGGCCTGGCCGAACGAGGTGCGCAGTTCGTCGATGTGGGCGCCGGCGTACGTCGACCAGGTCAGGCCGGTCGCCGACAGGAACAGGAACCCGGCGGCGGTCCAGACGCCGACCGTGCCGTGCAGGCCGAGGGTGCGGCGCCGCCCGCCGGTCCCGCGCACCTTGCGCAGGGCGCGGCGCCGGGAGAACCAGAGGACCAGGCCGCCGCCCGCGATCACCCACAGCCAGCTGGCCGCCAGCTCGCTGTAGAGCCGGCCGGTGTCGCCGAGGTGCAGGTCGCGGTGGAGTTCGTCGATCCAGGCGCGCAGGGGCAGCGCCCCGGTCGCGCCGTACTGTTCGAGCGCCCCGCGCACCTTCCCGGTGGAGGGGTCCACGAACACGGCGAGGGTGTGGTCGGGGTCGACGCCTTCGACGCCGGAGAGCAGTACCCGGGTGGTCGCACCGGGTTCGGGTGCGGGCCGTACCGCCGAGACGGTGCCCTCGGGGTGGGCCTTGCGGGCGGCGGCGACCTGGGCGGAGAGGGGCAGTTCGCGGTCCCCGGCCGGAACGGTCAGTTCATGGTCGTACACGAGTTTCTCGGCCTGGAACGAGCCCGCGTACAGCAGGCCGGTGACGGCGGCGACCAGCAGGAAGGGGGCGACGAGCAGGCCGGCGTAGAAGTGCAGGCGCAGTACGAGGGGGCGCAGCGGGGTCCAGCGGCTCGGGGAGGGGGCCGGGGCGGGCGGTCCGGGTGTCTCGTCGGTGGCGGGCGAGGGAGCGGTGGACATCGGCTGGCTTCTCCGGGGGAACTCGGGTCGGAAGCGGGGCGGTCCAGTAGTCGGATCGCGAAGGGCCCGAGTTCCCCGGAGTGTTGGTGACCTGTGCCACGGGGTGCGGCAGGCGGGCATGGCATCCTGACGCGATGGCACCTCCCAGTGATCGCGCCCTTCTCGCCGAGCGGGTCGAGGAACTCCTCGCGGCCGGCGGCCCCTTGCCCATCGTCGCGGCAGGCCTCCCGGTACTGCGCCAGGGCACCGAACCGTACGACGGTCAGCTCGGTCCCGCTCTGCTGGACCGCTTCGTGGAGGCCCTGCGCGTCACCATGCACGCGGCCCCGGGCGTGGGTCTGGCAGCGCCGCAGGTCGGCGTGCCGCTGCGGATCGCGGTGATCGAGGATCCCGCGCCGGTGCCGGAGGAGGTCGCGCTGGCCCGGGGCCGGGTGCCGCAGCCTTTCCGGGTGCTGGTCAACCCGTCGTACGAGCCTGTCGGTACCGCCCGTGCCGCGTTCTTCGAAGGCTGCCTGAGCGTGCCGGGCTGGCAGGCCGTGGTGGCCCGGCACGCCGAGGTGCGGCTGCGCGGCCAGGACGAGCACGGCCGCGCGCTGGACGAGGTGTTCACGGGCTGGCCCGCGCGCATCGTCCAGCACGAGACGGACCACCTCGACGGCATGCTCTATCTCGACCGGGCCGAACCGCGTTCCCTGTCCACGAACGAGGCGGTGGCCGCCCGCTGGGGGCAGCCGACCCCGCACGCGGCGGCCGAGGCGCTGGGCTTTGAACTGCCCTGAGCGGACCGGTCAGTTGTCCCGGTAGGCCTCCAGCAGCCGCAGCCACACCTCGCTGAGCGTCGGATACGACGCGACCGCGTGCCACAGACGGCCGACCGGGACCCGGCCCGCCACCGCGACGGTCGCGGAGTGGATCAGTTCGCCGACGCCGGGGCCGACGAAGGTGACACCGCGCAGGATCTCCTTCTCCAGGTCGACCACCATGCGGGCGCGGCCCTTGTAGCCGTCGGCGTACAGGCCGGCCCCGGCGACGGAGGAGAACTCGACGTCGACGGCGCGGACGCGGTGGCCGGCCTGTTCCGCCTCGGCGAGGGAGAGGCCGACGGCGGCGGCCTCCGGGTCGGTGAAGACGACCTGGGGCACGGCGTAGTGGTCGGCGGTCGCGGCGTGCGCGCCCCAGGGCTCGTCCAGCAGGGGGTTGCCCGCGGCCCGGGCGGCGATGGCGGCGCCGGCGATACGGGCCTGGTACTTGCCCTGATGGGTGAGGAGGGCGCGGTGGTTGACGTCACCGACCGCGTACAGCCAGTCGGTGCCGTCGACGAGGAGACTGTCGTCGACGGCCAGCCAGGAGCCCGGCTCCAGGCCGACGGTGTCGAGGCCGATGTCGTCGGTGTGCGGGACGCGGCCGGTGGCGAAGAGGATCTCGTCGGCCTCCAGGCGGTCGCCGGTGTGGGTGACGGCAACGACGGTGCCGTTCTCGCGGGCGACGGACTCGACCGTGGTGCCGGTGCGGACGTCGACGCCCGCCTCGGTGAGGGCCTCGGCGACCAGTTCCCCGGCGAACGGCTCCATGCGGCCCAGCAGGCCCTTGCCGCGGACCAGCATGGTGACCTGCGAGCCGAGGGCCTGCCAGGCGGTGGCCATCTCGGTCGCGACGACACCGCCGCCGACCACGATCAGCCGGCCGGGGGCGGCCTTGGCGCTGGTGGCCTCGCGGCTGGTCCAGGGCTTGACCTCGGCCAGCCCCGGCAGGTCGGGCAGCTGGGCGCGGGTGCCGGTGCTGACGGCCACGGCGTGCCGTGCGGTGAGGGTGGTGACGCTGCCGTCGGGGCCGGTCACGGTGACCGTGCGGGGGCCGGCGAGGCGGCCCTGGCCGCGGTACAGGTCGGCGCCGATGCCGTCCAGCCAGCGGATCTGGCCGTCGTCCTGCCAGTGCGAGGTGTACTCGTCCCGGCGGGCGAGGACGGCGGGCGTGCCGAGGGGGCCCTGGACCGCCTCGCCCAGGCCGGGCAGGCGGCGGGCGTCCGCCTGGGCGATGACCGGCCTGAGCAGCGCCTTGCTGGGCATGCAGGCCCAGTACGAGCACTCGCCGCCGACCAACTCGCTCTCCACTACCGCGGTGGTGAGGCCGGCCGCACGGGTGCGGTCGGCGACGTTCTCCCCCACGGGCCCGGCCCCGAGCACCACGACGTCGTACGCGATGGATTCCGTTTCCGTCATGGAGTCAGTCTGGTGGGTGGTCGGCGCGGGGGCCACACGGATACACGCGCGGGACACGGCCGTGCACGCACGGAACAGGCGTGGAACACGCATGGAACAGGCATGGAATAGGCGACCGCATCGCCGTGTTTCCGCCGACGGCACAAGCCCCCACACCAGGAAGAGGGATCACGCCATGAGCAGCACTGTGGAGCTGACCAAGGAGAACTTCGACCAGACCGTCACCGAGAACGAGTTCGTCCTCATCGACTTCTGGGCCTCCTGGTGCGGGCCGTGCCGTCAGTTCGCGCCCGTGTACGAGAAGGCCGCCGAGGACAACCCCGACCTGGTGTTCGGCAAGGTGGACACCGAGGCCCAGCCGGAGCTGGCCCAGGCCTTCGGCATCCAGTCGATCCCGACGCTGATGATCGTCCGGGACCAGGTCGCGATCTTCGCCCAGCCGGGCGCCCTGCCCGAGGCCGCCCTCGCGGACGTCATCGGACAGGCCCGGAAGCTGGACATGGACGAGGTCCGCAAGAGCATCGCCGCCCAGCAGGCACAGGGCGAGTGACGCCCGGGCGGCAGCCCTGGACAGCCCTTGTCGGCTCTTGGCAGCCCTAGAAGGGGTACGGCGCCACGTCGCCGCGTACGGTCGTCCAGCGCAGCTCGGTGAAGGCCTCCAGGTTGGCCTCGCCGCCGAAGCGGGCGCCGATCCCGGACGCGGCGACGCCGCCGAACGGGGCCACCGCCTCGTCGTTCACCGTCTGGTCGTTGATGTGGACGATCCCGGTCGGGACGCGTTCGGCGAGGTCCAGGCCGCGTGCGGGGTCCCGGGTGACGATGCCGAGGGAGAGGCCATAGGCGCTGTCCGACGCGAGCGCGGCCGCCTCGTCGACGGTGGCGAAGGAGCGGACCGGGGCGACCGGGCCGAAGACCTCCTCGGCGTAGGCGGGGGTGTGGTCGTCGACGCCGGCCAGCACGGTCGGCCGGTAGAAGAGCCGGTCGTGGGTGCCGCCCGCGGCCAGTCTCGCGCCGCGGGCGGCGCTCGTCTCCACCAGGCCGTGGATCTTGGCGAGTTGGCCCGCGTCGATGACAGGGCCCAGGTGCACCCGGTCGCGGTACGGGTCGCCGACGGCGAGCGAGTCGGCCTTGGCGGCGAGCCGTTCGACGTACTCCTCGTAGAGGGAGGCGTGGACGAGGTGGCGGCCGGTCGTCATGCAGATCTGGCCCTGGTGGAAGAAGGAGCCCCAGGCCGCCGTGGATATCACCGCGTCCAGGTCGGCGTCCGCCAGCACGATCAGGGCCGAGTTTCCACCGAGTTCGAGGTGGGCGCGCTTGAGGTGACGGCCGGCCAGCTCAGCGACGGCACGGCCCGCCGCCGTGGACCCGGTGAAGGAGATGACGGGGACGAGCGGGTCCTCGACCAGCGCCTGCCCGACCTCGGCACCGCCGGGCAGCACGTGCAGCAGGTCCTCCGGGAGGCCCGCCTCGGCGAGGACGGCGGCGAGCGCCAGTCCGCCGCAGACCGCGGTGCGCGGATCGGGTTTCAGGACCACCGCGTTGCCGAGCGCGAGGGCGGGGGCGACGGAGCGGACGGAGAGGATCAGCGGGGCGTTGAACGGCGCGATCACGCCGACCACCCCGGCAGGGGCCCGGCGGGTGTACGACAGCCGGGGCGCCTCGCTGGGCAGCACCTGTCCGGCGGGGCGGGAGGCGAGGGCGGCCTCGTAGCACTCCTGGGCGGCGACATGCAGTTCGAAGTCCGCCTTGCCGGGGACGGACCCGGCCTCGCGGACCAGCCAGGTGCGCAGTTCGTCGGCGTGCTCGGCGAACAAGTCGCCTGCTCTGCGCAGCACTTGGGCTCGCACGAAGTGCGGTGTGCGGGCCCACTCCCGCTGGGCGGTGCGGGCGGCCCGGGCCGCCGGGGCGACGTCCTGGGGCGCGGCGAGGGCGAGGGCGGCGAGCGCGTCGCCGGTGGCGGGCTCGGTGACGGTGTACTCGGGCCCCGCCGGGGTGCGAGTCTGCCAGGTCTTCGGGTCGAGCAGCGGCATGTCGGCTCTCCGATCGGTCGCCGGGCGGTACGACTCGGCGCGCGGGCCGGGTCCGGGGACGCGCCTGTCGAGTGGAGCGCGGCCTGATTTGCCGAGCGCAGCCCTGTTTTGTTGAGCGCGAAACTACATTGCGGTCACGCCTCTCCGGAACCCTGACCACTGCCGAAAGCCGGCTCAGCTGGAGTCGCGCTGGACGAGCGACGCGCCCAGCACCCTGCGCACCTCGGGCTCAGCGCCGGGGTCGCGCACCGCGCGGTCGACCAGTTCCGCGAGCTCGCGGCCGGAGGGCAGCTCGATGTGGACGGTGCTGAGCCGGGGCCGCAGCAGCCGGCCGAGCATCAGGTCGTCGGCGCCGACGACAGCGATGTCTGCGGGGATGCGCACACCCTGGTCCTGCAGGGCGCACATCAGCAGCATGGCGTACTCGTCGTTGTAGGCGAACACCGCGTCAAGTCCCCACTCGGGCCAGCGAGCGGCGAGTTCGGCGGCGGCCTGTTCCGTGTACGCGAGCGGCAGCGCGGTAACGGTCGCGTCCGTGCCGCGCAGAGCCTGGTGCACACCGGCGAGCCGGGGCCGGGAGAACGACTCCAGACCCGGCTCCTCGGGGACGATCACACCGATACGGCGCCGGCCGCGGGCGTACAGATGCGCGCCGGCGCAGTGGCCGACGACGTCGTGGTCCATGAGCAGAGCATGTGCGCCGTCGACGCGTTCGGGGCCGAGGGTCACCACGGCGCGGGCGCCGGAACGCTTGAGCACCGCGACACCCTGCGGGCCGAGCCCCGCGCCCGGCACCAGGACCGCGACAGGACGCAACTCGGCCCAGGCGCGGGCGGCTTCGTCACCCTGGAGGCCGACGGTGCCGTACTGCACGACCGTGTAGTCGAGGCGGCCGAGGGCCGACTGGAGATCACCGAGGAAGCGGCTGTAGAGGGGGCCCACCGGGATCGTCGGGGCGGGCATCAGGACCATACGGCTGTGTCCGGCACGCAGACTGCGGGCGGCCGCGTGGGGCACGTACCCCAGCTCCCGCGCGGCCTCGCGGACGCGGAGACGCGTCGGCTCGCTGATCCGTACGGCGCTGGTGTTGTTGAGGACGTAGGAGACGGTCGCGCGCGAGACGCCGGCCAGCCGGGCCACATCGGCACTCGTGGGGACGGAGTGCGGTGCGGGCGCAGCGGACGGGGACGTGTTCGGTATCTGCACCATGACAGACCGCATCTTGGCAGAGGAGCGGTGGGCGGGAGCGAGCGGGGGAGGGTGGTTCGCCACTGAACGAAAGTGCCGCCGAACAGACGCGGGCCGACCTCGCGCACGAACACGTTCGCTACGAACTTGTTCGGGACGAACATGTTCGTTACCGTGGACGCATGACAGCCTCCCCCCGCTCCCGTCGCGAGCGTCCCGCCAAGCCCGCTCTCACCCGGGAGGGCATCGTCGCCGCCGCAGTGGCGATCCTGCGCGCCGAAGGACTGCGGAAGGTGACGATGCGGCGGCTGGCGCAGGAGCTCGACACCGGTCCCGCCTCGCTGTACGTCTACGTCCGCAACACCGACGAGCTGCACGCGGCCGTCCTGGACGAACTGCTCGGCACGGTCGGGCCCGCTCCGGCCGAGGGCACCTGGCGCGAGCGGCTGGAGCGCGTGCTCACCGCGTACACGCGGATGCTGCTGGAGCATCCGAGCCTCGCCCGCTCGGCGCTGACCGCCCGGCCGAGCGGCCCGCACTACCTGAACCTGATCGAGACGCTGCTCGCCCTGCTCGACGAGGGCGGGGTGCCGCGCGAGCGGGCGGCGTGGGGCGTCGACCTGCTGCTGCAGCACGCCACGGCGACCGCCGCCGAGCACGCCGGGGAGGAATCCCCGGGCGACTGGCAGGCGCTGGACAGCGCCCTGCGCGGGGCGTCCGAGGACACCCACCCGCACATCGCCTCGACCGGTGGCGCGCTGCTGTCAGGCACCCCCGAGGCCCGGCTGTCCTGGGCCTTCCAGGCACTGATCAACGGCATCGAGCGCACCGCCGTCCCCGACTGACCCCCTCACCTCCCAGGAGGCCACCATGACCACCCCTGCCCTCACCCACCACCCCATCGCCGTAGTCGGCGCCGGACTCGGCGGGCTCGCGCTCGCCCGGGTGCTGCGCGTGCACGGCATCGAGGCGGCCGTGTTCGACCTGGACGCCTCGCCGGCCGCGCGGACGCAGGGCGGCATGCTCGACATCCACGACGACTCCGGCCAGGAGGCGCTGCGCGCGGCCCGGCTGCACGAGGAGTTCCTGGCCCGCGTCCACGTCGGCGGCGAGGCCACGCGGGTGCTCGACCAGGACGGGACCGTCCGCCTGGAGGAGCCCGACGACGGCACCGGCGGGCGCCCCGAGATCGACCGCGGCGACCTGCGCGACCTGTTGCTGGACTCCCTGCCGGAGGGGACGGTCCGCTGGGGCGTGAAGGTGACCGGCGCGCGCCCGCTCGGCGCCGGCCGGCACGAGGTGACGCTCGCGGACGGCAGCGCCTTCACCACGGACCTGCTGGTCGGCGCGGACGGCGCCTGGTCCCGCGTCCGTACGCTGCTCTCCTGCGCACAGCCCGCCTACACCGGCGTGTCGTTCGTCGAGGCGGACCTGCTGGAGGCCGGGGTGCGCCACCCCGAGAGCGCCCGGGTGGTCGGCGGCGGCATGCTGTTCGCGCTCGGCGCGGGCCGGGGCTTCCTCGCGCACCGCGAGTCCGACGGCAGCCTGCACGTCTACGCCGCCGTCCAGGCGCCTGCGGACTGGCTGGACGGCATCGACTTCACCGACACCGAAGCGGCCAAGGCGGCCGTGCTCAAGGAGTTCGACGGCTGGGACGAGAGTCTGAAGGCACTGGTCGCGGACGCGGACGGCGCGCTGGTGCCGCGGCGGATCCACGCCCTGCCGGCCGGTCACCGCTGGGACCGGATCCCCGGGGTCACCCTGCTCGGCGACGCCGCGCACCTGATGTCGCCGTTCGCGGGCGAGGGCGCCAACCTCGCGCTGCTCGACGGCGCCGAACTGGGACTCGCGCTCGCCGCGCACCCCGGGGACACCGAGGCCGCGCTGGCCGCCTACGAGGACAGGATGTTCCCGCGCGCCGAGTTCTCCGCGTCGCAGTCCGCGCGCAGCGCCGCGATGCTGTTCCGCGCCGACGCGCCGCAGGGGCTGCTCGACATGTTCACCGCCGACCACGGCTGACCGCGCCTCAGCCGGAGCGCTCCGTGCACGTCACCCGGGCCACGAGGTCGCACCAGCCGGACTCCAGTCGCCGCATCGGCATCCCGCGCTGCCGGGTCAGGTGATGGACCAGCGCGGGGTCGAGGTACGCCATCAGCGTCTGGGAGAGGAGTTCGCAGTCGGCGGTGGGCACGATCTGCCGCAGCAGCATCGCGACGTGGGTGCGCAGGGCCTGGAACGAGGGGTGGGAGAACCGGCGGGCCGGCTCCGGCTGGGCGGCCAGCTGCAGTTCCAGCTGCTCGGCCGACCGGTAGAGCACGGCCAGGCCGAAGGCCCGCAGTCGCTCCAGGGGCGGCGCCCCGGGACCCAGCGGCGGCGGCCCGCCGAGGAAGTCGGCCTGCAGCTGCCGTGCCGAGTGGTCGAGCAGCGCCATCAGCAGCCCGTTGCGGTCACCGAAGCGGCGGAAGACCGTGCCCTTGCCCACCTGGGCCGCGGCGGCCACCGCCTCCATCGTCACTGCGGCCACTCCGTGCTCCGCGATCAGCCGGGCGGCGGCCTCCAGCAGGCGGGCCCGGTTGCGGGCCGCGTCGGCACGCAGGCACGGCTCGTCCGGAGCCGACTCGACCTCCAGCAGCTGAGGGGTTTCGAGGGGCTCCTGAGGCTTCGGGAAGGGCGGCAGGGCGCTGGACATGAAGCCAGCGTAAAGCATCGGGAATGAAACTGGACCGCGGTCCGGTTAGCCTGGTACAAACTTAAGCGGACCCCGGTCCGGATCGTAAGAGCGATGTTTCAGCCCCCTTGGAGTACCGCCATGTCTGTTCGTATCCTCGCGCTCGTCGGCAGCCTTCGCGCCGGTTCGCACAACCGCCAGCTCGCCGAGGCAGCCGTCAAGCTCGCTCCGGAGGGTGCCGAGGTCGACCTGTTCGAGGGCCTGGCCGAGATCCCCTTCTACAACGAGGACATCGACGTCGAGGGCAGCGTCCCGGCCACCGCCGCCAAGCTGCGTGAGGCCGCCCGGGCCGCCGACGCCTTCCTGCTCTTCTCCCCCGAGTACAACGGCACGATCCCGGCCGTCCTGAAGAACGCCATCGACTGGCTGTCCCGCCCCTACGGCGCCGGCGCCTTCGGCGGCAAGCCCGTCGCCGTCATCGGCACCGCCTTCGGCCAGTACGGCGGCGTGTGGGCGCAGGACGAGGCCCGCAAGGCCGTGGGCATCGCCGGCGGCAAGGTGATCGAGGACATCAAGCTGTCCATCCCGGGCTCCGTGACCCGCTTCGCCGAGACCCACCCGGCCGACGACGCCGAGGTCGCCGCCCAGCTGACCGAGGTCGTCGCCCGCCTGCACGGCAACGTGGGCGCGGCTGCCTGACTCGTGGGCACCAGCGAGGGGCCGGAGCCATGCTCCGGCCCCTTTCGCGCGTCACCGAGGTCACGCCGACGCCAGCCGCTCCCCCAGCGGGCTGCGGCGGTACAGCACCCGGCGGCCGTCCCGGGCGCGGGTGACCAGGCCCGTGGCGTGCAGCACCCGCAGGTGCTGGGAGACGGCGCTGGGTGTCACGCCCAGGCGGCGGGCGAGTTCCACGGTCGGCAGGGGTTCGGCGAGCAGGCGCAGGAGGGTGGTCCTGGGTGCGCCGAGCAGCGAGCCGAGCGCCGAGGCGTCGGGGTCGGGCTCCGGCTCCCACAGGGTGGCGGCGCCCCGGCCCGGATAGTCCACCATCGGGGGTTCCTCGGCACTGATCGGCGGTGCCGGCTTGTGCGCGAACAGGGACGGGACCAGCCGCAGACCGCGCCCCGATCCGTCCACCTGGTGGTGGCCGATCATCTGGTCGATGGTCAGGACGCCGTCCCGCCAGCGCAGGTTCGGATGCAGTTCGGCGAAGAGCAGCCGCGCACCGCCCGTGGCCAGCTGCCGGGCGCGGTGCGTGATGTCGGCCTCCAGCACGAGCCGGATCCGCGGCCAGTGCGGCAGCAGGGCCGACTCCCAGTAGCGCCGCAGCAACGAGCAGATCCCCTCGACCAGTTCGAGGACGTCCGGGTCGCCGGGGGCCGCGGCCTGGCGCAGGGCGTCCGGGAGGGGCCTCGGTACGTGGGCGGCGTACAGGTCGCGTCGTACGACCTCCACGGGTGTGGCCCGTACGACGGTCAGCTCGTCCTCGATCGTGGGCGCGAACGCCGTGGGCCTCGGTGTCAGGAAGTCGGGCAGCGTCAGGGTGTCGCCCACCAGGGCGGAGAGCAGCCGCAGGTCGGCCGGGTCGAGCATGCGCAGGACGGACGCGCGCCACCGGGCGTGCAGCGGGTAGAGGGCGGGGGCGCGCAGCGCACGCAGGCTGCCCATGACCTCGGACAGCGGGGAGATCGCGAACCGGGTGTCGGCGAGGTCGTCGACACCGAGCAGGAAGCTGATCATGTAGTCCCGGCCTAAATCCTTTGGCAACGGCCCGTGCGTGCCGTGGACTTCGGCACATGTCGGATCACAGCGCAGCGCAGCGTACCGCGCCCGTTCCCCGCTCCTCCCGGCTGATTCCGCTGCTGGCCATGGCCTGCGCGGTCGGGGTCGGCAACGTGTACTTCCCGCAGGCGGTCGTCCCGCTCACCGCGGCGGGCCTCGGCGTCTCCCCCGACGCGGCGGCCGGCGTGGTCACCGCGACCCAGTTCGGCTACGCGGCGGGCATCTTCCTGCTCGTCCCGCTCGGCGACCGGCTTGCGCCCCGCCCGCTGCTGGTCACCCTGCTCACGCTGACCGGCCTGGGTCTGTGCGCCGCGGCCGGGGCGCCCGCGCTGTCGCCGCTGCTCGCGGCGAGCGTGCTGGTCGGGGCGACGACGGTGATCGCCCCGCTCGCCGGGGCGCTGGCGGCCGGCCTGGTGCCCGAGGAGCGCCGGGGCGTGGTCGGCGGCACGCTGCTGAGCGGTTCCATCGCGGGCATGCTGCTCTCCCGCACGGCGGGCGGCGCCCTGGGCGAGCGGCTGGGCTGGCGGGCGCCGTACGTCCTCGCGGCCCTGCTCACCCTCGCGGCCGCCCTCCTCCTGGCCCGCGCGCTCCCCGACTCGGCCCCGCCCTCCCGGCAGCGGTACCCCCGGCTGCTGACCGAGCCGCTGCGCCTGCTGCGCACGGAACCGGCCCTGCGCCGCTCCTGCCTCTACCAGGCGACGGTGTTCGCCGGCTTCTCCGCCGCGTGGACGGGCGTCGCCCTGCTGCTCACGGGCCCGGTGTACGGCCTGGGCGCGGACGCGGTCGGGCTGCTGGCGCTGGTCAACGCCGCGACCATGGTCGTCACGCCGTTCGCGGGACGCCTGGTGGACCGGCGGGGGCCGGACGGGGTGAACCTGGTGTGCTTCCTGCTGGTCGCCGGCTCGGCGGGAGTGCTGGCCCTGGGCTCGCTCGGCGGCACATCCGGTCTGGCCGCCCTGGTGGCGGGCACGCTCCTGCTGGACGTCGGCATGCAGTCGGGCATGGTCGCCAACCAGGTCCGGATCTACACCCTCCGCTCCGAGGTCCGCAGCCGCCTCAACACCGCGTACATGACGTGCGCCTACCTGGGTGGCAGCCTGGGGTCGTGGCTGGCCACGCGGGCCTACGGGCGGTTCGGCTGGGCCGGGGTCTGCGCCCTGGTCGCCCTGCTCACCGCGCTGGGGCTGCTGCGGCACCTGGGCCTGTTCCGGGCCCCCGCCGTCCGGCGGACAGGTTCCGCCGTCCGTCGGCCTCCGGGCTCCTCGGGATACGCGGATCATGGCCGCAGGAGCCATCGCCGGTCGGACGAGTCGCGCGACGGGTGGCCCGAGCCGCATGAGTCAGGTGAGGAGAAGCCATGCCCCAGGTCCCGCCCCCGCCCCCGTTCGACCCGGAACTCGCCGCCGCGCTGGAGCTGATCAAGGACCAGATCTCGCCCGGCCTCACCATGGAGGAGATCGCCGCCGTCCGGCAGGGCGCGGGCATCGAGCTGCCGGGACAACTCGACCTCACGATGGGCGGCGCCTTCGGGACGGAGGACCGCACGGTGCCGGGCCCGCAGGGGGCGCCGGAGATCTCCCTGCTCGTCTGCCGCCCCACGTCCGCCGACCCGGCCACCGCGCTGCCGGTGATCTACCACGTGCACGGCGGCGGCATGGTCCTCGGCGACAACCGGGCCGGCGTGGACGGCCCGCTGACCTGGGCGCGCGAGCTGGGCGCGGTCGTCGTGTCGGTCGAGTACCGCCTCGCGCCCGAACATCCGCACCCGGCGCCGATCGACGACGTCCACGCGGGCCTGCTGTGGACGGCCGCGCACGCCGGGGAGATCGGCGGCGACCCGGACCGGATCGTCATCGCGGGCGCCAGCGCCGGCGGCGGCCTGACCGCAGCGCTCGCCCTCCTCCTGCGCGACCGCCGGGGCCCGGCGGTCCTCGGCCAACTGCTGATGTGCCCGATGCTCGACGACCGCAACGAAACGGTCTCCAGCCACCAGATGGCGGGCCTCGGCGCCTGGGACCGCACCGCCAACGAGACCGCCTGGACGGCGCTGCTGGGTGAGCGCCGGGGCCGCCCCGACGTCCCGCCCCACGCCGCCCCCGCACGCGCGACCGACCTGTCCGGCCTGCCGCCGGCCTTCCTCGACGTCGGCTCCGCGGAGACCTTCCGGGACGAGGTCGTCGACTACGCCTCCCGCATCTGGCAGTCCGGCGGCACGGCCGAACTCCACGTCTGGCCGGGCGGCTTCCACGGCTTCGACGGCTTCGTCCCGCAGGCGGCCCTGTCCCAGGCGGCCCGGACGGCCCGACTGGACTGGCTGCGGCGGCTGCTGACCGACTGAGGGTCAGCCACCGCTCTCCGAGGCCTTCTTGATCGCCTCCCGGATGCGGGCGTACGTGCCGCAGCGGCAGATGTTCTCGATGGCGTCGATGTCGGCGTCCGTGGGGTGCGAGGTCCGCTTCAGCAGGGCGGTGGCGGCCATGATCTGGCCCGGCTGGCAGAAGCCGCACTGGGCCACGTCGCAGTCCAGCCAGGCCTGTTGGACCGGGTGCAGGGTGTCGCCGTCGGCCAGGCCCTCGATGGTGGTCACGGTGCGGTTCGCGCAGTCGGAGACCGGGACCACGCAGGGCTGGATCTCGGCGCCGTCGAGGTGGCTGGTGCAGGCACGGCAGACGCCCACTCCGCAGCCGTACTTGGGGCCGGTGACGCCGAGCAGGTCGCGCAGGACCCACAGCAGGGGCATGTCGGCGGGGGCCTGAACGGTCACCTGTCTGCCGTTGAGGGTGAAGGAGTACGAACGCATGGGTGCCTCGGAAGGTGAGTCGGCGGTCAGAAGGTGAGCGGGAAGCTGCGCGGTGCGGTGCCGGTCGCGCGGGCGTAGGCGTTGGCGACCGCGCCGGACGCCGCGGGGACGCCGAGTTCGCCGGCGCCGCCCGGCTCCCCGGTCGAGGGCAGGATGTGCGCCTCGAAGACGAGCGGGGCGTGGCGCTGGCGGGCGTAGCGGAAGTCGGCGAAACTGCCTTCGCGTACGGCGCCCCGGTCGATGTGCAGGCCCGCCTGCAGGACCACGGAGATGCCGTCGATCGCGGTACCCATCAACTGGGCTTCCAGGCCACGAGGGTTGACCGCGGTGCCCACGTCGGCCGCCATCACCACCTTGGTCACCCGGGGGTTCTTCGGGTCGGTCGCGTCGATCTCGGCGAGGCAGGCCACGCAGGAGCCGTACTCCTCGTGCACGGCGATGCCCTGGGCGCGTCCGGCCGGCATGGAACGGCCCCAGTGGCCCGCGGCCGCCGCCTTGTCGAGGACGGCCCGGACGGCCTTGTTCCGCAAGGTGGTCCGGCGGAAGGCCACCGGGTCCTTCCCGAGCTTGCGGGCGATCTCGTCGACGACGATCTCCTCGGCGGTCCGCACGGTCCCGGAGTCCACCGACCGCCAGGCGCCGAGCGGCACGGCCAGCTCGATGCCGCCCGAATCACCGGACACGCGCCCGAAGTTGTACAGGCCCGACCGGCTGGGCAGCGGGCCGGACGCGGCCCGCACACCCCCCTGCGCGGACAGCCCGGCGCCGTCGTACGACTCCGACACCGAGGCCATCACCTGCTCGAAGGCCACCACCCGGCCCCCGGCCACACTGGCCCGGATCCGATGGTGGCTCGCGGGGCGCATACGGCCGTGCCGGATGTCGTCGCCGCGGCTCCACATCAGCTTCACCGGGCGGCGGGCCGCCTTGGAGACCAGCGCCGCCTCGATCGCCGCGTCGTAGTTCAGCCGACGGCCGAACGAGCCTCCGGCGCGCACCACATGGACCTTGACCTTCGACGGGCGCAGGCCGACGGCCTGGGCTATCGCGTCCCGCGCGTCCATCGGGGTCTGGGAGGAGAACCACAGCTCCGCGCGGTCGGCGCGGACGTCCGCCACCGCCGTGAGCACCTCCATCGGGGCGTGCCCGACGAAGGCGAACGCGAACTCGGCCTCCACGGGGGTCGATCCGTGCGGCGGGGTGCCGAGCCGGGGCACGGCGGCCTTGAGCCGGGAGCGTATCTGCGCGTCCGACAGGGCGTGCAGCGGGCCGGGCGCCCAGGTGAGGCGGAGGGCGTCCCGGGCGCGGAAGGCGTGGTGGAAGGTGTCCGCGACGACGGCGACACCGCCGGGCAGCCGGACGACCGCGTGGACGCCCGGCAGGGCGCGGGCGGCCCGGTCGTCGACCGAGACGAGCTTGCCCCGGATCGTCGGCGGCCGGGCCACCACCGTGGGCTTCGCCCCGGCCACCGCCACGTCCCCGGCGTACTTCGCCCGGCCGGTGACGATGTCCCGCGCGTCGATCCTGGTCGTCGGCCGGCCGATCACCCGGTGCCGGGACGCCGGCTTGGGCGTGCTCGGGACGGCGGGCCGGTGGACACGGGCCGCGCTCGCGGTCAGCGAGCCGAAGGTGGCCGTGCGCCCGTCCGGGGCGACGACCATGGTGTCGCGGGTGCGCAGGGTCCGGGCGGGCAGGTGCCAGCGGCGCGCGGCGGCGGTCACCAGCTTGGCCCGGGCGGTGGCGGCGAGCTGCCGGGCCGGGCCGTACAGCGAACTCACCGAACTGGAACCGCCGGTGTACTGGTTGCCCTTGGTGCGGGCGTCGGCCAGCGGGATGCGCACATCGGCGAGGCGGGCGTCCAGCTCCTCGGCGATCATCATGGCGACAGCGGTGGTGATGCCCTGGCCGACCTCGGCCCGGGGCAGCCGCACGACGACGTGATTGGCCTCCGTGACCTCCAGGACCAGCATCTCCTCGTCGGTACCGGTCACCAGGACGTGGGAGCCGGCGTCGGCCCGGTCGGGCTCGGCGCCTTCCGCGCGCGAGGGGGTGCAGGCGAGCGGGGCGGCGACCGTCAAGGTGGCCGCGGCCACCGTGTACACCATGAATCCACGGCGGGACGGGCCTGCGGAGGGCAGGGGCTCGGTGCGGTCCAAACGAGGGCTCCTGTCGGCGCGTGGGGCGGTCGGGACACGGCACGCAGGGCGGCACCTGTCCTGGGGTCGGCTCACTCGACAGGTAGGAGGGCCCTGACCGCGCACCGGTTGCCTGACGGATCCCGATCCGGTCCGTCAACCCGCAGATGACCGAAGAGGCACACCTCAGGCCCGGCTGAGGGCGTGCACCTTCCGGAGGCCCCCGCACGGGCCGCGGCCTCCTCCTTCGTCGCGCACCGGGTGCCGGCGTCGGCCGCCCCATGCGTGCCGTCCGCGCCGCCGTGGTCGCCGGGTTCAACAACGCTCCGATCCGGCCGACGCGCCGGGACCGAACCGGTGCCGGCCCCGCGCGACGTCCTCACCCCGAAGCGACGGCCCCGGTAGCCGGCGCGCTCACCCGGGCGGCCTCCCGCACACCGCCGGCGATCACCGCGCACGTGAACAGGATCGCAGGGGCACTCCACTCCCAGGAGGCGAGCCCGATCACCGGCAGGACGAAGATCGAATGGACGGCGGAGACGGCGAACGCGCCCCGAGCCCAGCCCCCGCCGGTCATCGGCCGACGTACGGTCGCCCAGTGGCGCCACCACAGTCCGGCGGCCACCGCCGCGATGCCGGCCATCACGGCAGCGCCCAGCCGGGCCAGATCGGCATCGGTCACGCCGCCGGGTTCCGGTGCGCTCGAGCCGGTCGTGTGCACGCTCAGTGCGACCGCAGTCCATCCGAGGGCCGCCGCACTCAGCAAGGAAGCCAGAGCCGCCGCGCGCCCGAGGCTCCAATTCGTTTCAGAATGCATGGAGTTCGGTTTCATGACTCATCCTAGCCAGCGCTCGTCCGTGCGTTCGGGGGCGCGGCGGCCAGTGCCTGCCGAGCAGGCCGGGTGTCTCGCCCAGGAGGACCGCGGCGGCGGGCAGGGCGGCCACAGCGCGCAGCAGGGTGCGGCGGGACGGGGTGGGGGCCGTACTCACGGGCGGCTCTCCTGAACTCGTGCGTACGATATTTCGACAACGGTTCGATAAATCTCCCAGAAACTAAGATGCGGGCAGGTTCACGTCAATGCTTTGAACTTGACTCGATGCCACCTGTGCGAAACCTGTACGGCACCGGCCGCTCTGCGGTTACCGTTCAGTAGACATCGTGTCAGGAGGCTCCCGGAGGTGCTCCCGCAATGACGCCCGACCGTGCCGCAGGCCTTGCGGAGTCCGCCCGTGCGCTCGCCGAAGGGGTGGTGAGCTCCCGCGCCCTGGTGGAGCGGGCGCTGGCCCGGATCGAGGCCACCCAGCCGACCCTGAACGCCTTCCGGATCGTACGCACCGAGGTCGCGCTCGCCGAAGCGGACGCCGCCGACCGGGAGTTGGCCGCCGGAGCGCGGCGCCCGCTGCTCGGGGTGCCGGTCGCGGTGAAGGACGACATGGACGTGGCCGGCGAGCCGACCGCGTTCGGCTGCCCCGGCGACTTTCCGCCGGTCGCCCGGGACGGGGAGGCGGTACGCCGGCTGCGGGCGGCCGGAGCGGTGATCGTCGGCAAGACGAACACCTGCGAGCTGGGGCAGTGGCCGTTCACGGAGGGCCCGGCGTTCGGGGAGACCCGCAATCCCTGGCACACCGGCCACACACCCGGCGGTTCGTCGGGCGGCTCTGCCGCGGCGGTCGCCGCCGGGCTGGTCCCGGCCGCGCTCGGCTCGGACGGCGCCGGATCGGTGCGGATCCCGGCCTCCTGGACCCATCTGATCGGCATCAAGCCGCAGCGCGGCCGCATCTCGACCTGGCCGCGCGGCGAGGCCTTCCACGGCATCACCGTCAACGGCACCCTGGCCCGAACGGTCGCCGACGCGGCCCTGCTGCTGGACGCGGCGAGCGGCAACCACGACCGGGACCCGCACCGGCCGCCCGCGCTCACGGTGTCGGACGCGGTCGGCCGCGACCCCGGCCGGCTGCGCATCGCCCTGTCGCTGAAGCCGCCATTCACGGCGGTACCCGCGCGGCTGCGCCCGGAGGTCCGGGCTCGGATCCTCGAACTCGCCGAGAAACTCAGCACGTTGGGGCACACCGTCGAGGAGGCCGACCCGCCCTACGGCCAGATCGGGCTGACCTTCGTGCCCCGCGCCACCGCCGGCATCGCCGACCACGTCCGCGAGACCCCCGACCCCGCCCTGCTCGACCCGCGCACCCGGGACGCGGCCCGGCTCGGCCGGCTGCTCGGCGGGGCCCCGCTGCGGGCGGCCCGGCGCGCCGAGGCGGTCCTGCACCGGCGGATCGGCGCGTTCTTCGGGTCGTACGACGTCGTCCTGGCCCCGACGACGGCCGCTCCCCCGCCCGCGATCGGCGCCCTGTACCGGCTCGGCGGGCTCGCCACGGACCGCGCGATGATCGCAGCCTGCCCGTATGCCTGGCCCTGGAACGTCCTCGGCTGGCCCGGCGTGAACGTACCCGCCGGGTTCGTCGGTGCCCTGCCGGTGGGCGCCCAACTGCTCGGTCCGGCCAACAGCGAACCCCTGCTGGTCTCCCTGGCCGCCCAGTTGGAGGCGGAGCTGCGCTGGCACGAGCGATGGCCGCCGCAGAAGGCGGACGCCGACGGCACGGCGGCATGAACGCCCTCCGCCCGTACCCTGTGACCATGGACGATGCGTCGATGGTCGGGCTCGTGGGACGGGTGACGGGGACGATCGGGCCGGGGCTGGTCGGCGAGGTGATCGTCCGGGTGCGCGGCGGTGCGGAGCACTTCCTCGCCTACGCGGCCGACGGCACCGGCCGGATCGAGCGCGGCACGGTGGTGATGGTGGTGGAGTACCTGCCGCCGAGGACGGTCTACGTCACTGCCGCATACGACAGTTGAGCGGACTCCGCCCCAGGTGAGGGGCGTGTGCGTCAAGATTGCAACAAGGATCCGCCAGCGTCTTCTCGGTGTGTCCCCGCAGGCGCACACTCCCTTCGTTCGGTGCCGAAAGGGCACCATGCAAAGGGGGCGAATGCCGATGGTTGTCGGCGTCGTTGCGGGGACGGTCGTCGTTGCCGTCCTCGTTCTGATCGGTCTGTTCAAGATGATGTGGCGGGTCGCCGAACCGAACGAGGCGCTCATCATCTCCGGGTCCAAGCACCGCACCGAGGGCCTCGAGGAGGGCATGGGCTTCCGCATCGTCACCGGGCGCGGCACGCTGGTGCTGCCCGGGGTGCAGGCGGTGCGCAAACTCTCTCTGGACCTGAACGAGACCGAGCTGCACGTGGACTGCGTGACGCACCAGGGCATTCCGCTGAAGGTGCGGGGGGTGGTCATCTTCAAGGTGGGCGACGACTTCGTGTCGATCGCCAACGCGGCCCGCCGTTTCCTGGACCAGCAGCGGATGATGTCGGAGCGGGTGCACAACGTCTTCGCCGGTCATCTCCGGTCCATCGTGGGCGGGTTGACGGTCGAGGACATGATCCGCGACCGGGAGAAGCTGACCGGACAGACCCGGGCGGCCTGCGGTACGGAGATGGAGAAGCTCGGTCTGATCGTCGACTCGCTGCAGATCCACGAGATCGAGGACCCGACGGGGTACATCCAGAACCTGGCCGCCCCGCACGCCGCCGCCGTCCAGCGGGACGCGCGCATCGCGCAGGCGGAGTCGAATCGTCTCGCCACCGAGGCCGAGCAGCAGTCGTTCGCCCGGATGGCGGAGGCCACCCGGGACAGCGAGATCCTGCAGGCGGGCTACCAGGCCGAGCGGGACAAGGCGGCGGCGCGCGCCCGTCAGGCCGGTCCGCTCGCCGACGCGGGCGCCCGGCAGGAGGTCGTGGTCCAGGAGACGCGGGTCGCCGAGCTGGAGGCGCACCGGCGGGAACAGCAGCTCCAGGCGGACGTCCGCAAGCCGGCCGACGCCAAGGCCTACGAGAAGCGCACGCTGGCCGAGGCCGAGCGTGACGCGCGGATCTCGGCGGCCCAGGCCAAGGCGAAGGAGACGGAACTGGCGGCCGCGGCCGAGGCGACCCGGGTCAAGACGGCCGCGGGCGCCGAGGCGGAGGCCACCCAGACCCGGGGTGCGGCCACGGCCGCGGCGACCCGGGCCACCGGCGAGGCGGAGGCCGCGGCCGCGCAGGCCAGGGGTCTGGCCGACGCCGAGGCGACCCGGGCCAAGGGTCTCGCGGAGGCGGAGGCCATCAAGGCCCGGGCCGCCGCCCTCGCCGAGAACCAGGAGGCGGTCGTCGCCCAGCAACTCGCCCAGAACTGGCCGGAGATCGTCCAGGCCGGCGCGTCCGCCTTCGGCAACGTGGACAACATGGTGCTGCTCAACGGCGCCGACGGCATGGCCGAGTTGTTCGCCAAGGCACTCACCATGGGCGGCACGGGCCTCGGGCTCGCCCGTCAGCTCCTCTCCTCGATGAACCAGAACGGGCAGGCGCAGAACGGCACCGCACCGTCCCTCAACGGGCACGCGGCACCGCCGGCGCAGAAGGTGCCGGTGGAGCAGGACGAGGACTGAACACCGATCCAGCAATCCGTTCCGGGGCTCTCGGTCTCGAGGGCCCCGGCGGGCTGTCCTGGGGCACCCGTCCGCTGAAGGCGATGTCTGGGGCGATGTCCGGGGCGACGTCCGGGGCGACGTCTGGGGCAACCCCAACCGAACCCTTACCGCCCCCTTTCCGGTTGCGGCACCGCCACCACGTACGGTTTCCGGGACGGGCGTCGGCCGGCCCCGGTGGAGGAACTTCGACCAGGTGGGGGCGTGGATGACTGCCAGTCGTCGTGCGGTGCTGGCCGGCTTGACGGGCAGTGTGCTCGCCGGCTGCGCGGGCCCGAAGAGCTCGACCAGCCTGGGTGCGCCCACGCCGCCCACACCCTCGGCGACCGCCACCCGCACCCCCGCCGCCCCCTCGGCCACGGCACCCGCCACCGCGCCCACCGTCACCCGCGCCGAGATCGTCGCCCGCTACGGACACTCCGTGCCGCACACCTGGGGGTTCGACGCGCCCGGAGTGACACACGCGCTGCCGACCACGAAACGGGCGGTCGCGCTGACCTTCGACGCCTGCGGCGGCCCGGGCGGCAGTGGCTACGACCGGGCTCTGATCGACTTCCTCCGCGGGCGGGAGATACCGGCGACCCTCTTCATCAACTCCCGCTGGATCGACGCCAACCCGGCCGCCTTCCGCCGGCTGGCCGCCGAGCCGCTGTTCGAGATCGCCAACCACGGCACCCGGCACCGCCCGCTGTCCGTCACCGGACGCTCCGCCTACGGCATCCCCGGCACCCGCGGCGCCGGCGAGGTGTACGACGAGATCGCCGGCAACCGCGCCAAGCTCACCCACCTGCTGGGTACCCCACCGCGCTTCTTCCGCTCCGGCACGGCGTACTGCGACGACGTCGCGGCACGGATCGTCGGCGACCTCGGGGAGCGCTTCATCAGCTTCTCCGTGAACGGCGACGGCGGCGCCACCTTCACTCCCGAGCAGGTCCGCACCACCGTCTCCTCCGCCCGGGCCGGTTCGATCGTCATCTGCCACATGAACCACCCCGAGAGCGGCACCGCCCGAGGCATCACCGCGGCCGTCCCCCGTCTCCAGGCGGCGGGCCATGACTTCGTCCGCCTCTCTGACGCGCTGCACTGACCGGGCGCACCGGGATGGCATGCTTCTGGCGTGAAAAACCGTCGGACAAAGGGGAGTTCAGGTGGCCGAGTCGGCTCAGACGCAGGCCCTCGTCGTTCTCGACCCCGCGGACCTGCCCGCCGCACGTGAGCTGGCGGCCGCCCACGGCGTCGAGCTGCAGGAGGTCCCGCGGCGCGGCATCGAACCCGTCACCACCGCCACTCTGGTCCTGATGGGCGCGGCGACCGCCGTCGGCGCCCTGCAACACGCCCTGGAACAGCGCAAGGGCGGCCAGGTGATCGACCTCAGACCGGGCGCGCCACGGGCGGTCTACCGCACCCCGGACGTCGTCTACGGAACGGTGGTCGTCCTCGCGGCCGACGGCTCGGTGACCGTGGAGGTCAAGGAACCGGACGGCATGTTCGGCAAGGTGATCTCCGCCCTGCCGAACCTCCTCTCCGCCGGCGGGAGCGGCACCGGGCAGATCACGGCGACCGTCTCGGCGACGTTCGGCGCCGACGTGGAGGTCCGGCCCGCGGCCGGGCGACCGACGCCGGGCGGTGAGGCATGAGCGGGGAGACGGAGCGGGGGCGGCAGCAGGAGGCACAGGACTTCCTCGCCCTGCTCAGGGCGCAGGCACAGGCCGAACAGGGCACGTCCGGCCGGCCGCCGGGAACCGGGGCCGCCGTGCGGGATCTGACGGAACGGCTCCTGCGTGACAGCTTCGACGCCGAGCAGGGAGAGGACCCTCACGTACGGGCGCTGGTGGAGCAGGAGGCCGCCCGCAACCTGCGGAACCAGGACGACGTGTTCGCCGAGATGTTCGCGGGGATGCAGGACCACATCGAGCGGACGGCCAAGGACCGGATACAGGGCGACGGCCTGGACCTCGCAGCCGTGCGCCCGCTCATCGGCCATCTGCGGACCGGGCAGCTCAACGCGGTGAGCATGCGCGTGCCCGGCCGCCACGGTGCCCACTTGGTGCTCGTCGAGGACCAGATGCCGCTCTTCGCCTCCAAACTCAGCAAGGCGGTCGCCTGGGCCTTCCCCCACGGACCGGCCGACGCCGAGGGCCGGATCGACGTCCGGTGGAACCTGCCCGCCGCGGTCGAGCGGATCGAGACCGTGCCGGAGGTCGCCGAGCGCTTCACGGACATCGTCGTGGCCTACGCCGTCACGGGCCGGGTCGGCGACGCCGGCCACCACCTGCTGCCGCCGGGCCCGTTCAACCTCGCCGGGATGCTGCGTGACTCCCTCGAGTACTTCGTCATGGGCCACGAGTACGCCCACATCATCAGCGGCCACCTGGACTCCGCGGTCCGGCGCAAGGGCGTCCTGCCGGTCGAGGAGGCCGAGGTGCTGGCGTACTCGTGGCGGCAGGAGTTCGACGCCGACCTGATCGGCATGGTCCTGTCCCTCAACGCGGGGATCGAGCACGACAACCGCGACCTGTGGGTGGGGTTCCTGGGCGTCAGTCTGTTCTTCGACGCCCTGGACGTGATGGACCGTGCCGTCGCCCTGCTCCAGACGGGCGACGAGCACGCCCGTCAACTGGGCTCCCACCCGCCGTCCGATCTGCGCAAGGAGCGCCTCCGCGCGGTCCTGCCGCAGACGGCCGATGCCGGCAGGGTGCGGGTGGCGCTCGAACTGGCCGACATCCAGGGGCAGATCATCCGCGAACTGTGGGCTCGCACCCGCCCGGCCCTGCTGGGTCTGCACCGGCGCGGGGTGCCGACGGCCCGGACCTGGCGGACCATCCCGAAGGAGACCGGCGACCCGGGGCCCGTGCCGCCCACGTCGACGTGAGAGCTCCGGCCGGTGACGGTCACGGACCGCGAGCGGAGGGCGGTTGCCCAACTCCTCGGCGTACGCCCTAGGGTGCCCCCGTGACTGCCTTTACCGACGAAGACATCCCCGGCCGCCACGGCCCCTCCGCCACCATGGAGGCCGACCCGCGCGAGGTCGGCAAGGTGCGGACCGAGTACTCCCCCGCCCATGACGGCGACCCCGACCCGGGCGAGATCGTGTGGACCTGGGTGCCGTTCGAGGAGAACGACGGCCGGGGCAAGGACCGCCCGGTGCTGGTCGTGGCCCGGGAGGCAGCGGGAACGTTCCTCGCTGTCCAACTGTCCAGCAAGCGGCATGACGGCGACCGGGAGTGGGTGGCCATAGGCAGCGGGCCGTGGGACCGGTCCGGCCGTGACTCGTGGGTGGACGTGGACCGTGTGCTGCGGCTGCACGAGGAAGGGATGCGCCGGGAGGCGTGCGCGCTCGACCGGATGCGGTTCAACCTGGTCCGCCAGCGGCTCCACGAGCGGTACGGCTGGACCTGACATCCCCTAGGGCTGCGCCAGGCGCTGCGGAAACGCCCGTACGAAGGCCTCCCGGACCGTCGCTCCCGGCGTACGGTCCAGGACGCCGAACACCACCTGTTCGAATGCCCGAGCGAATCTGCCGCCGGGCCCGAGGAGCGTGCGGAAGGTGCCCGCGACCTGCGCCGGGTCGTTCTGGAAGACACCGCACCCCCAGGCGCCCAGCACCAGCCTCCGGTAGCCGTGCGCGGCGGCGGTCTCCAGGACCCGCTCGGCCCGCCGGGCCAGGGCGGCCGGCAGTTCACCGGCACGCTCCGGTGCCGTACGCCGTACGACGCCCGCGTTGGGGGCGGCGGCGGTCAGGAAGGCCGCGAGGTACGGCTCCGGCAGCAGGCGGCCCTGGTCGTCGCGGAACACCGGCACGGCGGGGGTGTGGATCACCCGGTCCGTGTAGAACGGGTCGCGGTGGGCTCGGTGGTGGTCGTAGAACTCCCGGGCCTGGAGCAGGCAGGTGTACAGCGCGGAGGCGCGACACAGGGCCTCCTCCTGGGCCTGGGCGCCGTTCAGATAGCCGCCGCCGGGATTGCGGGCCGAGGCGAAGTTCAGGACCGCGACCGGGGCGTCGGCGAGCCGACGGGCGGCTTCCATGCTGCTCTCGCCCGTGACCTGGAAAGACGTCTCCGCATCCGCCGTCGCGGACACCGGCACCGGCCCGGGACCGTACAGCCGCGTGCCCGCCCGGGCGGCCTCGATCGCCGCCACGAGGGACACCTCCCGGCCGTCCGGCAGGCGGTACATCCCTGACGCCACGATCTGCTCGGTCTCCGTGGCGATGGCGCGCAGGCGCGCGCTCACGGCGCCACCCCCGTGGGCGCCATGACCGCGGCCCGCGCAGCCTCCCCCGTCGTGCTCATGCACGCATCCTGGGTGATGCTGGTGATGCGGTGCAACGGAGTTTCCGGGCCCCGGAACGGCCTGGAAACGCCCAAGAAAACGGAGATTACCGATCCGGAACGCCCCGATGGGCACCCTTGTGCGAATCGTTCCGAGGGTCTTGGGTGGAACGAGTGCCTGCCCGGCTCACCGAACGCCGGGCCGGTGACATGGTGGAATCTCAGGAGGATCCCGACATGTCCGACTCAATAACCGATGGCGGCGACTGTAAGGAGCACCGCACAGCGGTCACCGAGGCCGAGGTCGAGGCTCTCGTCCGCGGCATCTGTTTCAAGACGGGCCCGCCCCGCACGCTCGGGGTCGAAGTGGAATGGCTCGTCCACGAGCTGCGGCAGCCGCAGCTCCCGGTGACACCCGAGCGGCTCGAAGGGGCCTACGCCACCCTGCGGGCCGTGCCCCTGAAGTCGCCGCTGACGATCGAACCCGGCGGCCAGCTGGAGCTGAGCTCACCGCCCGCCACCTCCCTGACGGAGTGCGTGGACACCGTCTCGGCCGACCTGGACACGGTCCGCGCGGTCCTCGCCGAGGCCGGCCTGGGACTCGTCGGCGTCGGCCACGACCCCTGGCACCCACCCCGCCGGTTCCTGCACGAACCGCGCTACGACGCCATGGAGGCCTGCCTCGACCGCACCGGCACGGCCGGCCGGCACATGATGTGCACCTCGGCCTCCGTCCAGGTGTGTGTGGACGCCGGCTACGAGGAGCCCGGGCTGCTCGGGCACGAGCGGCGCTGGCAGCTGGCGCACCTGCTGGGCGCGGTGCTGGTGGCCGCGTTCGCGAACTCCCCGCTGATCGGCCGGCAGCCCACGGGCTGGCTGTCCACCCGGCAGCTGCTGTGGATGGAGATCGGCGTCGCCGGCCGGGCGGGCGGGCCCTCGCCGGACGGGGAGCCGCGGGACGCCTGGGCCCGGCATGTGCTGGACGCCCCGGTGATGTGCGTCCGCCGCGAGGGCGGCCCGTGGGAGGTGCCCGAGGGCCTGACCTTCCGCGAGTGGACCCGCTCGCAAACACCCCGGCCGCCCACCCGGGCGGATCTCGACTACCACCTCACCACCCTGTTCCCGCCCGTCCGGCCGCGCGGCCACCTGGAGCTGCGCATGATCGACGCGCAGCCCGGCGAGGACGGCTGGATCGTGCCGCTCGCGGTGACGGCGGCGCTGTTCGACGACCCGGAGGCCACCGAGTCCGCGCACCAGGCGGTGAAACCCCTGGCGGAGCGCACGCTGAACCTGCCGGCCCCGCACAATCCGCTGTGGATCGACGCGGCCCGGCACGGGCTCGCCGACCCCGAGCTGCGCGAGGCCGCCGTCGCCTGTTTCGCGGCGGCGCTCGAGGCCCTGCCCCGGCTCGGCGCCACACCCGCGGTCATGGACGCCGTGGCGGCGTATCTGCACCGCTACGTCGCCCGGGGCCGCTGCCCGGCCGACGACCTGCTGGACCGCCTGCGCGACACGGACCGTCGTGCCCACGGGAGGAAGGACATCCGCACATGACCGCCCCGGAGACCGAGGTCACGGACGCCGAGCCCGACACCGAGGCGCTGCGCGAGCGGGCGCTCGCCTCGCTCACCACCGCCCGCGCCCGCACCACACTGCTGACCAGCTGCGTCGAGGACCCCGACCTCACCGCGCAGCATTCCCCGCTGATGTCGCCGCTGGTGTGGGACCTCGCCCACATCGGCAACCAGGAGGAGCTGTGGCTGGTGCGGGCGGTCGGCGGCCGGGAGGCGATGCGGCCGGAGATCGACGGCCTGTACGACGCCTTCGAGCACCCGCGCTCCGAGCGGCCCTCGCTGCCGCTGCTGCCGCCCGCCGAGGCCCGGAGTTACGCGGCCGAGGTGCGCGGCCGGGCCCTGGACCTGCTGGGGGCCGCGGACTTCCACGGCAGCCGGCTGACCGAGGCCGGGTTCGCCTTCGGGATGATCGCGCAGCACGAACAGCAGCACGACGAGACCATGCTGATCACCCATCAGCTCCGCAAGGGCCCGCAGGCCCTGACCGCCCCCGAACCCGAACCGGCCCCGCTGTTCACGGGCCCGGCGGAAGTCCTCGTCCCCGGCGGCCCGTTCACCATGGGCACCTCCACCGAGCCGTGGGCGCTGGACAACGAACGCCCGGCGCATCCGGTGGACCTGGCGCCGTACTGGATCGACACGACCCCGGTGACGAACGCGGCGTACCGGGCGTTCATCGAGGACGGCGGTTACGACACCGAACGCTGGTGGACGCCCGAGGGCTGGGCACACATCCGGCAGCATTCCCTGACCGCCCCGCTGTTCTGGCGCCGCGACGGCGGCCAGTGGCTCAGGCGCCGCTTCGGGATCACCGAGGTCGTGCCGCCCGACGAGCCGGTGCTGCACGTGTGCTGGTACGAGGCGGACGCCTACGCCCGCTGGGCCGGGCGCAGGCTGCCCACCGAGGCCGAGTGGGAGAAGGCCGCCCGGTACGACCCGGCCACCGGCCGCTCCACCCGCTACCCGTGGGGCGACGCCGACCCGGCACCCGAGCACGCCAACCTGGGCCAGCGGCATCTCCGGCCCGCCCCCGCCGGCAGCTACCCGGCCGGCGAGTCCCCGCTCGGCGTGCGGCAGTTGATCGGGGACGTGTGGGAGTGGACGGCGAGCGACTTCCTGGCGTACCCGGGCTTCCAGGCGTTCCCGTACAAGGAGTACTCGGAGGTGTTCTTCGGCTCCGACCACAAGGTGCTGCGCGGCGGCTCTTTCGCCGTGGACCCGGTGGCCTGCCGGGGTACGTTCCGCAACTGGGACTACCCGATCCGGCGGCAGATCTTCTCCGGGTTCCGCACCGCCCGCTCGGAGGCCCTCTGATGTGCCGTCATCTGGCCTACCTGGGACCCGAGGAGCCGCTCGGCCGGGTCCTCGTGCAGCCCCCGCACAGCCTGTTCCGGCAGTCGTGGGCGCCCCGGCGGCAGCGGTACGGGACGGTCAACGCCGATGGTTTCGGTGTGGGTTGGTACGCCCCGGGCGATCCGGTCCCGGCCCGCTACCGGCGGTCGGGGCCGATCTGGGCGGACCTTTCCTTCACCGACCTGGCGCGGGTCGTGCGCGCCGGTGCCCTGCTCGCGGCCGCACGCGACGCGACCCGGGCGGGCGCGGACGCCGAGGCCGCGGCGGCACCCTTCGCCGCCGACCGGTGGCTGTTCAGCCACAACGGCGCGATCGCGGGCTGGCCGGATTCGGCGGCACCGCTGGTGTCCGCCCTGCCCCCGGTCGAGTTGCTGTCGCTGGAGGCGCGCACCGACTCGGCGTTCGTCTGGGCGCTGGTGCTGCACCGGCTGCGGCTCGGTGACGATCCCGTCGACGCCCTCGGTGCAACGGTTCGCGAGCTGGCCGAGGCGGCCCCCGCCTCCCGGCTGAACCTGCTGCTCACCGACGGCACCACCATCACCGCCACCGCCTGGGGCGACAGCCTCTGGTACCGCACGGAGCCCGGCACCGGCACGGTCGTCGCCTCCGAACCGTATGACGACGACCCGCTCTGGCAGGAGGTCCCCGACCGCACCGTGCTCACGGCGAGCCGCGCCGGCGTGCTGCTCGCCCCGATCGAGGACCCGGCGTCCTGCCCCACTCCCGACTCCGCTCGAGCGGGGGCAGCCCCATCACCGAAGGAGCCCTGTACGTGAGTCCCCTGCGCGTCACCCGCACTCTCCCCGAGGACGCGACGGACGCCGCCCTGCGCGCGGACGTCCTCGCCGGCCTCACCGTCAACCCCAAGACACTGCCGCCCAAGTGGTTCTACGACGCCCGGGGCAGCGAGCTGTTCGAGCAGATCACGGAACTGCCCGAGTACTACCCGACGCGGGCCGAGCGCGAGATCCTCGTCGCCCGGTCCGGCGAGATAGCCGCCGCGAGCGGCGCGCGCACCCTGGTCGAGCTGGGCTCCGGCTCCTCGGAGAAGACCCGCCATCTGATCGACGCGCTCACCTCGCTGGCCGCGTACGTCCCCGTCGACGTCAGCGAGAGCGCCCTCACCCAGGCCGGGCAGGCGCTCATCGAGGAGCGTCCCGGACTCGACGTGCACGCGCTGGTCGCCGACTTCACCGCCCCGCTGACGCTGCCCGAGACGCCCGGACCCCGGCTGCTGGCGTTCCTCGGCGGCACGATCGGCAACCTGCTGCCCGCCGAACGGGCGAAGTTCCTGGCCTCGGTGCGCGCCCTGCTCGCACCGGGCGACGGACTGCTGCTCGGCACGGACCTGGTCAAGGACGAACGGGTGCTGGTCCGGGCGTACGACGACGCGGCCGGGGTGACGGCCGCGTTCAACAAGAACGTCCTGGCCGTCATGAACCGGGAGCTGGGCGCCGACTTCGACCCGGACGCCTTCGGCCATGTGGCGCTGTGGGACACCGAGCAGGAGTGGATCGAGATGCGGCTGCGCTCGCGCACCGCGCAGACCGTGAAGGTGCCCGCGCTGGACCTCGCCGTGGACTTCGCGGCGGGCGAGGAGCTGCGCACCGAGGTGTCGGCGAAGTTCCGCAAGGAAGGGGTGACCGCAGAACTCGACGCGGCCGGGCTGGAGTTGACCCACTGGTGGACGGACGCCAAGGGCCGTTTCGCGCTGTCGCTCAGCGTGGCGCGGTGAGTCGGGTCAGCCCAGGTTCACAGTGAGGGCTTCGGTGATCTTCCGGCTGGCCCGGCGCGCCTCGGTCGCCGGGGCGGCGCCGCCGAGGACCTTGGTCATGTAGCCCTTGATCGGGTTGTCGGCCTCGACCGCGGCCCACTGCGGGCTGTTGGGGGTCGCCCGGCCGTGCGCGGCGCCCGCCGCCATGGCGGCGACCCCCTCCTCCCCCGCGACCGCGCCCGCCAGGGTCGTCTTGTTGGGCACGTAGTTCATGGTGCGGGCGAGTTCGGTGTCCCACTTGGCGCCGGTGAGCGCCCCGACGACGGCGGTCGCGGCGAACTGGTCGTCGGTGTTCTGCGGGACGACGAGGTCGGAGCCGCCGGTGAAGACCGTGCCGGGCCTGGCGGCGGTCCTGCCGGGCACCGGGAAGAAGCCGAGCTCGTCCTTGAGTCCGGGGTTCTGCTGCACGACGGACTGGGCGAGCCCGGGTACGGCGACGATCTGCGCGACCTTGCCGCCCGCGAACACCCCGGCCTGGGACGGGTGTTCCTCGTCCGCGTCCTTGGGTCCTTCGCCGAGCGCCTGGAGCCGCCGGTAGAAGTCCATGCCGCGCAGGGCCGGCGGGGTGTCCAGGGTGCCGCGCCACTCGTAGTCCTTCTGCTCGGCCAGCTCGCCGCCCTCGTCCCAGATGAAGCCGGAGAGGGTGTACCAGTCCTGTCCGGCCAGGTAGATGCCCTGATTGCCGCCGGAGTCGAGCTTGCGGGTGTCGGCGAGCCACTCGTCGCGGGTCTTCGGCGGGGCGGTGATGCCGGCCTGTGCGAAGAGGTCCTTGCGGTAGATGACGACCCGGTTGGCCGCGTACCAGGGCACGCCGTACTGCTTGTTGCCGTCCTTGCCGGGCTCGGCGAGGCCGGGCAGCCAGTGCTCCTTGCCCCAGTCGCGCATCGATTCCAGGGTCAGGTCGGCGAGCCGGCCGTCGTCGACGTACTGCGGGACCTGGGTGTTGCCCGCCTCGATGACGTCGGGGCCGTCTTTCGCGTCGCTCTTGAGCGCCTTCTGGACCTTCTCCACGATGCCGGTCCACTCCTGGATGCGGATGTCGAGCCGCAGATCCTTGTGGGTGCGCTCGAAGTCCTCGGTGAAGCGCCGCAGGAACTCCTTCGAGGCACTGCCCTTCATCAGCCACACGGTGACGGTGTGCCGGTCCTGGCCACCCGGGAGGAGACCGCAGCCGCTGACGAGGGAGCCGGTGACGCAGAGGAGGGCGAGCAGACGACGTCTCACGAGGGGTCCTGTTCTGTCTGACGGACAGGGGAAGGGGCCCGACATGGGGGGACGAGCCAGGGCTCGTACGGGTGTCTGGATTTTGGTATGGACCAATGCGGCGGTCAAGGGCTACCGGGGGTACGGCCGCGACGCCTCGCGCTCCGCCCCCGCATACGGCACCGTGGAGTGACGCGTGACACACCCGTCACGGCGGAACAGCGGAGAGGAGCACCCTGATGACGAACCACACCTACCGGCTCACCGAGATCGTCGGCAGCTCGCACGAGGGCGTCGACCAGGCCATCCGCAACGGAATCGCGCGCGCCCACCAGACCCTGCGCAACCTGGACTGGTTCGAGGTGACGCAGATCCGCGGCCAGCTCGACAACGGGCAGATCGAGCACTGGCAGGTCTGCCTGAAGGTGGGCTTCCGCCTCGAGGACGGCGAGTAGAAGACTTCAGGTCCGCCCCTCGCGCTCCTGGGCGTCCTCCAGCGCGGCGGACTTCGCGGCCCAGCGGGCCCGTACGACGGCGAATCCGGCGCGCTCGGCGTCGTCGCAGACAAGTTCGTCGTCGTCGACGAGGAACCGTATCTCGCGGTCGCGGGCGAGCCGACGCAGGATCTCCAGCTTGGTGAACCGGGCCGGCCTGCGGTCGGCGTTGCTGCGCATGTGGATGCGCCCTTCGGGCAGCCCCTGCCCGGCGAGCCAGTCGAGTGTGTCGCGCCGGCACCGTTCGGGCCGCCCCGTGAGGTACACGATCTCGCACTCGCGGGCCTGCTCCAGGACGAGCGTCACGCCCTCGGCGAGCGGCGGATCCTGGGGCGCGGCCGCGAAGAACCCGGCCCAGTTCCGCGGCCGGTCCTCCAGGAAGTGCTGCCGATGGGCGGTGTCGGCAAGGGTGTTGTCCAGGTCGAACACGGCAACCGGGCGCGCACTGCTGTCTGTCACGGAGCCAGCCTAGCCACCCCTGCGCCAACTCCCCAGGGGTGCGGGCCTCATGCTTGTCCCATGCCTTCTGTGCCCTCTGTTCCCACCCTCGTCGTCTGCCGGGGCTGCTGCTGCGGCGACCCGGTCAAGCACCCCGGTACCGACCACGACAGTCAGCTGGACCGGCTGCGGGCCGCCGCGGCCGAGGGCGGCTTCGCGGTGCGCACGACCGACTGCCTGGGGCCGTGCGACCAGGCGAACGTCGTGGTCGTACGCCCCTCCACCGAGGGGCGGCGGGCGGGCGGCAGGCCCGTGTGGATCGGCTTCGCCCTGGACGACGACTGCACGGCCGAGGTCGCCGAATGGGCCCGGACGGGCGGGCCCGGGCTGGCCGAGCCGCCGCTCGCCCTGGAGCTGCAGATGATCGAGGCCCCACGAGGCGCACGGACACGGTCGGGACGGTGAGTGCCGCGCCCGCTGGAAGGCGAGCCCACGCCCCGTCCGGTCGAGCCGAAGCGGCGCTACGAGCCGGGCAACCTGTTCCGTCCGAACCACAACATCGCGCCGTGAGGAATCCTGCGGGCTCCAGGGTGTTGAACCTCGTATGAGTTCCGTGACCGCCGCGACCCGCTTCTCCGTCCTCGACCGTTCCCGCACCCGTGCGGGACACCCGCCAGGCGAGGCGCTGCGGGACACGGTGGCGCTGGCGCGGGAGGCGGAGGCGCTCGGCTACCACCGTTTCTGGGTGTCCGAGCACCACGGCGTGCCCGGGGTCGCCGGGTCGGCGCCGACCGTGCTCGCCGCCGCCGTGGCCGCGGCGACCCGCACGATCCGGGTCGGCACCGGCGGGGTCATGCTGCCCAACCACCAACCGCTGGTCGTGGCCGAGCAGTTCGGCGTGCTGGAGTCGCTCTTCCCGGGCCGGGTCGACATGGGGCTCGGCCGTTCCGTGGGCTTCACGGACGGGGTGCGCAAGGCCCTCGGGCGGGACAAGGACGACGCCGAGGACTTCGCGGCGCAACTCGGCGAGCTGCTCGGCTGGTTCGAGGGCACCTCGTCGACCGGGGTGCACGCCCGGCCGGCGGAGGGCCTGCGGGTGCCGCCGTTCGTGCTGGCCATGGGCGAGGGCGCGCGGATCGCGGCCCGCGCCGGCCTGCCGATGGTCATCGGCGACCTGCGGGGCCGCGAGAAGATGCTGCGCGGCGTCGACCGGTACCGCGCCCAGTTCCGCCCCTCCCCGTGGGCGTCCGAGCCGTACGTGGTGATCTCGGGCACGATCGCGGTCGCCGGCACCCCGGAGGCCGCGCGGCGGCTGCTGGTCCCGGAGGCCTGGGCCATGGCGCACGCGCGGACCCACGGCACCTTCCCGCCCCTGGCGCCGGCCGAGGGGATCGAGGCCCGCGCGATGACCGCGAAGGAGCGGGACTTCTACGAGTCCGGTCTCGCCGGTCATCTCGCCGGCACCGAGGACCAGGTCGCGCACGAGCTGGAGACGGTGCTGAAGGAGACGGGCGCGGACGAGGTCCTCGTCACGACCAGCTCGTACGACCGTACGGCGCTGCTGGACTCCTACCGGCGCCTCGCCGCCCTCATCGCACCCCGCGGCTGAGCGGCTCAGCCCTGCACGTCGGCCGGCCTGTCCGCGCGCATCACGATGGAGCCGTCCACCGCGTCCACCACGGCGCGGTCACCCGCTACGAGTTGCCCGGACAGCAGCATGTCGGCGAGGCGGTCGTCCACCTCGCGCTGGATGGTGCGGCGCAGCGGGCGGGCGCCGAAGTCGGGCTGGTAGCCGATGTTCGAGAGGAGTTCGGCGGCCGCGTCGGTGACCTCCATCGTGACGTCCTGGGCGTGCAGCCGGCGCCGGGTGTGCTCCAGCAGCAGGTCGACGATCTGGCGCAGCTGGGTGCGGTCCAGGCCGCGGAAGACGATGATCTCGTCGATGCGGTTGAGGAACTCGGGCCGGAAGTGCTGCTGGAGGGCGGGCATGACGGCGTCGCGGACCTTGGCGTAGTCCTCGGTGCCGGCGGCCAGGATGCGGTCGGCGCCGATGTTCGACGTCATGATGACCACGGTGTTCTTGAAGTCGACCGTGCGGCCCTGGGAGTCGGTGAGCCGGCCGTCGTCCAGGAGCTGCAGCAGCGTGTTGAAGACGTCCGGGTGGGCCTTCTCCACCTCGTCCAGCAGCAGCACGGTGTACGGCTGCCTGCGCACCGCCTCGGTGAGCTGGCCGGCCTCCTCGTGGCCGACGTAGCCGGGAGGCGCCCCGACCAGGCGGGAGACCGTGTGCCGTTCCTGGAACTCGCTCATGTCGAGGCGGGTCATGCGGCTCTCGTCACCGAAGAGGGCGGCGGCGAGGGCGCGGGCCAGCTCGGTCTTGCCGACACCGGTCGGACCGAGGAAGAGGAAGCTGCCGATGGGGCGGTTGGGGTCGCTCATGCCGGCGCGGGCGCGGCGCACCGCGCGGGCGACGGCGGTGATCGCCTCGTCCTGGCCGACGACCCGCTCGTGCAGGTGCTCCTCCAGCTTCATCAGCCGTTCCCGCTCCTCCTCGGTGAGCTGGGAGACCGGGATGCCGGTGGTGCGGGAGACGACCTGGGCGATGTCCTCGGCGGTGACCTTCGGGACGTGTTCCTCCGCCTTGCCCGCGGCGGCCAGCTGGGCCTCGGCCTCCTTGATCCGGTCGCGCAGGTCCCTGGCGCGCTCGTACTCCTCGTCGGCGACCGCCTGGTCCTTCTCCCGGTTGAGGGCGGCGATGCGGTCCTCGATCTCCCGGGTGTCGGCCAGGGGGGTCCTGGCGCGCAGCCGGACCCGGGCGGCGGCCTGGTCCATCAGGTCGATGGCCTTGTCGGGCAGGAAGCGGGAGGTGATGTACCGGTCGGACAGCTCGGCCGCGGCGACGACCGCCTCGTCGGTGATGCGGACCTGATGGTGGGCCTCGTACCGGTCGCGCAGGCCGCGCAGGATCTCGATGGTGTCGTCCACGCTGGGCTCGCCGACGAGGATGGGCGCGAAACGGCGCTCCAGGGCGGCGTCCTTCTCGATGTGCCTGCGGTACTCGTCCACGGTCGTCGCGCCGATCAGGTGCAACTCGCCGCGGGCCAGAGCGGGTTTGAGCATGTTGCCCGCGTCCATGGCGCCCTCGCCGCCGGCTCCGGCGCCGACGACGGTGTGCAGCTCGTCGAGGAACAGCACCAGTTCGTCGGCGTGCCCGCGGACCTCTTCCAGCAGCTTCTTCAGCCGCTCCTCGAACTCGCCCCGGTACTTGGTGCCGGCCACCATCCCGGCCAGGTCCAGCGAGACCAGCCGTTTGCCTTCGAGGGTCTTCGGCACGTCACCGGCCACGATGCGCTGGGCGATGCCCTCGACCACGGCCGTCTTGCCGACGCCGGGGTCGCCGATGAGGACGGGGTTGTTCTTGCTGCGCCGGGAGAGGACTTCGATGGTCTGTTCGACCTCCTCGTCGCGTCCGATCACCGGGTCGAGGCGGCCCTGACGGGCGTCCTCGGTGAGGTCGCGGCCGTACTCGTCCACGGTCGGCGTGGTGCTGGGCTTCTTCCGCTCGGCAGCGCCCTCGGTGGGCAGCCTGGCGGGCTCCCAGCCGCCGTCGCCGAGCGCCTGCCCGGCCGCCGACTCCGGGTTCGCGGCGAGCGCGCGCAGGATGTGACCGGGGCCGATGTAGGAGTCGCCCTCGGCTCGGGAGATCTGGTACGCGTCGAGCAGGGCGCGCTTGGCCGACGGCGTGAGGATGTTCGGCTCGGTCTTCTCGCCGCCGTTCGCGCCGGTGCCGAGCTGCTCGCGGATGCGGTCGGGGTCGGCACCGGCCTCGGTGAGCAGGCGCCGGGTGGAGTCGTTGCGGGTGGCGGCGGCCAGCAGGTGCCGGGCGTCGAGTTCCTCGCTGCCCTCGATCGCGGCGATGTCCCTGGCCTCGGCCACCAGGTCCCGGGCCCGTTCGGACAGCAGACTGCCGATGTCGACGCGCTGCGGCCGGCGGGCGGACGCGGCCGGCCCCCCGCTGCCGAAGAACCGGGACATCAGCTCGTCGAACTCCTCGAACGGGCTGCGTCCGAATCCGAAACCGGGAGTGCTCATGAGGGCAGGCCTTTCTGCGGCGACAGGCGTCCGTCCCCTCAAATTCGCACATAAGTGACATCTGTGCACTTGCGACTCCACGGCGAGCTCATGCGCCGCACTCTTGCTCCGCGCCCCCGCCCGCCGGAATGCGAGCCGTGTCCATGTTGGACAGGACCGGGTCTACACCGTCCAGCAGAAGCTGAAGGGCGAGCCCGGAAGCCGGGAGCGGGACACCCCTCCGCCTCCGTTGCCGGGATCCGGCGGGCTAGAATCGCAGGGTTTGTCCCTACCCCCCTGCCCCGGCAGGCCCGTACGGAGTTTCCCCCGATGCACAGCCCTCATGATCCGTACGACCCCTACATCCGTGTCCGCGGTGCCCGCGAACACAACCTCAAGGGCGTCGACGTGGACATCCCGCGGGACGTACTGGCCGTGTTCACCGGCGTGTCCGGCTCGGGAAAGTCGTCCCTGGCGTTCGGCACCGTGTACGCCGAGGCGCAGCGACGCTACTTCGAGTCGGTCGCACCGTACGCGCGCCGGCTGATCCACCAGGTCGGGGCACCCAAGGTCGGTGAGATCACCGGGCTGCCGCCGGCGGTCTCCCTCCAGCAGCGGCGCTCGGCCCCCACTTCCCGCTCCTCTGTCGGCACGGTCACCAACCTCTCCAACTCCCTGCGCATGCTGTTCTCGCGCGCCGGTGACTACCCGCCCGGCGCCGAGCGGCTCGACTCGGACGCGTTCTCCGCGAACACGGCGGCGGGTGCCTGCCCCGAATGCCATGGTCTCGGCCAAGTGCACCGCACCACGGAGGAGTTGCTGGTCCCCGACCCCTCGCTGTCGGTCCGCGAGGGCGCGATCGCCGCGTGGCCCGGGGCCTGGCAGGGCAAGAACCTGCGCGACATCCTCGACACGCTCGGGTACGACGTGCGCCGGCCCTGGCGCGAACTCCCCGCCGAGCAGCGGGAATGGATCCTCTTCACGGACGAGCAGCCGGTCGTCACCGTCCATCCGGTCCGGGACGCCGACCGGATCCAACGGCCGTACCAGGGCACGTACATGAGCGCCCGCCGGTACGTCATGAAGACGTTCTCCGACACCAAGTCCCCGACCCTGCGGGCGAAGGCGGAGCGCTTCCTGACCAGTGCGCCCTGCCCGGTGTGCGGGGGCAGCAGACTGCGGGCCGAGGCGCTGGCGGTGACCTTCGGCGGCCGGACCATCGCCGAGCTGTCCGCCCTGCCCCTGACCGACCTGGCCGGACTGCTCCACGACGGCACCGAGGCCGCCCGGGTCCTCACCGACGATCTGAAGTCCCGGATCGCGCCGGTGGTCGAGCTGGGCCTCGGCTATCTCAGCCTGGACCGGTCCACCCCCACCCTCTCCGCGGGCGAGCTGCAACGGCTGCGGCTCGCCACCCAGTTGCGCTCCGGCCTGTTCGGCGTGGTGTACGTGCTGGACGAGCCGTCGGCCGGACTGCACCCGGCGGACACCGAGGCCCTGCTCACGGTGCTGGACCGGCTCAAGACGGCCGGGAACTCGGTGTTCGTGGTCGAACACCACCTGGAGGTGGTGCGCGGCGCCGACTGGCTCGTGGACGTGGGTCCCGGCGCGGGCGAGCACGGCGGACGGGTGCTGTACAGCGGCCCGGTGGCCGAGCTGGCCTCGGTCGAGGAGTCGGCCACGGCCCGCTACCTCTTCGACGAGGCCCCGGGCCCGGCGCGTGAGGTCCGCGAGCCCCGCGGCTGGCTGAAGGTGGGTCCCGTGACCCGGCACAACCTGCGCGAGGTGACGGCCGAGTTCCCGCTGAGCGCGTTCACCGCCGTCACCGGTGTCTCCGGCTCCGGGAAGTCCACTCTCATCGGCGAGCTGACACAGGACCTGGCCGGGGTCGGCCGTCTGGTCCGGGTGGACCAGCGGCCGATCGGGCGCACCCCGCGCTCCAACCTGGCCACCTACACCGGCTTGTTCGACGTCGTACGGAAGGTGTTCGCGTCCACCGACGCGGCACGGGAGCGCGGTTACGGCGTGGGCCGGTTCTCCTTCAACGTGGCGGGCGGACGCTGCGAGACCTGCCAGGGCGAGGGGTTCGTCAGCGTCGAGCTGCTGTTCCTGCCGAGCACGTACGCGCCCTGCCCGGACTGCGCGGGCGCCCGCTACAACCCCGAGACCCTGCGGGTGGCGTACCGGGGACGGAACATCGCCGAGGTCCTGGACCTCACCGTCGAGGACGCGGCCGAGTTCTTCGCGGACACCCCGGGGGCGGCTCGCAGCCTGGGCACGCTGCTCGACGTGGGCCTCGGCTATCTGCGCCTGGGCCAGCCCGCCACCGAGCTGTCCGGCGGGGAGGCCCAGCGGATCAAGCTGGCGAGCGAACTGCAGCGCGGCCGCCGCGCCCACACCCTCTACCTGCTGGACGAGCCGACGACCGGTCTGCACCCGGCCGACGTCGAGGTGCTGATGGACCGGCTGCACGGGCTGGTCGACGCCGGGCACACGGTGGTCGTGGTCGAGCACGACATGACCGTGGTCGCCGAGGCGGACTGGGTGATCGACCTCGGGCCGGGCGGCGGCGACCGGGGCGGGCGCATCGTGGCGGCCGGGCCGCCGCAGCGGGTGGCGCGGGCGGCGGGCAGTGCCACGGCTCCCTATCTGGCCCGGGTCATGCCCTGACCCGGGGCGGCCTGCGGCTCCAGCAGGACGGCATGGGTCCAGGCGGCCTCGGAGGGGACCGGCTGGGCGGCACGGGCGAGGGACCGGCGGTCGGGCTGGGCGCCGGGCGGTATCACCGGCCGGATGTCCACCTCGGCCACCAGGCCCCGCGCGCGGGCGACCCGCCACAGGGAGGCGAGCAGGGTGTCCTCGCCGACGAACGCGGCCGCGGTGCTCGCGGCCCCTCCCCCGTCCTGCCGGTAGCGCAGCCGGACCGGCTGCACGGGCACGCCCGCGTCCAGCGCGGCCTGGAAGACGGCTCGGTGGAAGCGGCCGTGCGCCCGCCCGCACCAGGTGCTGCCCTCGGGAAACGCGACCACGGCCGCGCCCTCCCGCATGGCGTGCGCGATCCGGGCGACCGTGTCGGGCAGCGCGCGCAGCCGGTCGCGCTCGATGAACACCGTGCCGCCGCGCGCGGCCAGCGCCCCCGCCACGGGCCAGTCACGGATCTCGGTCTTGGCGAGCATCCGGGCGGGGCGTACGGCGGCCAGCAGCGGGATGTCCAGCCACGAGACGTGGTTGGCGACCAGCAGCAGACCGCCGGCCGGTGCGGCGGTGCCGGTGCAGCGGACCCGGACCCCGATGGCCCGCACGATCGACCGGCACCACCACCTGACCCACTCGGCGGGGATCCTCCCCCGCAAGCGGGGGCACCCCCAGCCGAGCGTGGCCGGCACGATCCCGGCCAGCACCAGGACCGTGACCGCGGTGAGCCGCAGCACGGCCCGGGGTACGGCCGCGGCGGGTGCGGCCGGCTCCACGCAGGTGCCCGGGGTGCAGGGCGCGCTGGGCAGCCAGGCGCTCATCAGGCCGGCACGAGGGAGAGGAAGTGCTTCAGATAGCGCGGGTTGACCCGGCGCATCGACAGCAGCACGTACAGGTCGGCGACCCCGAAGTCCGGGTCGTGCGCGGGTTCCCCGCACACCCAGGCGCCGAGGCGGACGTAGCCGCGCAGCAGGGCGGGCAGTTCCACGCGGTCGGCCGGAACCTCGGCGTTCGGGGTCCACGGCAGCAGGGGCCGTACCCGGAACTCCTCGGGTGCCAGGTGCTTGGCGCGCACCCGCTCCCAGGTGGCCGTGGCCAGCGCGCCGCCGTCGGCGAGCGGCACGGAGCAGCAGCCCGCCAGCCACTCGTGGCCCCGGTCGACCATGTACCGGGCTATCCCGGCCCAGATCAGTCCGATGACCGTGCCGTCCCGGTGGTCGGGGTGCACACAGGAGCGGCCGACCTCGACCAGACCGGCCCGGACCCCGTCGAGCGGGGCCAGGTCGAATTCGCCCTCCGAGTAGAGCCGGCCGGCGACCGCGGCGCGCTCCGGCGGCAGCAGCCGGTAGGTGCCGACGACCTGCCCGGTCACGGTGTCGCGCACGAGCAGGTGGTCGCAGTACGCGTCGAACGGGTCGACGTCGAGGCCCGGCTGCGGGGTGGCCAGCAGGGCGCCCATCTCTCCGGCGAAGACGTCGTGCCGCAGCCGCTGGGCGGCACGGACGTCGGCCTCGTCACGGGCGAGGGTGACGGTGTAGCGGGTGGGTGCCGCGGGCTGCGGAGGACGGTCGAGCGTGGTGACGCCGGTCATGGCTCTCTCCATGGTCACGGGCCGGGGTCGGCGGGAGCGGCGGAGCGGCGGTCCGCTCTGCCGGTCCTGTTCTTCCGACGCCGGTTGGCGTACGCGTGACAGGTGGCCGGAGAGAGGGTGTGGGCTTGTTGAACGGCGCGGGTGAGGGTGCCGGCGGAAAGCCAGACGGGGCCGGAAGGAGCACCTCTCCCGACCCCGCCCGTCCGCCTGCTGGTCGGCGAACGTCTTCTCCTGTGGCTAGCGCTTGGCCGCCTTCCGGGTGGCGCGCAGCCACTCCTTGTTCATGCTCGTGATGGACACCAGCGGAATCCCCTTGGGACAGGCGGTCGCACACTCACCCGTCAGCGTGCACCCCCCGAACCCCTCCGCGTCCATCTGCGCCACCATGTCCAGCACCCGCGTCTCCCGCTCGGGCGCCCCCTGGGGCAGCACATTGAGATGGTTGACCTTGGCGGAGGTGAACAGCATCGCCGCACCGTTCGGACAGGCCGCCACGCACGCGCCGCAGCCGATGCACTCGGCGTGTTCGAACGCGAAGTCGGCGTCCGCCTTGGGGACGGGTGTGGCATGGGCCTCGGGCGCGGAGCCGGTGGGGGCGGTGACGTACCCGCCGGCCTGGATGATCCGGTCGAACGCCGACCGGTCCACCACCAGGTCCTTGATCACCGGGAAGGCCGAGGCGCGCCACGGCTCGATGTCGATCGTGTCGCCGTCCTTGAAGGACCGCATGTGCAGCTGGCAGGTGGTGGTGCGCTCGGGACCGTGCGCGTCGCCGTTGATGACGAGCGAGCAGGCGCCGCAGATGCCCTCGCGGCAGTCGTGGTCGAAGGCGACCGGGTCCTCGCCCTTGAGGATGAGTTCCTCGTTGAGGGTGTCGAGCATCTCCAGGAAGGACATGTCCGAGGAGATGCCGTCCACCTCGTACGTGGACATGGCGCCTTCGGCGTCGGCGTTCTTCTGCCGCCAGACGCGCAGGGTGAGCTTCATGCGTAGCTCCGCTGGGTGGGGTGGACGTACTCGAAGACCAGGTCTTCCTTGTGCAGGGTGGGCGCCTCGCCGGTGCCGGTGAACTCCCAGGCTGCCGCGTAGGAGAACTCCTCGTCCCTGCGCGCGGCCTCGCCGTCGGGTGTCTGCGACTCCTCGCGGAAGTGGCCGCCGCAGGACTCGCGGCGGTGCAGCGCGTCGAGGCACATCAGCTCGGCGAGCTCCAGGTAGTCGACGATGCGGTTGGCCTTCTCCAGCGACTGGTTGAACTCCTCGCCGGTGCCGGGGACCTTGATGCGCCGCCAGAACTCCTCGCGGATCTGCGGGATCCGCTCCAGGGCCTTGCGCAGCCCGGCGTCGGTGCGGGCCATGCCGCAGAACTCCCACATGAGTTCACCGACTTCGCGGTGGAAGGAGTCGGGGGTGCGGTCGCCGTCGACGGACAGGAGCAGGTTGAGCCGGTCCTCGGTTTCGGCCAACACCTCCTGGACGACGGGGTGTTCGGCCGTCACAGGCTCCTGGTGCGGGTTGCGGGCGAGGTAGTCGTTGATCGTCGAGGGCAGGACGAAGTAGCCGTCGGCGAGGCCCTGCATCAGGGCGGAGGCGCCGAGGCGGTTCGCTCCGTGGTCGGAGAAGTTGGCCTCGCCGATCGCGAACAGGCCCGGGACGGTCGTCTGCAGGTCGTAGTCGACCCAGAGGCCGCCCATCGTGTAGTGCACGGCGGGGTAGATCCGCATCGGCACCTCGTAGGGATCCTCGTCGGTGATCCGCTGGTACATGTCGAAGAGGTTGCCGTACTTCGCCTCGACCGCCTTGCGGCCCATCCGCTTGATCGCGTCCGCGAAGTCGAGGTAGACGCCCTGGCCGCCGGGGCCGACCCCCCTGCCCTCGTCGCAGACGTTCTTCGCGGCGCGGGAGGCGATGTCGCGCGGGACCAGGTTGCCGAAGGAGGGGTAGATGCGCTCCAGGTAGTAGTCGCGCTCGTCCTCGGGGATCCGGTTCGCCGGCCGGTCGTCGCCCTTGGCCTTGGGCACCCAGATCCGGCCGTCGTTGCGCAGCGACTCGCTCATCAGGGTGAGCTTGGACTGGTGGTCGCCGGTGCGCGGGATGCAGGTGGGGTGGATCTGCGTGAAGCAGGGGTTGGCGAAGTAGGCGCCGCGCCGGTGCGCCCGCCAGACGGCGGTCGCGTTGGAGTTCATGGCGTTCGTGGACAGGTAGAAGACGTTGCCGTAGCCGCCGCTCGCGAGCACGACGGCATCGGCGAAGTAGGTGTCGGTCTTCCCGGTGACGAGGTCCCGCGCCACGATGCCGCGCGCCCGCCCGTCCACGACGATCAGGTCCAGCATCTCGGTGCGCGGGTGCATCTCCACGTTCCCCGCGGCGATCTGCCGGGACAGCGCCTGGTAGGCGCCCAGCAGCAGCTGCTGACCCGTCTGGCCGCGGGCGTAGAACGTACGGGACACCTGGACGCCGCCGAAGGAGCGGGTGTCGAGCAGGCCGCCGTACTCTCGAGCGAAGGGCACGCCCTGCGCCACGCACTGGTCGATGATCTCCACGGAGATCTGCGCGAGCCGGTGCACGTTGGACTCCCGGGCCCGGAAGTCGCCGCCCTTGACGGTGTCGTAGAACAGCCGGTGGATCGAGTCGCCGTCGTTGCGGTAGTTCTTCGCCGCGTTGATGCCGCCCTGCGCGGCGATCGAGTGGGCGCGGCGCGGCGAGTCCTGGTAGCAGAACTGGACGACGTGGTAGCCCTGTTCGGCGAGCGTGGCGCCCGCGGAGCCGCCGGCCAGGCCGGTGCCGACCACGATGACGGTGTGCTTGCGGCGGTTGGCGGGGTTGACCAGCTTGGCCTCGAAGCGGCGCTTGTCCCAGCGCTCGTGGATCGGGCCGGAGGGGGCCTTGCCGTCGACGACCGGCTCACCCGTCTTGTAGTCCACGTAGGTTGTCATGTCAGCTCACCACTCCGGTCATGACGCCCACGGGTACGGCGATGAAGCCGGCCGTGAGCAGCAGCGCGAGGACGTCGGCGCCGGTCTTCAGGGCGCGGTCGCGGGCGCGGCTGCCGACGCCGAGGGTCTGGGCCGCGCTCCAGAAGCCGTGCCGGATGTGCAGGCCGAGCGCGAGCATCGCGACGATGTAGATGACGTTGCCGTACCAGGTGGAGAAGGTGTCCACCACGTTCTGGTACGGGTGGCCCTCCTGGAAGCCGCCGGAGTGCACGGTGCCGGTGGTCAGGTCCAGGAGGTGCCAGACGATGAACAGGCCGAGGATGATCCCGCCCCAGCGCATGGTCCGCGTGGCGTAACTGGCCCGCGGCTTCTTGTGCACGTACTTGCTGGGCCGTGCCCTGATGTCACGGCGGCTGAGCTGGTAGGCGGACGTGGCGTGGGCGACCACGGCGACGACGAGGACGATCCGGATGAGCCAGAGCGTCCACTCGTAGTGCATGAAGGGTTCGCCGACGGTGCGCAGCCAGTGGGCGTAGTGGTTGAACTCGCCCGCCCCGAAGTAGATCTTCAGGTTCCCGATCATGTGCGCGACCAGGTACAGCAGCATGATCACACCGCTGACGGCCATCACCGTCTTCTTGCCGACGGTGCTGTCCCACACGGTGCGCGCAATGGACGGCCGTCGGTCCGTCCGCGTTGCCAGAGCCATGGGTCAGAACGCTAGGGCCGAAGGTCCCGATCGGTCCAAGACATGGTCCGCCTCGTTTCCATAGGCTGAGGCTATCCTTCCGCCATGCAGTTCCAGCAGCTCCAGTACTTCGTGGCCGTGGCCGAGACCCGGCACTTCACCCGGGCCGCCGAGCTGGTCCATGTCGCCCAGCCGTCCCTGTCGCAGCAGATCAAGGCACTGGAGCGGGAGCTGGGCGCTGACCTGTTCCTGCGCGCCCGGGGCAACATCACGCTCACCGACGCGGGCGAGGCGCTACTGCCGCTGGCCCGGCGGATCCTCGCGGACGCCGACACGGCCCGGTACGAGGTGCAGGAGCTGGTGCAGCTGCGGCGGGGCCGGGTGCGCCTCGGCGCGACGCCGAGCCTGTGCACCGGCCTGCTGCCGGACGTCCTGCGCGCCTTCCACGACCGCTACCCCGGCATCCAGCTGCTGATCGAGGAGGGCGGCTCGCACGATCTCGTGCGGGAGCTCGCCCGAGGCGCCCTCGACCTCGCCCTGGTGGTCCTGCCGCTGCCGACGCCCGCGCCCGCGCTGACCACGGTGGAGCTGCTGCGGGAGGATCTGGTGGTGGTGTCCTCACCGGAGGTACGGGCGCCGGGCACCTCCGGTGAGGGCGGCCCGGTCGTGCGCATCGCGGACCTGGAGAGCGAGCGTCTGGTGATGTTCCGGCACGGCTACGACCTGCGCGAGCTGACCGTGGCCGCCTGCCGTGCCGAGGGCTTCGAGCCGGACTTCGCGGTCGAGGGCGGGGAGATGGACGCGGTGCTGGGCTTCGTACGGGCGGGGCTGGGGGTGGCCGTCGTGCCGCGCATGGTCGCGACGCGGTCGGGACGGGGGCTGCGGGTGACTCCGCTCGCGCGGCCGGGCTTGCATCGGACGATCGCGCTGGCCCATCGCAGTGATGTGGCTCCGCCTCGGGCGGCGCGGGAGTTGCAGCGGATGCTGGTGGAGCGGTGACCTCGAGCGCGACGAAGTCGACGACCCGTCAGAGACTCACTCCACGTCGGCGATGACCGAACCGACGCGTTCGGCCAGGTCCGGGTCGCGGCGGACCAGGTGGGTGGCGTAGCCGACGGCGACGAGCAGAGCGGCCAGGGCCACGTAGGGGAACCAGTTGTACGGTGCGGGCTGGCCCGGCTTGGCGAGGTAGTAGAGCGGGACCAGGATCGCCAGAGCGCCGATCGACGGGAGCACCAGGTGCCGTACGGTCCGGAACTCCTGTGGCCGGTAGCGGCGGTAGTACAGCGGCAGGGCGATGTTGGAGGCCAGGTAGACGAGCAGGATCAGGATGGTGCCCAAGGTCGAGGACTCGGTGAAGAAGACCACGGGGTCCATCGGGCCGCCGTCGGCCCCCACCAGATGCCCGAGGCCCCAGCCGCCGATGATCAGCAGGGCGGTGACGGCGAAGGTGACGATCGCGTTGTTGGGCGTACGGCGCAGGGGGTGGACGTAGCCGAAGAAGGACGGCAGCAGCCCCTCCCGTCCGGCGTTGAACACCAGCCGGGCCTGGGAGTTGATGCCCGCGATCAGCACACCGAGGGTGGAGGTCAGGCCGCCGACGTAGGCGAGGAAGGACAGTGCCCCGAGGGTGTCGTCGGCGACGTCGATGAAAGGGATGGGCGAGTCGCCGAGCCGCTGGACGTCGTAGCCGAAGCCGGTCACGGTGGCGTAGGAGAAGAGGATGTAGCTCACCGTCATGATCGCCACGGAGGAGAACACCGCACGGCCGACGTTGCGCCGCGGGTTCTCCGTCTCCTCGGCGAGCGCCGCCGAGTTCTCCCAGCCGACGAACAGGTAGACGGCGAGCGGGAAGCCCGCAGCGAGCCCCTTGAGACCGTGCGTGATGTGGCCAGGGAGGAAGGGGGCGGCGGAGAGGCTGCCGCGGTGCTCGACGAGCGCCGCCACCGAGACCACGACGAGGACCAGCATCTCCACGGCGAAGAAGTAGCCGGCCCACTTGGTGGAGACGACGATCCCGCGCAGCATCAGCACGACCGACAGTCCGGTCAGCAGCAGCGTCCAGATGATCCACGGGACGTCGAGGCCGGTGTAGTGGTGCAGGGTGATCTGCACGAACCCGCCCGAGATCGCGATGACGGAGGCCATCGCGATGATGTAGCCCAGCCCGGCCAGCAGGGCGGTGGTCACGGCGCTGACCGGCCCGAAGGTCTTGCCGACGAAGGTGATGAAGCTGCCCGCCGAGGGATGTGCCCGGGAGAACTCGGCGAGCGTGTTGCCGAGCAGGGCGACGGCGACGCCCGCGGCGGCGATGGTCAGCGGGGACGCGACGCCCGCGGTGGTGGCCAGGAACGCGAAACCGAAGAAGAAGCTCATGGCCGGGCCGACGTTGGCCATGGTGGCGGCGGCGATGTCCGCCATGCCGAGGACGCCGCCGCGCAGACGCTGCGGCGTGCCACCGGCAGGGCCCGGTGTCGGCAGCGGGCCGACGGCTCCGGGGTCGGACATGGCGCCTGCTCCTTCTACGGGGGTGGTGTCGGTGCGATGGCGCTCAGGTACGTCGCCACGGCCCGGGCGGTAAGGCCCGGTGTCAGGCCGGTGTGGTGTCCCGGTGCGCCTTGACCGCGGCTACCGCCGGGGCCATCGCGCCGCGGGCCAGTTCGTCGAGCAGGTCGGCGTGGTGGCGGTTGCGCGCCCGGACGACCTCGGGTGCCGGAGCGGGCACCAGCAGGCACTGGCGGCCCAGCAGATCAGCGGCGAACTCGCGGATCCCGGGGCCGCCGAGCGCCTCCGCGAGGTCGAGGTGGAAGCGGGTCTCCAGTTCGAGCAGCCGTGCCGGTGCGTCGATCCGGTCCATCTCGTCGACCAGCGCCCGCAGCCCGTCGAGCCGGCCGTCCGGGACCTCACCCACCGCGTGGGAGACCAGACCGCACTCCAGGAGCACGTGGACGGCGTCCAGTGAAGCCGCCTCGTCGGGGTCGTGCAGCACGGCGACGACCGTGTCCCACTCCTGGGCGACGAACGTGCCGCCCGCTCTGCCCCGCCGACGGTCGAGCAGGCCGTCCTGGCACATTCCCTCCAGCGCGCGGCGCACGGTGATCTCACTGATCCCCAGTTCCTCGGCAAGCACGCCGGCGTCGGGCAGCCGGTCCCCCGGCGCCGCCGACCTCAGGCGCACCCGCAGGGCGATGCGTGAACGGACGAGTTCCGATCCCGTCAGGCCCCTGCCGGGCAGGACGCGGGTGTCCAGTGCCCCGGCACCCGGCGCGGGCCGCGCGGGACCTGGCTGGCTGTAGGGACCGAACTTGCCCGCTGTGTTCACCACGACGACACCCTAACGGCGACCACGCTGCTGGTTCGTGCATGAGCTCCCCTGAGAGCCGGTATGCGGGGGACGGGGCGGTGGCGGCACCCGAGGATGCGGCTCAGCGCTGAACGGAAAATAGAGCACGGTGAACATTTAAACAAGACTGTTTTTTTAGATCGTACTGAACTAATTTTCGTGCCGCCCTGGTCCGCACCCCCTCCATGGATGGCGAGATGACCACAACCCTCCCCCAAAGCCCGCCCAGCGAGTCCGGTCTGAAGCCCGGTCTCAAGAGCCGCCACCTGTCGATGATCGCGATCGGCGGAGTCATCGGCGCCGGCCTGTTCGTCGGCTCCGGCTCCGGCATCGCCGCCGCGGGCCCCGGCATCCTCATCTCCTACGCCCTCGTCGGCGCCCTCGTCGTGCTCGTGATGCGCATGCTGGGCGAGATGGCCGCGGCGAACCCCACGTCCGGCTCGTTCTCGGCGTACGCCGACCGCGCCCTCGGCCGCTGGGCCGGCTTCACGATCGGCTGGCTGTACTGGTTCTTCTGGGTCGTGGTGCTCGCCGTCGAGGCGACCGCCGGGGCGAAGATCCTCGCGGGCTGGATCCCGGCCGTCCCCCAGTGGGGCTGGGCCCTGATCGTCATGGTCGTCCTCACCGCCACCAACCTGGCCTCGGTCGGCTCCTACGGCGAGTTCGAGTTCTGGTTCGCCGGCATCAAGGTCGTCGCCATCGCCGCGTTCATCGTGATCGGTGGCCTCGCCCTCTTCGGCCTGCTGCCCGGCTCGGACCACCCGGCATCCGGCTTCTCCAACCTCACCGCGCACGGCGGTTTCCTCCCCAACGGCCCCGGCGCGATCCTCACCGGCGTCCTGATGGTGGTCTTCTCGTTCATGGGCAGCGAGATCGTCACCCTGGCGGCGGGCGAGACCGCGGACCCCCGGGCCGCGGTCACCAAGGCGACCAACAGCGTGATCTGGCGGATCGCCGTCTTCTACCTGGGCTCGATCCTGATCGTCGTGTCTCTGCTGCGCTGGGACGACCCGGCGATCCTCAAGGACGGCTCGTACGTGGCCGCCCTCAGCTCCATCGGCATCCCGCACGCGGCACAGATCATGAACGCCATCGTGCTGACCTCCGTGCTCTCCTGCCTCAACTCCGGCCTGTACACGGCGTCACGGATGGCGTTCTCGCTCGGCGGGCGCAATGACGCCCCGGCGGCCTTCGCGCGGACCACGGATCGTGGTGTCCCCCAGTCGGCCATCCTGGCCTCGGTGGTCTTCGGCTTCGTCGCGGTCGCCTTCAACTACCTGTGGCCGGACACGGTCTTCCAGTTCCTCCTCAACTCCTCCGGCGCGATCGCCCTGTTCGTCTGGCTGGTGATCTGCTTCTCCCAGCTGCGCATGCGCAGGATCATCCAGCGGGAGGCCCCGGAGAAGCTGACCGTCAAGATGTGGCTCTACCCGTACCTGACCTGGGCCACCATCGCCCTGATCACCTTCGTGCTGGGCTACATGCTCACCGACACGAGCGAAGGCGGCGGCCGCGACCAGGTGATCCTGTCCACTCTGGTGGCCGTGGGCGTGGTGGTCTTCGCACTGCTGCGGCAGCGGCTGGCCGGCCGGAACGAGGCACTGGACACGGTGTAGTCGATATCGCGCGGTCCGGACAGTCCGATCCGGTGACGGGTCGGACTGTCCTGTCCGGTGCACCCCTGGCATGGAGCGCCCTCCCGTGCGGGGGGGTGAGGATGCGACTGCGACGGCAGATGCGCGGGGTGACAGTCGCGCCCCGGCCGGGACGGGTTCAGCCCGTCGCGTCCACCAGCGCCAGTTCGTGCAGTCTCTCCGGTGGGCCCGGCCTCGCGTAGTACCAGCCCTGGGCCGTGTCGCAGCCCAGTATGCGGAGCTGTTCGGCCTGGGCGCCGGTCTCCACGCCCTCTACGGTGACCGCCAGGTCGAGGCTGTGGGCCAGGGAGACGATGCCCTCGACGATCTTGAGGTCGACGGGGTCGGCCGGGAACTGCTGCATGCCCTGGGTGAAGGAGCGGTCCAGTTTGAGGATGCTCACCGGGAGGCGGCGCAGGTTGGCGAGGTTGGAGTAGCCGGTGCCGAAGTCGTCCAGGGCGATGTCGACGCCCATCTCGGCGAGTCGTCGCAGGGGTTTGAGCAGGTCGTCGTCCGCCCCGATCAGTGCCGACTCCGTGACCTCCAGGCAGAGGGCGTCCGGGGCGACCCCCGCGCGTTCGAGGATCTCCACCGTGTCCTGGACCAGGCCGGGATGGCTCAGCTGGCACGGGGAGAGGTTGACGTTGATCCGCAGGGGGCCGGCGGTCGTCCGGTCGCCGTACCGCTCTCGCCATTCGCGGGCCTGCCGGATGGACTCCTCCAGGACCCAGCGGCCCAGCGGGACGATCAGGCCCGTGTGCTCGGCGAGCGGGATGAAGCGGTCGGGGCCGAGGACGCCGTGCTGCGGGTGCAGCCAGCGGACCAGTGCCTCGGCACCGCGGACGCTGCCGTCGCCGAGGTGGACCAGGGGCTGGTACTCGATGAAGAACTCGCCGCGTTCCAGGGCCGTGGGGAGAGCCGTGGTCAGGCCATGGCGGGTGATCGCCCGGGCGTCGGCCTCGGGGTCGGCCAGCTCGGAGCGATTGCCGCCCGCCGACTTGGCCCGGTACATGGTGATGTCCGCGCTGCGCAGGACCTCCGCCGCGGTGCGCTCGCCCGCCGGGCCCTCCACGATGCCGAGGCTGCCGCGTACCAGCAGGTCACGGCCGTCGATGCTGATGGGGGTGATGAGCGCGTTCATGATGCGCTCGGCGAGTTCGTCGACCTCCCGCTCGGTGCCGGGGCCGGTGGTCAGGGCCACGAACTCGTCGCCGCCGAGCCGGGCGACCATCTCGCCGGGCGCGGTCGCGCAGGACTGCAGCCGGTCGGCGACCTCCACCAGCAGCCGGTCGCCGGCCGCGTGGCCGAGGCTGTCGTTGACGGTCTTGAAGCCGTCCAGGTCGAGGTAGCACAGGCCGAAGCGCTGGCCCTCGCCGGCGCCCAGGGCCTTCTCCAGGCGCTCGAAGAACAGAGTGCGGTTGGGCAGGCCGGTGAGCGCGTCGTGCGTGGCCTCGTAGCGCAGCCGGAGGTTGAGCAGGCGGCGCTCGGTGGTGTCCTCCATGAGGGCCAGCTGGTACTGCGGGTTGCCGTCGGCGTCGCGCAGCAGGGAGACCGTGAGGTTGGTCCACAGGACCGTGCCGTCGGAGCGGTTGAACGCCTTCTCGACGTGGTAGTGCTCGCGCTCCCCGCGGACGAGTTCGTCGTACAGCTTCCAGATCTGGGGCGCGTCCTCGGGGTGCGTCCACTCCATGACGTTGCGTCCGCGCACGGCCGTCTCGGAGCCGCCGAACATGCGCATCAGCGCCTCGTTGACCTGGAGCACGTTGCCCTCCAGGTCGGCGATGCCGATACCTATGGCCGCGCCCTCGAAGACCGCCCGGAAGCGGGCCTCGCTGGTGTGCAGGGCCTGTGCCACCACGCCCTGGGCCTGCAACGCGGCCTGCGCGATGGCCTCCTGCTCGGCGAGGGTGCGCTCGCGCAGGGCCTGCGCGTACCCGGCGGCCATCGCGTGCTGCAACCGCGAGGAGCGCATGCGCAGTTCGTCCTGGGGGCCGTCCTCGCCGCAGTAGAGGACCAGGTAGGCGTCGACGCAGTCCAGGGTGCGGGTGAGCGCCTCGGGGTCGGTGCAGTGCGCCTCGACCAGCGCGGCGCCGACCGCCTTGGCCTCCTCGGAGTCGAAGCTGCGGGCCCGCAGCAGGCCGCTCAACCGGCGTGCTAGCGGAAGGAGTTGTTCCGCGAACTCCGCGCGGGTCAGCGACGTTGAGGTGACCGGGAAGACCGCCCGGCTCCAGATCGTCGTCAGCCGGCGCAGTCTGTCCTCCGGCCCGTCCGGTTCCGCGCTCACGCCGTGCGTCCCACGCCGGCGAATCCGGAGAAGGCGTACGGATCCTCGTCCTCCGGCGCCGACTCCGGGCGCCAGTGCGGCATCGGCACCAGTCCGGGTTCCACCATGTCGTACCCCTCGAAGAACCGCGCGATCTCCTCGCGCGAGCGCATGATCAGCGGGTTGCGAATGTCCTTGTATACGTCCACCGCACCCTCGGCCCGCTCCGCCGGCAACGGGATTCCCTCGTACGAGGCATGGGTGAGGATCAGCAGGCTGCCGGGCGCGAGTGCCTCGCGCAGCTCGGCCACCGCACCGTACGGGTCGTCCACGTCTTCCACGAAGTGCAGTATGGCAACGAGAAGGAGGGCCACTGGCCGATTCAGGTCGATGAGGCGCTCCAGTCGGGGACTGGAGAGGATCTCCTGGGGCTTGCACAGGTCGGCGGCGATCACGTCGGCGTCGGCGTTGCCCGCCAGCACCGCCTGGCTGTGCGCCACCGCCACCGGATCGTGGTCGACGTAGACGACGCGGGCGCCCGGTGCGGCGGCCTGGGCCACCTCGTGGACGTTGCCGAAGGTCGGGATGCCGGAGCCGATGTCGAGGAACTGGGTGATGCCCTCATCGGCCGCGAAGCGCACGGCCCGGCGCATGAACGCCCGGTTGGCCTGCATGATCTTCGGCAGGCCCGGCAGGAACTCCATCGCCTTGCGGGCCGCTTCCCGGTCGACCTCGAAGTTGTGCGAACCGCCCAGGTAGAAGTCGTAGATACGCGAAACGCTCGGCACCGAGATGTCGATGCTCCGTGGGGCCCAGGCGGGACGCTCCATGTATCTCTCCAAGGCATAGGCGACAGGACGAGGCGATCCGGTGTTCGAGCTGAGGCTACTGATCGCCCGCCAAAGGAGCGACCCGAACCGGAAATTGAACGTCCGTTCCCGGTCACTACCTGCGGCAAGTGCCCATGTGACGCCGCTGCGTGACGGTCGTACGAAACAAACGGTCCGCCCCCTCCGTGCGGTGCGGAGGGGGCGGACCTTCGATCGGGCGCCGGTGGGCGGGGCGATCGACCCTGGGGAGGTGATCTCTACTTGCCCGGCGCGCCGACCGGCTTGCCGTCGGGCGAGACGGCGTACCAAGTGCCGCCCACGCCCTGACCGTTGCTGTCACCGGGAGCCTTGTCACCGGAGAAGGTGTAGATGGGCCAGCAGTTGACGGTCATCTGCTTCTCCCCGTCGGGCCGGGTGAAGCCCATCAGGCCCTTCTTCTGGACGCCCTTGGTGTCCTCGGGCTTGACCGGGGCGACCGCGGGCCACTTCTCCAGGCAGGCTCCGGTGCAGTTCGAGACGACCTTCGGCCACGCCTTGTCCTTCAGGAACCGGTAGACCGTCATGCCGTTCTTGTCCACGATGATGTCGCCCAGCTTGGGGTCCTTGCGGACGGACAGACCGGGCAGGGAGGCCAGCGAGGCCTTCTTCCCGTTGGGCGCGAGCGCGAACCACTTGCCACCCACGCCCTGGCCGTTGACGTCACCGGAGTTGACGTCCTTGGCGAAGCGGTAGGCGGGCCAGCCGCCGATGGTCAGCTGCTTGCTGCCGTCGGCGCGGGTGACCTCGCCGAGCAGCGCCTTGTCGATGCCGGCGCCGGCCGTGGCGTCGTCCGCGGGCACCGGCGGCCAGGTGGTGGCGCAGTCGCCGTCACAGTTCGACTTGGGCGGATTGGCGGTGTCCTTGTCGAACCGGTAGAGCGTGAGGCCGGATCCGTCGGTCAGCACGCTGCCCAGGTCGGGGTTGCGGGCCACGGTCAGCTTGCCCGCGGGGGCAGCCGGACTCGGGGAGCTGGAGCTCTGGTTGCCGTCGGCGCCGTACCCGTTGCCCGCACCGGTGCCCGTGCCGGCTCCGCCGCCCGGGTTGCCGTAGTCACCCGCCGCGGCGGTGGCCCCGACGTTCTGCGCCGCCGATGCCGGGGTGGTGCTGTTGTCCTGACCGCACGCCGTCGTCAGCGCCAGCACCGATGCGGCCGTGGCCACCAGTGAGGCGGTCCGCCAGGAGGTCTTCATCGCCAACTCCCCAAATTCGCCTGGATATTGCAGCGCCTTGCTGCGCCGCCGCACGGCCATGGGTACGCAGCGCAGGGGTCGGAGTGTTCAACGGGGGCGCGAAATTCTTTCCGGATCCTGTGACGCGTCCCGCGCGCGGGGAGCCGCGGGGAGTCGCACAGGCTCACATATCGGCCAGTTGGAATGTTTCGGATCTTCAAACCATTGATCGCCATTTGCCACCCCTTCTGATCAATCCCCCCCACACTCCGGAGTACGACGCCGCTCGGGGCCTCATGATCTCCGTCGTGCATGGACCCGAAGTGACCCGATGTGCGCCCGCCACACGGGTGTTGGCGCTGTTGGCACTGACCTGGACCCTCGTGGGCTGTCCGGTCGGGACCGCGTCGGCCGACGCCTGCGCGTCCGCCTCGACGGGCCCGGACGGCACGGTGGCGGTGGCCGTGGCGGGAGGCGGCGACCGCTGGCCGACGCCCCCGCCGTGCCCGAAGCCCACGCCGCCACCGTGCCCGCCGACGCCGACTCCCACGCCCACGCCGACCCCCACGCCGACGCCGACGCCGACGCCGCGTCCGACACCCACGCCGAAAGCCCCGCCGAAACCGAAGCCGCAGCCGCCGGCCCCGGCGCCGCCCCCGCCCCGGCCGATGCCGACGCCGACGCCCCGGTCCGACCCGAAGCCGAGGCCCACGCCGTCGCCCAAGTCCCGCCCGCGGCCCTCCGTGACCCCGGTGAGCTACCCGGCGTACCACCCCCGCCCCACCAGCCACCAGGCGCCCGACCACACGTCACCCGTCACCTACGTCCTGCTCATCACCGTCCCCGCGATCGTCGCCGTCGCGGCGCTGCGCCCGCGCTGACGCGCCGGCCGCTCACTTCTGGAGGCACCTGTTGTCGGATTGGCTTGTTCTCGTCCTCGCGATCCTGGGGGCCTGTGCCGTGGTGGTCGTCATCACCCTCGTACGGCACAAGAGGGCTCCCGACGACGAGGACCCCAGTGAGACCCCCGACGTCATCGAGTACATGACGATGTGGATCGGCGTCGTGTACGCCATCGTCCTGGGCCTGGCCATCGCCGGCGTGTGGGAGGCGCGCAGCGCCGCCCAGGACCATGTGCAGGCCGAGGCCCAGGCGCTGCACGAGATCTCCGAGCGGGTGCGGGTCTATCCGCCGGACGTCCGTGACCGCGTCCGGGGCGACGCCGACACCTATGTCCAGTACGTGGTGACCACCGAGTGGAAGGCGATGACCCGCCACGGGCATGTCACCGAGCGCGGCACCGAACTGCTGGCGACGCTCCGCCACGACCTTACGGACTACCAGCCGAAGAACGACTTCGAGGCGCAGGCCTACCAGCCGCTGCTGGACCAGATGGCCGCCGCCGACCAGGCCCGCAACGCGCGTGCCGACTCGACCGGGGCGACGATGCCGGGCGTGGTGTGGTTCGGGCTGCTCGCCGGGGCGGTCATCACCGTCTGCATGGTCTTCGCGCTGCAGATCCGGCGCACCCGGCGCGAGTTGGTCCTGGCCGGGCTCTTCTCCGCGACCATCGCCTTCATGCTCTTCCTCATCTGGGACTTCGACGCCCCCTACAGCCGGGGCATCGCGGCGAACGCCGAGCCGTTCCTGAACCTGTTCCCGCACGTCAAGGGTTGATCACGGACAGGCCTTCGCCCCGGTCCCCCTGCGGGGACCGGGGCGAAGGCCTGTCCTGCGTGCGGTGCGCTCCGGAGAACGGGATCCGGGGCCCCGGTCAGATCCGCCTCTCCGGGCGGCGGCGCATCAAGGACACACCGCCTCCGAAGACCGCCGAGGCCACCAGCCCGCCGCCGATGGCCATGTCGGCCGGCGTGGCGCCGCTGGTGACACTGCCGCCGAGTCCGCCCTTGACGGCGCCGAGCACGGTGAACGCGTTGGGGCGGGTCAGGGTGCGGCCGTTGCAGTTGACCGTGATGTCGTAGCGGCCGGGACGGGCGTCGCGGTCGATGGTGGCGATGCCGCGCGAGGTCTCGTCGCGGATCGGCGTCAGCTGGGTGGTGCGAGAGGCGCCTGAGGACGTCGTACCGCCGCGGCAGCCGTCCACGGTGATGGCGATCCGGCCACCGGCGGCGATCCCGCTGGGTGTGGCGAGGATGTTGCGGGGGTTGCTGTCGCCCTTGCCCCCGTAGTTGTCCCCATGGCCGAAGTCGTCACCGCGGTTGCCGGAGTTGCCGTCCTGGTCGAAGTTGTCGCCCCGTCCGTTGTTGTCGCGTCCGTTGTTGTCGCGTCCGTTGTTGTCGCGTCCGTTGTTGTCGCGTTCGTTGTTGCTCCGTCCGTTGTTGTTGCTCCGCCCGTTGTTGTCGCACCGGCCATTGTCGCCCCGACCGTTGTTGTTCCCCTGGCAGAAGTTGCCGTTGTTGTTCCCGAGACCGTTCCCGAGACCGTTCCCGAGACCGTTCCCGATGTTGCCGTTGCCCGGGATGGTGACGACCGTGTCCGAGCCGCCTCCGCTGCCCATGCCGTCCGCTACGGCCACGGGGGCGGCCGGCCCCAGCACGGCGACCGCTGCGCACGCGGCCGCCAGGGCACGTTGGTTTCGCATGTGAACCTCCGCGGGAGGCACTCCGGGTCCCGTACCCGGACTATCGGCGAGAAGGCACCTCCCGACAGAACCCTCCGACGCCCGGAACACGCCCGCATGTCGAGAATGGTCCGTCCTGGTGAGCGGACACGCCACAGGAAAACCACACAATCGGACATTGCCGCAGGTCACAGACCGTCAGAAAAATCCTTTCGGCTGCAACTCGGATGGCGCACCAACTGGGTGACGGACCACCCGTTCGCCCGTCGCCCCGTCGCCCGCCGCTCGTACGGGACTTAGCTTTTTCCCATGCGAATGTCTGCGTCCGTGCTGGCCGAGCTGGCCGAGGAGGAGGAGCGGCGAAGGAGGCGCGCCCCTTGGGGCGTGATAGCGCTCGTTCTGCTGACCGGCCTGGCGCTCATTCGGAATGGTTCCGGAGAATTCGACGTCGGGCCACCGCAGCCGGCGTCGGCAGCGGCGGCGACAGCGGACGGCGGTGCCACCCCGAGCCCGTTCGCGAGCGGCCTCGCCGCTCTGCCGTTCGCCGCGGCCGACCGGATCCGGATCCCCTCCATCCGGGTCGACGCACCCGTCATGCCCGTCGGCCTGGACGCCCAGGGCTGGGTCGGCGCTCCGCCGCCGGAGGACCCGAACCTTGCGGGCTGGTTCACCGGCTCGGTCTCGCCCGGCGAGAAGGGCACCTCGGTCGTCGTCGGACACGTCGACAACAAGCAGGGCCCCGCCGTGTTCTACGGACTCGGGGCCCTGCAGAAGGGAAGCCGGGTCGATGTCCTGCGCAAGGACGGAAGGACCGCGGTGTTCGAGGTCTATGGAGTCGAGGTCTTCGCGAAGAACAGTTTCCCGAGCGACCGGGTGTACGGCTCCAAGGGCACCGCGGAACTGCGGGTGATCACCTGCGGCGGCGGTTTCTCGAAGCAGAACGGCTACGACGGGAACGTCGTCGTCTTCGCCCGTCTGGCCTCGGCCGAGTGAGCCGCCGTCACCGGGCGGGCGCACGGTCACGACGGACGCCGGCGCGGCACGGTGAGGTGATAGCCGGAGTCGAGCAGATAGGGCAGGTATTCGCGGATCGCGTGGACGCTCTGCGACCGGTCGCCCCCGGCGTCGTGGGAGAGCACCACGACACCGGGGGCGGCGCCGCTCTCCACCCGGTCGACGATGGTGCCCGTGCCGGGTGTCTCCCAGTCGGTGGTGTCGACGGTCCAGGCCATCGGCTCCATACCCATGTCGGCGCCCAGTTGGAAGGCCGCGCGGTTCCAGGCGCCGTAGGGTGCGCGGAACCACTGGGGGCGCTCCCCGTAGGCGTCCTCGATGACGTCGCTGGTCCGCTCCATCTCGGAGCGGATCTCCCGGCGGTTGAGGGTGGTCAGCAGCGGATGCGTGTAGGTGTGGTTGCCGACGACGTGCCCCTCGGCGGCCATCCGGGCCAGCAGTTCCTTGTTGTCGACGGCCATCTCCCCGCACACGAAGAACATGGCCCGTACGTCGTACTTGGCGAGGGTGTCGAGGATGTGCGGGGTGTAGCGGGGGTCGGGTCCGTCGTCGAAGGTCAACATCATGTGCCGGCCGCGTCCGGAGATCTGCAGAATGGGCTCGTGGCGCACCTCGAGCTTGCGTGGAACGGCGCGCGGCGGTCCGTAGCCGGCGAGCGGCTGGAGACGGTAGGCGGAGGGCTTGAGCGCCTGGCGGGCCGGTGGGCCCGCGACGGGCTCGGCGATGCGGGCCGCCTCGTCGTCGCCGGCCGCCATGACGATTCCGGCGGTGCCCGCGGCTCCCAGGGCGACGGCCGATGCGAGAAGCATCCGGCGCCGGGTGAACAACTGATCCTTCTGCATGACTCATCACTCGCCCCGCGGGCCTCCGGCGCACCACAGCGACACCGGTACGGCGGCGGGAATCCACCCGGTCGGCGCAGCACCGGGCCGACCTGTGAAACGCCGACCGGGTTTCTGATAATCGCTCAGTCCGTTTGAGAGTGTGTCGCAGTCGGAGGTCGAACCGGTTTGGTCGTGCGCGGGGGAACGAGTGGTGTGGCGCGCGGGCGGTTGGCGGTGGTGCTGCTGGGCGCCGCCCAGGTACTGGTCGTCTTCGACACGACGGCCTTCGCGATGGCGTTGCCGTTGATTTCGGTCCGGTCGCAGCTGTCCGTCGACGGGCTGACGTGGCTGCTCACCACGTACAGCGTGTGTTTCGCCGCGCTGCCGGTGCTCGCAGTGGCTCTCGGCGAGGCCTTCGGGCAGCGGCGGGTGCTGATGGGCGGGCTCGTACTGTCGAGTGCCGCCGCCGCGGCGTCCGCGGTGACGCAGGACGCCGGGGTGCTGCTGACCTCGCGGGCGGTACAGGGGGTGGCCGCGGCGGCGATCACGGCCGGTGCGGTGGCGCTGATCGAGTCCACGCATCCGGCGGGCCGGGGCCGTGACCGGGCGCTGAGCGTGCACTTCGTGGTGGTCGCGGCCGCGGCACCGGCGGTGGTGCTGCCGTCCGCCGTGCTGCTGACCACCGTGGAGTCGGGCGCGGGGGTCTTCTGGGCCCAGGCCGTCGTCGGTGTACTGCTCCTGCTGCTGGTCCCAGCGGCGCTCACCGAGTCCGCGCCCGGCCCCGAGGCCCGGTCCCGGGTGGGCCGCGCCGCGGCGGCCGTCCTCCCGCTGGGCCTCCTCGCCTGGTTCGCCGACTGGGTCGGGGACCACAGCGTGTCTCCGACCACGATCATGGCAGTCGCGGCGGCCGGGGCACTGACACCGTCCTCGCTGAGCTGGCTCGGCCGGCGTGGGGAGGAGCCGTCCCTGTTCACCCGGCTGTACCGGGAGCGGGCCGCGCTCGGCGCGTACACCGTGGTGGCACTGCTGGCGGCGTGTCTGGCCGGTGCCTCGCTGGTCCTCACGATGGCCCTGCAGATCCTCGGCGGCCTCTCCGTCGAGTCGGTGGGGTGGGCCCTGTTGCCCGGCGTCGCCGGGCTGGCGCTGGGCTGGCTGACCCTGCCCGTGTTCGCGGCACGCGCCGGCCTCGCCGCCACGGTGGCCGTGGCCTGTGGTGTGGCGGCGGCCGGGTTCGTCCTGTTGAGCCGGGAGGGCGGCTCGTACCAGTTCACCGACGTGCTGCTGCCGCTGCTGCTGCTCGCCTACGGCTGCGGTGTGCTCGCCCTGCCGGTGAGCTTCGCACGGTCCGGGAGCGGCGCGCTGCCCCGGGGACTGAACTCCTCCCGACAGCTGGGCGCCGGCCTCGGAGCGTCGCTGTTCGTCGGCGTCTTCACGGTCTCCGAGCAGGGGACGTCCATGACGTACGCCGACCGCAAGGCCTATGAGGCCGTCCTCGCCGGCGCATTCCGGGACTGTTTCGAACTCGGCGCGGCTCTCGCCCTCGCCGCCGCGGCGGTCGCGCTGCTGGCCCTGCCCTGGCGGAGCCTGCGGGCCACCGCCCCGGATCCGGGCGCTAGCGCCGGCGCACCAGCGGGAACGGCAGGGTTTCCCGGATCGTCAGGCCCGTGAGGAACATGACGATCCGGTCGACGCCGATGCCGAGCCCGCCGGTCGGCGGCATCGCGTACTCGAGGGCGTCCAGGAAGTCCTCGTCCAGTTCCATGGCCTCGGGGTCGCCGCCGGCGGCCAGCAGGGACTGTGCGGTGAGCCGGCGCCGCTGTTCGACGGGGTCGGTCAGCTCGGAGTAGGCGGTGCCGAGTTCGGTGCCGAAGGCGACGAGGTCCCAGCGCTCGGCGAGCCGCGGGTCGGTGCGGTGCTGCCGGGTGAGCGGGGAGACCTCGGTCGGGAAGTCCTTGTAGAAGGTGGGCAGCCGGGTGCGTTCCTCGATCAGCCGCTGGTACATCTCCAGGACCACGTCCCCGGGGCCGTCGTCGGCGGTGTACGGCACACCGGTCCGGTCGCACAGCCGGTGCAGCCTGAGCAGTTCGGTGCCGGGGCCGATCTCCTCGTCCAGCACCTCGGACAGCGCCCCGTACACGGTCTTCACCGGCCAGGGTCCCGAGATGTCGTACTCCCGGCCGTCCTTGCGGGCCACCGGGGAGCCGAAGGCGGCGGTGGCGGCGCCCTGGATCAGCTCGCGGGTCAGGTCGAGCATCACGTCGTAGTCGGCGTGCGCCTGGTAGGCCTCCAGCATCGTGAACTCGGGGTTGTGCTTGTAGGAGACGCCCTCGTTGCGGAAGGTGCGGCCCAGCTCGAAGACCTTTTCCAGGCCGCCGACGCACAGCCGCTTCAGATACAGCTCGGGGGCGATGCGCAGGTACAGGTCGAGGTCGTAGGCGTTGATGTGGGTGGTGAAGGGGCGGGCGTTGGCGCCGCCGTGGATCTGCTGCAGCATCGGGGTCTCGACCTCGAGGAAGCCGCGGTCCAGCAGGCCCTGGCGCAGGGCCTGTACGGCGGTGGAGCGGGAGCGGATCACCTGGCGGGCGTCGGGGCTGGTGACCAGGTCGAGGTAGCGGCGGCGGACCCTGGCCTCCGGGTCGGCCAGACCGCGGCGTTTGTCGGGCAGCGGGCGCAGGCACTTGCCGGTCAGCTGCCAGGAGGTGACGAAGACGGTGGGCTCGCCCTTGTCGCTGTGGCCCGCGCGGCCGGTGGCGGTGATGTGGTCGCCGATGTCGGTGTCGGACCGGAAGCGGTCCAGGGCGGCTCCGGAGCGGTCGCGGGTGAGGGCGAGTTGGTGGTCCCCCGACCAGTCGCGCAGGGTGACGAAGACGATGCCGCCGAAGTCGCGGACCAGCATGACGCGGCCGGCCACGGTGACGTCCTGGCCCTGCGGGACGTCGGCGAGGGCGTGGGTGGGGACGGGCACGCCGACCGGGTACGGGTCGGTGCCGGTGGCGCGCAGGCGGTCGAGCGTGCGGTGCCGGACGCGGACCTGGTCGGGCAGGCCCGCGTCCGGGGCGGCGGGCCCGGCCTCGTCCCCTCCTTCGAGGCCGAGCACCGTCAGGGACGGCAGGCCCTCGGTGGTGGCGGGCCGCTGCCCCGTCTTCGGGTGCCCCTTTCCCCAGAGTTTGCGCAGCGACGGCACGGAGACGAATCCCTCGGCGATGCCGGAGGCGAGGCCGATCCGGGCGAGGGAGGCGGTATCGCCGTAGCAGATGAAGCGCGGGTACCACTCCGGCTGGTACTTGGCGTTGGAGCGGTAGAGGGCCTCCAGCTGCCACCAGCGGGAGAAGAACAGCAGGAGGCGGCGCCAGAGTCTGAGGACGGGGCCGGCGCCGATGCGGGCGCCCTCCTCGAAGACGGACCGGAAGACGGCGAAGTTCAGCGAGATCCGGTGCACACCCAGTTTCGGGGCGGCCGCGCACAGTTCGGCGACCATGAACTCCACGACCCCGTTGGGGGCGGCGCGGTCACGGCGCATCAGGTCCAGGGAGACGCCGTCGCGGCCCCAGGGCACGAAGGAGAGCAGCGCGAGGAGCCTGCCGTCGTCACTGAGGGCCTCCACGAGCAGGCAGTCGCCGTCGGCGGGGTCGCCCAGCCGGTCCAGGGCCATGGAGAAACCGCGTTCGGTCTCGGTGTCCCGCCAGGCGTCGGCCTTGTCGACGATCTCCTCCATCTCGTGGTCGGTGAGGGTGGCGTGCCGGCGGATGCGGCAGGTGGCGCCGGTGCGGCGGACGCGGTGCACGGCCTGGCGGGTGACGCGCATGTCCCGGCCGTCCAGGTCGAATCCGGGCACGTGCAGGATGGCCTCGTCGCCGAGTTGGAGGGCGCCGAGTCCGGCGCGGGCGTAGGCGCGGGCGCCGTCCTCGGAGGCGCCCATCACGGCGGGCGCCCAGGCGTGCCGGCGGGCCACGTCCAGCCAGGCCTCGATGGCGTGCGGCCAGGCCTCCGGGTCGCCCACGGGGTCGCCGCTGGCGAGGCACACGCCGGCCTCGACGCGGTAGGTGACGGCGGCCTTGCCGCTGGAGGAGAAGACGACGGCCTTGTCACGGCGGGTGGCGAAGTAGCCGAGCGAGTCCCGGTCGCCGTAGGCCCCGAGCAGGGCCCGGATGCGGGCCTCCTCGTCGCCGTGCAGGGCCGCCTCCAGGCGCTGCGAACGGAACAGCGTGGCGGCCGCGTTCAGCAGGGCGAGCGCGCCGAACAGGCCGAGCAGGAAGGTGACCCTGCGGGGCGGGCGGCCGTCGAAGGCGCTGTTGGACACCAGCCCGCCGCACACCCGGTCGGCCGCCCAGGCCAGGTGCTGGCTCTGCGGGAGGGTGCCCGGGAACAGCACGACCAGGCCCCAGCCGGCCAGGATCGCCACGGTCAGGCCGGCCAGCAGCACGCCGAGGGCCCGCCACACGGCACCGCGGCGGGAGGCGGCGTAGAACTCCTTGCGGACCGTCACCAGCAGGAGCAGCAGCAGGCCGCACAGCACGAGCGACGGCACCGACTCGGTGTACTCGCCGAGGGCCACGCCGAGGACGTCGCCGACGACGACCAGGCCCAGATAGACGACGACCAGCCACCAGGCGACCTTCTTCCGGGCGCCCGTGGCGGCGGCCAGCAGGAACAGGAAGACGGCGTAGGCGAGGTTGGCGCTGATGGGGACCAGGAGCAGGTCGAGGGCGCGGACGACCGGGCGCAGCAGGCGGCGCAGCGGGGCGAAGATCGCGAGCAGGGCGCAGAGCAGGCCGAGCGCGGCGAAGAGCGTGGCGAAGGCCTCGGGCACCCAGCCGAGGCGTCCGGCGGCGGGCGGGCGTATGGGGCCCGTGGCGTCCCTCCGTGCGGCCGGCCCGGCGGTGGCAGTCATGGTTCCGACTGTAGGAAGGCCCGGCGCGGCGCGCCCGTCGAGCGGGGCCGGGCGTCGGCGGGAAGCACTGGTTCCGATAGCCTCGGGATGTGACGGAGCAGCACGAACAGCACGCGCACCGGTTCGAGCGGGGCACGGACGGGCCCAAGGTCGTCGTGGTCGGGGTGGACGGCTCCGACTCCTCGATGCGGGCCGCGGCCTACGCGGGCGGTCTGGCCCGGCGGCAGCACGCGCTGCTGGCGGTGGTGTACGTGCAGCCGGTGCTCGCGGCGGGGGCGGCGCTCGGGGCTCCGGTGGCGGAGACGACCGACGAGATCGCCGAGGACCTGATCGCCCAGATCCGGGAGGCGACGGAGCGCGTCAAGGGGATATTCGACGTGCGCTGGGAGTTCCACACCTTCCGTGGCGACGCCTACAACGGCCTGGTGAAGGCGGCGGACGAGCTGAAGGCGGACGCGGTCGTGGTGGGCGCCTCCGAGCAGGCGGGGCACCGGATCATCGGCTCGGTGGCGGTCCGGCTGGTGAAGGCGGGACGGTGGCCGGTGACGGTCGTGCCGTAGTCGTCTCCATCCGGAGCAGTGGCAGGGTCGCGAGGAGCAGGACGCCGGCCAGGGCGATGGCGGTGCGCGGGCCGGTGAGGCTCGCCAGCATGCCCCACAGGGCGGTCAGAGTGGCCGTGGTGGCCTTGCCGGTGATGGACCAGGCGGACAGGGTGCGGGCGACCCGGTCGTTCGGGGTGTATTCCAGGCGGAGGGTGGCGTACACGGGGTTGTAGACGCCCGAGGAGGTGATCACCCCGAACTCCACGGCCATCACCAGCAGCAGTCCGGGCAGGCCGGGCCCGACGAAGGCCAGCCCGAGGGGCCAGACGGCGCGCAGGGTGCCCGCGGTGCGCAGTACCCGCCGCCGGCCGTAGCGGGCGATAAGCGGGCGGGCCAGCCGGGAGCCGAGGAGTCCGCCGAGGCAGGGCACGGCGAAGGCGAGGCCGTACTGCCAGGGGGCGAAGCCGAGCGGGCCGAGCATGAGGACGGCCAGCGGCGGTACGGCGACCATGATCAGGGCGTTGACCGCGAGGTTGTTGAAGAACAGCGGCCGCAGGGCCTCACTGGTGAGGATGTGCCGCCAGCCGTCGAGCAGGTCGGCGGCCCGCAGGCGCTCCACGCCGGTGCGCTCGGGGCGGGGCTCGCCGCCGCCCACGGCCCGGATGCCCAGCGCCGACAGCAGAAAGCTGACCGCGTTCGCCACGACCGTCGTGACGGGGCCGAACAGGCCGATCGCGGCGCCGCCGAGGGGCGGTCCGAGGACGAGGGCGGTCCAGTTGGTGGACTCGAACCGGGAGTTCGCCGTGAGCAGCCCGTCGGCCGGGACGAGTGTCTTCAGAAAGGCGCCGGAGGCCGCGTTGAAGGTGATGTCGGCCGCCGCGACGATCACCGAAACGAGCAGCAGCTGACCGAGGCCGAGGCCGCCGAGCGCGTAGGCGGCGGGGAGGGTGAGCAGCGCGGCGAACCTGACCAGGTCCATCGCCATCATCACCGGCCGCTTGCGCCGGAACTCCACCCACGGCCCGAGTGGCACCGCCGCCACGGCGCCCACGGCCGGCCCGGTCGCGGCGAGCAGTGCCACCTCGGCCGATCCGGCGTGCAGCACGAGGACCGCGATCACCGAGAACGCGTCGAAGGCGAGACAGGTGCCGATCGCACTCACCGAGTACGCGGCCCACAGCCACCCGAACCGCCGCCCCATGCACACCCTCCCGTTGACTCTGGACATGAAAACGGGCAGATGGCCGCCGAAGCAAACAACTCCCGGACCAGGTGTCACAACCATCGGTTGTACGGTGGCGAAATGGATCTCAAGGCAGTGCGCACCTTCGTCACCGTGGCCGGCTCGGGACAGTTCCAGGAGGCCGCCGCCGTGCTGGCGGTCACCCAGCAGGCCGTCTCCAAGCGGATCGCCGCGCTGGAGAAGGAGCTGGGCGTGCGGCTGTTCACCCGAACCGCCCGGGGCGCCGCCCTGACCGCCGACGGCCAGGCCTTCCTGCCGCACGCCCACGAGCTGCTGCTGGCCGAGGAGCGGGCCGCCGCCGCCGTACGGCCCGGACGGCGCGCTCTGCGGGTCGATGTGGTCGGCCCGCGGCTCGCCCCCGCGGCACTGCTGCGCGGCTTCCACGAGGCGCACCCGGAGGTGGCCCTGGACGTCGTCACGCTCTTCGACGTGGACTCGGCGCTCACCGCCCTGCGATCCGGGACGATCGACGCGTCCTTCCGTGCCGTCACCATGCCCGGACGGCCGCTGCCCAGGGGCGTCGAGGCCGCGCGCGTCCACGACGAACCGATCCAGCTGCTCACCGGCCCGGGACACGCCCTGGCCGGCCTCCGCTCGGTCTCTCCCGGGGAGTTGGCCGGGCACCGGATCTGGATGCCGGGCATCGTGGACGGCACCGAGTGGGCCGCCTACTACGCCTCCCTCGCCGCCGAGTTCGGGCTCACCATCGACTCCTCGGGCCCCAACTTCACCGGGGCGGTGCAGGACGCGGTCGCCGGGGACAGCACCCTGGCGACCCTCGTCAGTGAGCAGACCCGACTGGTCTGGCCGGCCGGCCACGATCTGCGCCGTATCCGGCTGGTCGACCCGACACCCGTCTACCCGCATTCCCTGCTGTGGGTCACCGCCAACCCGCACCCGGCGCTCGCCGCACTGCGCACCCACCTCGCCGACCGGCGCCCCGCCCGGCCGGAGGCCCGCACCTGGACACCGCACTGGACCGAGCCCGCCGCACCCGTGCGTGGCGTCTTCCGTACGCGACTGCCCTGAGCCATCATGATCCGCCGTCAGCCGTTTGCCATCGGCGAAGAGGTGAGGCTCATGGCCAAGCTCCCTATGAGTGAAGGAATTCTCCGCCGCAAACCCATCGAGCACATCGAGGCAACGGAGATCAGCGAGGGCCCCCGGCTGGACCGGTCGCTCGGGCTGTGGCAGCTCACCGCCATCGGCATCGGCGGCATCATCGGCGCGGGCATCTTCACACTGGCCGGCACGGTGGCCCACGAGACCGCCGGGCCCGCGGTGCTGGTGTCGTTCCTCATCGCCGGCGCGGCGAGTGCCTGTGCGGCGCTGTCGTACGCCGAGTTCGCCGGGCTGATCCCGAAGGCGGGGTCGGCGTACACCTACGGCTACGCGGTGCTCGGCGAGTTCCCGGGCTGGTTCATCGGCTGGGACCTGCTGCTGGAGTACACGGCGATCGTGGCCGTCGTCGCCATCGGCATCTCGGGATACTTCGGCTTCCTGGTCGAGGAGATGGGCGCGAACCTGCCGGCCTGGATGCTGGGCGCGCCCGGCACCGGGCACGGGCACCGGGTCGACCTGTTCGCGGCCGCGCTGTGTCTGCTGATCGCCTGGCTGCTCAACATGGGCATCCGTACCGCGGCCCGCTTCGAGACGTTCGTGGTCGCGCTGAAGGTGCTGGTGGTGCTCCTGGTGATCGCGGTGGGCGTGTTCCACATCACCAGCGCGAACTACCGCCCGTTCTTCCCGTTCGGCATCGGCGGGACGTTCACCGGTGCGGCGACCGTGTTCTTCGCGGTGTTCGGCTACGACGCCATGTCGACCGCGGCCGAGGAGTCGAAGGACGCGCAGCGGCACATGCCGAAGGCGATCATCTACTCGCTGGCGATCTCGATGGTGCTGTACGTGGCGGCCTGCCTGGTGCTGACGGGCATGCAGAACTACAAGGAGATCGACCCGGAGAGCGGCTTCTCGTCGGCGTTCAAGTCCGTGGGGCTGGACAAGCTCGCGGACGTGATCGCGGTGGGCGCGATCATCGGCATCCTCACGGTGATGTTCACGTTCATGCTGGGCGTGACCCGGGTCTGGTTCAGCATGAGCCGGGACGGGCTGCTGCCGATCTGGTTCGCCAGGACGCACCCGACGCGGCACGTGCCGACCCGTGTGACGTGGATCGTCGGGGCGGCCTCGGCCGTCATCGCCGGGTTCCTGCCGATCGGCGAGGCGGCCGAGCTGACCAACATCGGCATCCTGCTGGCGTTCGTGGTGGTGTGCACGGCGGTGATCGTGCTGCGCTACCGGCAGCCGGAGCTGCCGCGCACCTTCCGGACCCCGTGGATGCCGTTCGTGCCCGCGCTGGGTGTCGTCTTCTCGATCTGGCTGATCACGTACCTGCAGTGGCAGACCTGGGTGCGGTTCGCGGTGTGGTTCGTGATCGGCTGCGTGGTCTACTTCGGCTACTCCTACCGGCGTTCCGCGCTGGCCCGGACCCGGCCCGGCGAGTGATCACTCCCCCATGACCAGCCCGTCGTCGGCGGCCCCGCGGCTGAGGACGACGTCCCTGATGCGGTCGCGCACCCCCTGCAGCTCGGCGCCGTCGGAGATCGCCTGGTTGAGGTCGAGGACCCGGCCGGCGTCGAGGTCGTACATCTGCGGGATGAACTCGGCCTTGGTGACCCGCCAGCGTTCGCCGGGACGGGCGGGCGGGGCGAAGGTGAAGCGGCCGAGGGTGGAGTCGTTGGCGCGCGAGTCCTGCACGCCCTTGTCGTTGTACATCTCGCCGGCGATCTGGTCGCCCATGCCGTAGACCACCCAGGTGCCGTTGACCTTCTCGTACGCCTGCGGGACGTGGGCGTGGGTGCCGAGGATCAGGTCGATGTCCGGGCGGCCGTTCGTCCTCGAGGCCGTCAGCTCCTGGGCGAGGGTGAGCTGCAGCCGGTCGGGGTCGTCCTGCCACTCGGTGCCCCAGTGCACGGAGACGACGACCACGTCGGCGCCCGCCCGCCGGGCGGCGCGGGCGTCGGCGATCATCCGGTTCCGGTCGATCAGGTTGACGGCCCAGGGCTGTCCGGGCGGCGGCGGGCGGTCGTCGGTGCCGTAGGTGTACGACAGGTGCGCGACCCGGGCCCCGCCCGCCCGGAGCATCGTGACCGAGCGGGCCTCGTCCTGGGTACGTGCGGTTCCGGCGTGCCGGAGGCCGGCCCGGTCCATGGCGTCCAGGGTGCGCAGTATGCCGGGGGCGCCGTCGTCCAGGGCGTGCTCGGAGGCGGTGGAGCAGCCGTCGTAGCCGGTCGCGGCGAGGCCCTGGGCGATCTGCGGCGGGGACTTGAAGACGGGGTAGCCGCTGTAGCCGCCGTCGGCGCCGTACACGGTCCCCATGTGGCACAGCGCCAGATCGGCCCCGCCGACGACGGGCTCGACGCCGGAGAGCATCGGGCGGAAGTCGTAGCCGTCGCCGTCGGCGTCGTAGCCCGCCCGCTCGATGACGGAGGTGTGCGGCAGCACGTCGCCCGAGGCGACGAGGGTGAAGCCGCGGGCGGCGGACGGCGCCGGGCGGCCCGTGCCCGCGGAATCCTGCCGCTCGTGGTTCTGACAGGCGGCAGCGGCGGCGAGGAGGGCGGTCAGGGCCAGCGCCACCTGCTTTCTGCGTCCGATCATCAGCTCACCCCGGGATCGTCATATCTGCAGACGTCGTATTTACAGACAAGGCTTTTACGGGCATATGGGTATGAATCCGGCCCCCCGCGCAAACAGTCCAGGTGCCCGAATTAGCCCATCCGGCGTCGCCCCACGCGTTAGCGGACCACCGCGCGCCCTACCGTTCGCCGACACGATCGACCGTCCGTCGCAGAGCCGTGTGCGCCTCCTGTCCCCCGGCGGCACCCTGCGCTGCCATACGGCCATGACGGCCGGAACCTCACTCACCCACGGGACGACGACCGCCGAGCACGAGCTCGCCGCACTCCAGCGCGAGCACGGCGGTCCCCTGTTCGCGCTGCTGCTCAGGCTGAGCGACGGGGACCGGCAGCGCGCCGAGGACCTCGTGCAGGAGACCCTGCTGCGCGCCTGGCAGCACCCCGAGGCCCTGCACGCCGAGGATTTCGACTCGGTACGGCCCTGGCTGCTGACCGTCGCCCGGCGGCTCGCGATCGACGCGCGGCGGGCCCGGCAGGCGCGGCCGCCCGAGGTCGGCGACGAGGTGCCCGAGAACGCGCGGGTGACCGCCGACCACGCCGAGCGGGCCGCCGCGATGCTCGACGTCCGGGAGGCTGTGAAGACACTCACGCCGGAACACCGTGACGTCCTGATACTCGTGTACTTCCGCGGGGCCAGTGTGGCGGAAGCAGCGCAAACCCTTGGAATTCCACCCGGTACCGTGAAGTCCCGCGCGTACTACGCGCTGCGCGCCCTGCGCCGGGTCCTTCCGGGTTACGCGGCCGACCTGCGGTGAAACCGAAGGCTGGGTCAAACCTCGGTAAAGCGCCTTGCTGCGACCCCCGTTCGGGCCATCAGCTGTCCTCATCCGTGTTCCGGACGGGGACCGCCCGCATCGGGTCCAAGGTCTCGGGCGACACGCACGCACCGGAGGAAGGCAGGAAGGGATGCTGCACAGAGGGCACGAGAGCACGGACGGCACCGGTGGCGGTGAACTGGCCGTCCCCATGGCCTGGTTGTACGCCGAGTACATCGCCGACGAGCTGCTGCGTACCGGCGACCTGATGCCGCCGACGTCCTTCGAGTTCCGGGCCGGCCGGGACGCGCTGGCGCTGACCGTCTTCCTCTCCGACACCGACGGCGAGCTGTCCGGGATCCGGGTGATCTCACAGCTGGAGACCTGGCTGTCGCTGACCGCGTACGACCAGCCGTGGCTGGAGTGGGTGCGCGAGCGCATGGCCCAGCTGGCCGGCGAGGAGGCCGGGGCCGCCGCGCCGTCGCCGGACCTGGCGCTGGCGGCCGAGGCCTGGCGCTGGCTGGAGGAGACCGAGCTGCTCGCGCCCGACCTGGACGCGGTGCCGGGCGGCGGTGCGGTGTTCGGCGAGGACGACGGGCCGAAGGTGTGGACCCCGGCCTGGCGGCTCGGACTGCCCCTCGGGCATCTGGCCATCCACCTGTTCTGAGCCGTCTCGAATTCAGACCAATCCGCGGGCCGGGCGGCTCCGAATCTCTTGGTCACGATTCGGTGTGTGGCTTGAGTGATTCGGTTGTCCGCTGCGTACGGATGGGAGCAAGGAGTAACCCCACCCACACCCATAGGCACGAGGATTCGGCATGAGGTCCCTGGAAAGGCATGGCGACGTCGGCGCGTACGCGCTCGGCGTGCTGGACGAGGCGGAGGCCTTCCGCTTCGAGGACCACCTCATGGAGTGCCCTCAGTGCGCGGCACAGGTGACCGAATTCGGTCCCACGGCACGGCAGTTGATGCTGTACCGCCGCTCCACGCCGCGCTTCGTGCACCCCATGGCCCAGCCCGGTCCTCGACTGCTCGACCGGCTGATGGGCGAACTGGCACACCGGCACCGGGCACGGCGCCGTCGCTTCCTGTACGGTCTGGCCGCCTCGGTGGTGCTGGCCGTGGCCGGGCCGGGCCTCATGGTCTACGCCGGGCACGAGGAACCGTCCGCCCGGGTCACCGCGGCGACCGACCCGAGAACGGGCGTGTGGGCGCAGGTCACCACCGAGGACGGATACTCCGGCAGCCGGATGCGACTGGAGGTGAAGGACGGCTCCGGGCCGCACTCCTGCCGCCTGGTCGTCATCGGCAACGACGGCTCGGAGCAGGTCGTCAGCGGCTGGAACGTGCACACCCACGACTCCGGGACGACCACGACCACGGCGGGCTCCACCCTGCATCCGGACGAGATCGCCCGCTACGAGGTACGCACCGCGGAGGGGCAGCCGCTGGTGTCGCTCGACGTCGGCTGAACACCTCGTTGAAGCGTCAATCACGTTGTGCGGCAACGGATTTGCTGTCGCGCGGCCATGGGCAGAGACTGTAGACGAAGACGCGGAGCCACCGACGGAGCGCTCTGCGCCGCCCCTCAGAGTACGACCGAAGGGGCTGATCCGGTGGAGAACCAACTTCTGATCCGTCTCTCCGAGGAGGGAACGGAACCCGAGCACGTGGCGGAGCTCACCGGCTATCTGCGTGAGGAACTGCTCGCACTCGACGTCGACGACGTCAGGCCGGTCCCCGCCGGAGAGATCCCGCCCGGGGCGCGGGTCGTGGACGCCGCTCTGGCCGGCACCCTGCTGGTGAGCCTGGGCAGCTCCCTCACCGGACTGAGCCAGGTGGCGAACGTGCTCCGTGACTGGCTGGGCCGCAGTCGTGGCCGGAGCACCAACCCGTCACTGGCCCTGACGCTGGACGGGGACACGGTGGAGATCTCGGCGGCGACGGACGAGCAGGTGGAACAGGTGCTGAAGATCTTCGTCGAGAAGCACTCCGCAGTGGGGACCTAGCCATGGGCGAGTCCCGGCATGCGCTGATCATCGCCAACGACGCGTACGAGGACCCGGGTCTCAAGCAGCTCAGAGCGCCCGGGCACGATGCCGACGCCCTCTCCAGGGTCCTGCGCGATCCGCAGATCGGCGACTTCGAGGTGGATGTCCTGAGGAACGCGTCCGCGCAGGACATGCGGGAGTGCATCGAGGGCTTTCTCGCCGACCGCAGCCGAGACGACCAGCTGGTGCTGCATTTCTCCTGCCACGGGGTCAAGAGCGAATCCGGCGAACTGTACTTCGCGGCCAGAAACACGAAGCCCCGGCTGCTCGACGCCACGGGGGTCTCGGCCGATTTCGTACGCCGGTGCATGTCCCGGACACGGGCGGGCTGCACTGTGCTGTTCCTGGACTGCTGCTACGGAGGCGCCTTCTCCCGGGGTGCGTCCGTGCGTGCTTCCGGGGACATCCACGTGCTCGACGCCTTCGCGGGCGAGAAGCCGAGCGGGGGGCGGGGCTGGGCCGTCATCACGGCGTCGAACTCCATGGAGTACGCCTTCGAGGGCGGCGAACTCACCGAGGGCAGCGCCGCGCGGCCGTCGGTGTTCACCCATGCGGTGGTGGAGGGCCTGGAAACCGGTGAGGCCGACCGCAACAAGATCGGTAAGGTCACGCTCGACGACCTGTACCACTACGTCTACGACCATGTGCGGGAGCAGAACCCGAACCAGACCCCGAGCAAGACCGTCGAGATGCAGGGAAGCATGGTGCTGGCACACAGTCGGCACCATCCGATCCCGATCGAGGCCGAACCCGTCCCGCGTGCCGTGCAGGACGCGCTCCGCAGCAGGAACGTCTTCACCCGCCTCGGCGCCGTCGCGGAGGTGCGCTCCCGCATGGCGAGCCCCGTGCTCTCCGTGGCCGAAGGGGCACGCCAGGCTTTGGAGGCCGTGGTCCGCAACGACACCCAGCAGGTCGCCGACGAGGCGCGGCGCGCCTTGGACGACGTCAGCCTCAAGCCCGCCCCGGCCCGTCTGGACTTCGGCCGGGTGCCCCGGGGCGCCGCCGTGCCCCAGCGGACCGTGACGCTGCAGGGCATCCCCCTGGCCCGCCATTGCGCGCCTCACGCCACGGGCAAGTGGCTACGGGTCGAGCAGTCCTCGCAGGGGCTGACCGTCGGTGTCGACACGTCCGCCGAAGGGCGCCTGACCGGCGACATCATGCTGAAGGGTGTCGCAGACGAGGCCGTGGTCCACGTCGAGGCCGAGGTGGTGCCGCCACCGCCCGAGAAGCCGCCCGACCAGAGCCCCACGGGCAGCGAGGGGAAAGAGCCGGGCCTCACACACCGGCCCGGGTCCAGACTCCTGCTCGCCCCCTCATTGGCGGCGGCAGCCCTGGCCCTCGCCGTCACCTCGGTGATCACCTGGGTCGTGGCAGTCGTGGCGACGTGGTACGCCGAGGAAGGTCTCAGGGTAGGACCGGAAGAGACATTCGCGACGTCCGCCCATCACCACGGAGTGATCACAGCCCTCGTCACCGCCCTGATCACCGCGACGGCGGCGCTCGTCCTCGGTGCCTTCGCCCGGCGCGATCTCAGCGCGCGGCGCAAGCGCTACACCCCGGGGGCGAAGAGTGCCACGCGTTCCATGGCCTCGGCGGCGAAGCGCTGCGCGATGCCGGTCTTCGTCCTGACCGTGCTCATGAGCATCGCCTACAACATCGTGACCCAATACCTGTGAACGCGCCGACTACTTCAGCAGCCGCGACATCCTGCGATCGGCCAGCGGCTTCCCACCGGTCTGGCAGGTCGGGCAGTACTGGAGCGAGGAGTCGCTGAAGGACACCTCGCGGACGGTGTCGCCGCAGACCGGGCAGGGCTCCCCGGTACGGCCGTGCACGCGCAGACCGCTCTTCTTCTCCGCCTTCAGCCGGCCCGCGGCAAGGCCCCGGGAGCGTTCGACCGCCTCGGTGAGGGTGGTGCGCAGCGCCGCGTAGAGCCGCTCGGTCTCCTCCGCGGTCAGGGACGCGGCGAGTTTGAACGGGGACATCTTCGCCGCGTGGAGGATCTCGTCGCTGTAGGCGTTGCCCACCCCGGCGATCAGGCTCTGGTCGCGCAGGGCGCCCTTGATCTGGCGCCGTTCGTCCTTCAGCAGGGCGGCGAAGCGGCCCTCGTCGAAGTCGGCGGCGAGCGGGTCCGGGCCGAGGCGGGCCACGCCGGGCACCTCCCGCGGGTCACGGACGATGTACACCGCGAGCTTCTTCTGGGTGCCGGCCTCGGTGAGGTCGAAGCCGGCGCCTGTCTCCAGGGCGGCACGCAGGGCGAGGGGGCCCTTCCCGGGGCGCGGTGGGCCGTCCGGGAGCCGGTCCTTCCACTGCAGCCAGCCCGCGCGGGCCAGGTGGGTGACGAAGTGCAGGCCGGTGCCGCCCTCGATGCCGAGGAACTTCCCGTACCGGTGCACGGCGGTGACCTCGCTGCCCTCGAACGCGCCGACCGGAGGGTCGTACGTCTTCAGGACGCTGATCGCGACGGGCAGCACCCGTACGACCTCGTGGCCGACCAGGTTCTCGGTCAGGAAGTCCTTGAGGGCTTCCACCTCGGGGAGTTCCGGCATAGGTCCAGGGTGCCATCCGGGGCCCCTGTGGTCAGGTGTGCTCGTGCACCAGGAACTCGCACCACACGCACTTGCCGCCGCCACGCGCCTCCACGCCCCACACGTCGGCGATCCGGTCGACGAGGAGCAGTCCGCGGCCGGAGACTCCGTCCTCCCCGGCGTCGCGGCGGCGCGGCAGGGCGCTGGAGGAGTCCTCGACCTCGACGCGGAGCCGGCGGCCGCTGCCTTCGAGGACCCGCAGGGTGACGATCGCGCAGCCCTCGGTGTGCATCAGGGCGTTGGTGATGAGTTCGTCGGCGATCAGCTCGATCTCGTCGGCCCGGTCCCGGGCGCCCCAGGAGCGGACCGCGGCGCCGATCATGTGCCGGGCCTGGGTGAGGGCCTCGGGGTCGCCGGGTGCCACGTGCTGCTGGAGCCGGCCGCCGGGCCGCGGGGCCTCCGGGACGCGACGGCGCAGCAGGAGCAGGGCCACGTCGTCGTCACCGCCCCGTTCCTCGGCCACCTCGATCAGCCGGGTGGCGAGGTCGCGCACCTCGTCCGGGCCCTTGGCGATGAGGGTCGTGAGAGCCTCCAGCCCGTCGTCCAGGTCGGAGCCGGGTTGCTCGACCAGCCCGTCGGTGAACAGCAGCAGGGTGTGGCCGGGGTCGAGTTCGAGGGTGGCGACGGGGTACTCAAGGCGGCCGAACTCCGCAGAGAGCCCAAGCGGCAGCCCGCCCTCGACCGGGATCCGGTGGCAGCTGCCGTCGGCGTGCCGGACCAGCGGGTCGATGTGCCCGGCACGGACCACCTGGACGACCCCGGTGGACAGGTCGGCCTCCGCGTACAGGCAGGTGGCGAAGCGGTCGGTGTCGAGTTCGTGCAGGAACACGGAGGCGCGGGCCATCACGGTGGCCGGGGTGTGTCCCTCGGCGGCGTAGGCGCGCAGCACGATCCGCAGCTGGCCCATCACGGCCGCCGCGTGCGTGTCGTGACCCTGTACGTCGCCGATGACCGCGCCGACCCGGCCGCCGGGCAGCGGGATCAGGTCGTACCAGTCGCCGCCGATGTCCCGGCCCAGGGTGCCGCCGACGGTGGCGGCGCGGTAGCGGACGGCGACGTCGGCGCCGCGGACGCTCGGGATGGTGCGGGGCAGCATCGCCTGCTGGAGGCCCTGGGCGAGGTCCTTCTCCTGCTCGTAGAGCATGGCCCGCTGCAGGCTCTGCGCGATGCTGCTGCCGAGGGCGACGAGCACGTTGCGCTCCTCGGGCGAGAAGCCGCTGCGGTCGTTGTAGAGCAGGCCCATCGCGCCGATCGGGCGGGCCTGGGCGATCAGCGGCAGATAGGCGGCGGAGCTGATGTGCATGTCCGTGATGTGCGGCCACAGGATGGGAAAGCGCTCGGAGAACTCCTCCGCCGACTCGATGAAGCAGGGGCTGAGGGTCCGCACCGCCTCGCCCATCGGGTAGGGCTCGTCTATCCGGGTGATGCGGGTGCCGGGCACATAGGTGCCCGCGGGACCCTCGGCGACCAGCCGGATGCGGCCGGCCTCGACCAGGCCGAGGACCAGGCTGGTGGAGCCGAGCAGGGTCAGGCCCTGGGCGTCCGTGACGACGTCGATGACGTCCTGGACGGTGCGGGCGTGGGCGAGGGCGGCCGTGGCGATCTGGACGACGTTCGTCTGGGCGCGCCGGGCGGCGGCGTGCGCGGCCGCGCCCTTGCGGACCACGCTTTCGCTCAGCTCGTCGGTGGCGTCCCGGACGATCCCGATGATCCGGCGCGGGCGGCCCGTCTCGTCGCGCCGAATGTAGCCCTGGGTGTGGGTCCAGCGCAGGGTGCCGTCGCGGCGCCGGACGCGGAAGTACGCGCCGTAGTTCTCCCGGCCGTCCTTGATGGCCTGGGCCACCAGGAGGTCGAGGCGGTGGCCCTCCGCAGCGGGCACCCGGATCGACAGGTGCTCGGGGTGGCCGTCGTACTCGTCGGGGCGCAGGTCGAAGATCTCGTGCGCCTGGGCGTCCATGCTGAACAGACCGGCATCCAGGTCCCAGTCGAAGCTGCCCATACGGTTGAGCGCCAGGATCGGATCCGGGTGGGCGGGCCAGTCCTGCGGGAGTGACAGGGCACTCGCTGCCCGATCAGCCATGGGGCCACCTTGCCAGGATTCGTCCGATTCTTCGACCGCTGGGTCTCAGCTGCGGCGGTTACGCACACGAAGATGCGCGGTACCTGGAGTGACGAGCACCGCTGGGGCACCATCGTCGCGGCGGCTCACAATGGAGGCAGGAGCGCACCGCCGTGGACTGGTTCACCGCACCCGACTACTGGCTGAGCCGGCTGGTCTTCCAGCGGGCCCTGGCCGGTATGTACCTCGTCGCGTTCCTGACGGCCGCCCTGCAGTTCCGGGCCCTGCTCGGCGAGCGCGGCATGCTGCCGATCCCCCGCTACACGGCGCGGATCCCCTTCAGACGGGCCCCGAGCCTGTTCCATCTGCACTACTCGGACCGTTTCTTCGCGGCGTGTGCCTGGGCGGGCTGCGCGGTGTCGGCGGCCCTGCTGGCCGGCGCGGACTCGCTGCTGCCGCTGTGGGGCGGCATCCTGCTGTGGCTGGTGCCGTGGGCGCTGTACCTGTCGATCGTCAACGTCGGCCAGACCTGGTACGCGTTCGGCTGGGAGTCGCTGCTGCTGGAGGTCGGCTTCCTGGCCGCCTTCCTCGGCAACGACGAGGTCGCGCCACCTATCGTCGTCCTGTTCCTGCTGCGCTGGATCCTGTTCCGGGTCGAGTTCGGCGCCGGGCTGATCAAGCTCCGGGGTGACGCGTGCTGGCGGAAGCTGACGTGCCTGTACTACCACCACGAGACGCAGCCGATGCCGGGCCCGCTGAGCTGGTTCTTCCACCACCTGCCGAAGCCGCTGCACCGGGTGGAGGTCGCCGCGAACCACTTCACCCAGCTGGTCGTGCCCGTTCTGCTGTTCACCCCCCAGCCGATCGCATCGGCCGCCGCCGCGCTGATGATCGTCACCCAGCTGTGGCTGGTGCTGTCGGGCAACTTCTCCTGGCTGAACTGGATCACCATCGTCGTGGCCCTGTCCGTGCTGCGGCTGCCGGGCACGGCACCGTCCGTGCCCTCGGCGCCGCTCTGGTACGAGATCGTGGTGCTCGCGGTCGCCGCGCTGCTGGTCTGCCTGAGCTACCACCCGGTGACGAACATGATCTCCCGGCGCCAGGTCATGAACCGCTCCTTCGACCCGCTGCACCTGGTGAACACCTACGGCGCGTTCGGCAGCGTCAGCCGGATCCGTCACGAGGTGGTGGTCGAGGGCACGCTGGACGACATGCCGCGGGAGGACTCGGACTGGCGGGAGTACGAGTTCAAGGGCAAGCCCGGCGACCCCCGGCACTGGCCACGCCAGTTCGCGCCCTACCATCTGCGCCTGGACTGGCTGATGTGGTTCGCCGCGCTGTCCCCCGCCTACGCCGGCGATTGGTTCGGCGGCCTGGTGGAGCGACTGCTGGAGAACGACCGCGACGCCCTGAAGCTCCTGCGCCGCTCCCCCTTCCCGCCGGACACCCCGCCCCGCTTCATCCGCGCCCGCCTGTTCCGTTACCGGTACACGACCTGGCGGGAGCTGCGGGAGACGGGGGCGTGCTGGGAGCGGGTGTACGTGCGGGAGTGGCTGCCGCCGACGCGGCTGGCCCGGATGGCTCAGAGGTCGTAGACCCGGGCGGCGGTGCCCTCGTACAGGGCGGTGCGCTCGGCCGCGCTGAGACCTGATGTCAACTCCTGTGCCGCGTCGACGACTTGTGCGTAGGTGGCCGCCAGTGTGCACACCGGCCAGTCGGAGCCGAACATGAGGCGGTCGGGGCCGAAGGCCTCCAAAGCGGTGTCCGCGTACGGGCGCAGGTCGTCGGTCGTCCAGGAGGCGGGGTCGGCCTCCGTGACCAGGCCGGAGAGTTTGGCGACGGTGTTGGGGAGGGCGGCCAGGGCACGCAGAGCCGTGACCCAGGGTTCGCGTTCTCCCGCGGCGATGGGCGGCTTGCCCAAGTGGTCAAGGACGAACGTGAGTCGAGGCAGGCTTGCGGCCGCCTCGGCGCAGGCCGGGAGCTGATGGGGCAGGACCACGAGGTCGTAGATCAGACCCGCTTCGGCCACGGTGGTCAGGCCGCGCTGTACGTCGGCCCGCAGCAGCCACTGCGGGTCGGGTTCGGCCTGGACCTGGTGGCGGATGCCCTTCAGGAAAGGGCCGCCGGGGAGTTCACGCAGGCGGGCCAGTTCGTCCGCGAGGTCGGGGCGGGTGAGGTCGGTCCAGCCGACCACGCCCGCGACGAGGTCGTGTCCGGCCGCCAGGGCCAGGAGCTCGGGGGTCTCCTCTGGCACGGTGACCGTCTGGACGAGGACGGTGCGGTCCACTCCGGCCGCCCGCGCCTCGGGCTCCAGGTCGGCGAGGGTGAAGTTCTTTCTCAGCCGCTGGAGTTCGGGGCCTTGGATCCACTCCTGGTCGCGAACCGACAGGTCCCAGACGTGGTGGTGGGCGTCGACGGTCACGGCAGCTCCCAGACGACGGGCAGACCGGCGTCCGCGCCGCCCTGCGCGTAGTCGTGCACGACGTCGAGCAGCTCGGCCATACGGGCCTGCCAGGCGACGTTGACCGGCAGCTGTTCGAGCGCGGCGAGGAGGTGGCCGTAGTCCTCGCACTCCAGGAGGTGGAAGAGCTCGGTGCCACTGCGCCAGATGGTCCAGGAGGTGGCACCGGCGGCGCGGATGGCGTCGGTGAGTTCCTTCGGGACCTCCCGGTGGGCCGCCTCGTAGTCGTCGATGCGGTGGGCGCGGACCTTGGTGTGCAGGGCGACTCTCATGACGGCTCCTCGGGTGGCAGCAGAGCGGTGTCGCGCAGTTCCTGCCAGAAGGCGCCCGGCACGGGGGCGGCGAACTGATCGGCACAGTCGTGCACTTCGGCCGCGGAGCGGGCTCCGGTGAGGACGCTCGCGACGGCCGGATGCGCGGCGCAGAAGGCCAGGGCGGCGGCGCGCAGGGTGATGCCGTGACGGTCGGCGACCGCCTTCAGGTGGAGGGCGCGGTCCAGCAGCTCCTTCGGCGCGCGGGTGTAGTTGTACGTCGATTCCGGCGTCGGGTCCGCCAGCAGGCCCGAGTTGAAGGCGCCGCCGATGACGACCGACACCCCCCGCGACGCGGCCTCGGGCAGCAGCTCGGCCGCCGCGCTCTGGTCGAGCAGGGTGTACCGGCCCGCGCAGAGCACCACGTCCACGTCCGTGTCGCGGACGAACCGGGTGAGCATCTCCGCCTGGTTCATGCCCGCGCCGATCGCGCCGACGACGCCCTCCGAGCGAAGCTTCTCCAGTGCGGGGTAGCCCTCGCGGAAGGCCTGCTCGGCGTGGTCGTCGGGGTCGTGGAGGTGGACGACGTCCACCCGGTCGAGGCCGAGCCGGTCCAGGCTCGCCTCCAGGGTGCGGCGGATGCCGCCGGCGCTGAAGTCCCAGACGCGGCGGTGGTCGGTGGGGACGGCGAAGCCGCTCGCCAGGTCGTCTCCGGTCCCGTCGGCGGGTTCGAGGCGGCGGCCGACCTTCGTGGAGACCGTGTACGCGGCGCGGTCGTACGCCCGCAGGGCCGCGCCCAGGCGCCGTTCGGACAGGCCGAGGCCGTAGTGGGGCGCGGTGTCGAAGTACCGGATGCCCCGCTCCCAGGCGGCCCGTACGGCCTCGTGCGCCTGCTCGTCGTCCATCGGGGTGTACAGGTTGCCGATCCCGGCGGCGCCGAAGCCCAGCGGGCTGACCTCGACGCCGCTGCGGCCCAGGCGGTTCACCGGCCCGCCGGGCGCAGCCTGAGGCCCTGCATGCCGCCGTCGACGGCGAGGGCGGTGCCGGTGGTGGCGCCGGAGAGGGGGCTGGCCAGGTAGGCGATGGCGCCCGCGACCTCGGCCGCCGAGACGAGACGGCCGGTGGGCTGGCGGGCCTCCAGGGCGGCTCGTTCGGCGGCGGGGTCGGGGGCCGCGTCCAGCAGCCGGCCGACCCACGGGGTGTCCGCCGTACCGGGGTTGACGCAGTTGACGCGGATGCCCTCGCGGACGTGGTCGGCGGCCATGGCCAGGGTCAGGGAGTGGACGGCGCCTTTGGTGGCGCTGTAGAGGGCGCGCTGCGGCAGGCCCGCGGTGGCGGCGATGGAGCAGGTGTTGACGATCGCCGCGTGCCGGGACCGGCGCAGATGCGGGAGGGCGGCGCGGGCGGCGCGGACCATACCGAGGACGTTGACGTCGAAGACGCGCCGCCACTCCTCGTCGTCGTTGTCCTCGACGGTGCCCTGGGCGCCGATGCCGGCGTTGTTGACCAGGACGTCGAGCCCGCCGAGGGTCTCGGCGGCCTGCTCGACGGCGGTACGCACCGAGGTGTCGTCGGTGACGTCCGCCCGGTAGGCGAGGAGGGGCTTGTCCACCGACGACGGGTCCAGGTCGAGTACGGCCACCTGGGCGCCGCGTTCGGCGAGGAGGTCGGCGGTGGCCCGGCCGATCCCGGAGGCGCCGCCGGTGACCAGGGCCGTGAGGCCCTCGAAGTCGCTCATGCCGCCTGTCCCTTCTGCGTGTCGGGGTCGGCGGCCCAGAAGGTGCCGCCGGGATAGGTGTACCGCGCGATGGACTCCGGTCGCATGGCCGCCGAGAAGCCGGGCGTGGTGGGGGCCGTGTAGTGGCCGTCGCGGATCACCACGGGGGTGAGGAAGTGCTCGTGGAGGTGGTCGACGTACTCGATGACCCGGTCCTCGGTGGTGCCGGAGACCGCCAGGTAGTCGAACATCGACAGGTGCTGGACGAGTTCGCACAGGCCGACCCCGCCGGCGTGCGGGCAGACGGGGACGCCGAACTTGGCGGCGAGCAGCAGGATGGCGAGGTTCTCGTTGACCCCGCCGACGCGGGCCGCGTCGATCTGCACGATGTCGAGGGCGCGGGCCTGGAGCATCTGCTTGAACACGATGCGGTTGTGGACGTGTTCGCCGGTCGCGACCTTGACAGGTGTCACCGCGCGGCGGATGGCCGCGTGGCCGAGGACGTCGTCGGGGCTGGTGGGCTCCTCGATCCAGTACGGGTCGAACTCGGCGAGCGCCTTGGCCCAGACGATCGCCTCGTCCACGTTCCAGCGCTGGTTGGCGTCGACGGCGAGGCGGACGTCCGGTCCGACGACGGCGCGGGCGACCCGGCAGCGCCGGACGTCGTCCGCCAGGTCGGCACCCACCTTGAGCTTGATCTGCCGGAAGCCGTCGGCGACGGCCTGGGCGGCGAGCCGGGTGAGCTTGTCGTCGTCGTAGCCGAGCCAGCCGGGAGAGGTCGTGTAGGCGGGGAAGCCGCGCTCCAGCAGCCGGGCCCGGCGGTCCATGGCGCCCTCCCTGCCGCGGCTGAGCAGGTCGAGGGCCTCCTCGGGGGTGAGGGCGTCGGTGATGTAGCGGAAGTCGATCTGGCGGACCAGCCACTCCGGTTCGGCGTCGGCGAGCAGCTGCCACAGCGGCTTGCCGGCCCGACGGGCGGCGAGGTCCCAGACGGCGTTGACGACGGCCCCGATCGCCATGTGCATCACGCCCTTCTCGGGGCCGAGCCAGCGCAGTTGGCTGTCGGCGATCAGGTCCCGGAAGAGCGAGCCGGGGTCGGCGCAGACCTCCTCGACCGGGCGGCCGAGCACATGGCCCCGCAGCGCGTCGATCGCGGCGACCTGGACGTCGTTGCCCCGCCCGATGGTGAAGGTGAACCCGTGCCCCTCGTGCCCGTCGGCGGCGTCCGTGCGCAGGACGACGTAGGCCGCCGAGTAGTCGGGGTCCGGGTTCATCGCGTCGGAGCCGTCCAGCTCGCGCGAGGTGGGGAAGCGGATGTCGTGGGTGTTGACCGCGGTGATGCGGGCGGGGGCCTCGGACACTGAAGTCCTTTCGGTCAGAGGACGGTTGGGGCGGGGTTCAGTCCTGGGCCCGGCCCGTCGTCACGCGGGCGATCATGAGTGCGACGAGGATGATCCCGCCGTAGATGGCCTGGATCCAGAACGACGGCACCTGCGCGAGGGTCAGCAGGTTCTGTACGACGCCCAGCAGGAGGACACCGGTGAGGGCGCCGGCCATGGTGCCCTTGCCGCCGTCGAGGCTGATGCCGCCGATCACGGCCGCCGCGAACACGGTGAAGATCATGTTGTTGCCCTGGTTGGCGCTGATCGCGCCGACGTACCCGGTCTGCAGGAGGCCGCCGACGGAGGCGAGGGCACCGGCGACGACGAACACCCCGAGCATCACGCGCTCGACCCGGATACCGGCCGCGCGGGCCGCGTCCGCGTTGCCGCCGATGGCGTACAGGGCGCGGCCGACGCGGTGGTAGCGCAGCACGAGCCCGGTGACCGCGAAGGCGAGCGCCGCCAGCCACACGGACATGGGGACGCGCAGGAAGGTCGTGGTGGCCAGGGTGAAGAACGCGTCGGGCATCCCGAACAGGGTCTTGCCCTTGGTGGCGCCGACCAGCAGTCCGCGCAGGATGATCAGCATCGCCAGGGTGACGATGAAGGCGTTGAGCCGGAACTTCACCACGAGGATGCCGTTGAGGGCGCCGACCGCCGCGCCGACGACGAGGATCGCGACCAGGGCGAGCACGGTGGGCCACTCGGTGCCCCAGCCGGACTGGGCCGAGGGCAGGACGAGCAGGGCGCCCACGGCGGGCGCCATGCCGACCACCGATTCGAGCGACAGGTCGAACTTGCCGGTGATCAGGACGAGCGACTCGGCGAGCACCACCATGGCGAGGGCCGCGGAGGCGCCGAGGATCGAGATGATGTTGCGCTCGGTGAGGAAGGAGTCGTTGACGAACGCGCCCAGCACCATCAGCAGCAACAGGGCGGGGACCAGGGCGAGTTCGCGGGCGCGGCGGAGCAGGACGGACTTGGCCGAACGCGCGTCCGGGACCTTGACGGGCATGAGCGGCGGAGCCTTGGTGTCAGCCATGGTCCACTCCTTCGATGGAGGCGATCAGCTCGTGGTCGTGCCAGCCCGCCGGGTGCTCGGCGACGATCCGGCCGTGGAAGAGGACGAGGACGCGGTCGCAGCGCCGCAGGTCGTCGAGTTCGTCGGAGACGACGAGCACGGCGGTGCCGTCCTCGCGGGCGCTGTCCATCCGGGCCAGCAGGGACTCCTTGGACTTCACGTCGACGCCCGCGGTGGGGTTGATCAGGACGAGCAGCCGTGGGTCACAGGCCAGGGCGCGGGCCATGACGACCTTCTGCGCGTTGCCGCCGGAGAGGTCGGAGACGGGCTGGTCGGGGCCCTCGGCGTGGATGTCGAGGCGTTCGATCAGGTCGGCGGCGACGCCGCGTCTGCGCCGGGGGCCGACGAAGCCGAACCGGCCCAGGCGGCCGAGGACGCTCAGCGTGGCGTTGTCACCGATGCTCATCGCGGTCACGAGTCCCTGTTCGTGCCGGTCCCGGGGTACGCAGCCGACACCGGCCCCGAGCGCGGCCTGGACGTCGCCGAACGGGAGTCGTCTGCCGTCGAGCCGGGCCGTGCCGCCGGTCGGGGTGTGCAGTCCGGCGAGGGACTCGGCCAGCTCGATCTTCCCGCTGCCGCTGGAGCCGGCGAGGCCGACGACCTCGCCGTGGCGGACGGAGAGGTCGATGTCCTGGTACGACTCCGACGACAGCCCGTGTGCTTCCAGGGCGACCGGCGCGTCGTCGGCCACGGTGTCCCGCACGGTGGCCGCCCGCTCGACGACGGTCTCCCCGGCCATGGCCTCCACCAGGGCCGCGCGTGGCAGTTCGGCGACCGGGGCGGTGGTGATCCAGCGGGCGTCGCGCAGGACGGTCACCGTCTGGCAGACCTCGTACACCTCCTGGAGGTGGTGCGAGATGAACAGGAAGGTGACCCCGGAATCCTGCAGGGCGCGCATCCGGTTGAACAGCCGCTCGATCTCCCGGTTGTCGAGCTGGGCGGTCGGCTCGTCCAGGACGATGAACCGCGCGCCGAAGCTCAACGCCCGTGCGATCTCAACCATTTGGCGGTCCTCGACCCTCAGGTCCGCGGTGCGGGCCTCGGGATCGACGCGCACGTCCCAGGTGGCGAGCAGGTCTGCGGCCGCACGCCTGAGCCGGCGCCAGCTGATGAAGCCCCTCCGGAGCGGCTGGCGGTTGATGAACAGGTTCTCGGCGACCGTCAACTCCGGTACGACCGTGGGCTTCTGGTACACGCAGGCGACCCTGCGGCGCCAGGCGTCCCGGTCGGCGAGCGCGGGTGCGGGCTCGCCGTCGAAGCGTACGGTGCCCTCGTCCGGTGCCTGGATTCCGGTGAGGACGTTGACGAGCGTGGACTTGCCGGCGCCGTTGCGGCCGACCAGTGCGTGGGACTCGCCGGGGTGGACGGTGAGCCTACCGTCGGTGAGAGCGACGGTCGGGCCGTACCGCTTGACGATGCCCTCGGCTTCAACGAGAGGTGTGCTCATTTGACCGTGTTGCCCCAGAGCTTGGGGTCGTCGACGTTCTCCTTGGTGACCAGGGGCGCGGGCAGCTGGTCCTCGAGGATGCCGCTGGGCAGCTTCACGATGGTCGAGCCGTGGTCGGTGGGGCCGGGTTCGAACGTCTTCCCCGCCATCGCCGCCTTGATGTAGTACATGCCGTACCGCGCGTAGGCGTCGGCGGGCTGGGAGACGGTGGCGTCGATCTGGCCCTTGCGGATGGCGTCGAACTCCTGCGGGATGCCGTCGTTGGAGACGATGACGACGTGGCCCTTGCGGCCGACCGTCCTCAGCATGTTCTTCGACTTCAGGGTCTGCAGGGTCGGCGCGAGATACACGCCACCGGCCTGCAGGTAGATGCCCTTGATGTCGGGGTTGGCGCCCAGCAGCGTGTCCAGCTTGGCGGCCGCGGTGTCGGACTCCCACTTGGCGGGGATCTCCAGCACCTTGAGCTTCGGGTACTTCTTCTTCACGCAGGCCCGGAACGCCTCGGAGCGGTCGCGGCCGTTGACCGAGGCGAGGTCGCCCATGATCTGCACGACCTTGCCGCTGGTGACGTGCTGCCCGAGATAGTCGCAGGCCTTCTCGCCGTAGGCGACGTTGTCGGCGCGCACCACCATGGCGACCTTGCCCTTGTCGGGTGCGACGTCCACGGCGACGACCGGCACGCCCTTGCGCTCGGCCTGGTCGAGTCCGGCCTGAATGGCGGCGCTGTCCAGGGGCGCGACCACCAGCCCCTTCACGCCCTGGTTCAGCTCGTTGTCGATGTCGGTGATCTGCTGCGAGGGATCGCTGTTGGAGTTGACCGTCTTCAGCGCGTCGACACCCTCGGACTTGGCCATCTTCGGCACGTAGTCGTTGTACGACTGCCAGAACGGCGAGGTCAGCAGGGGCAGGATCACCCCGACCTTGCCGGAGCCGCCTCCGCCTCCCGCGCTGGACGCGCCGGTGTCCTTGGTGCTGCCGCACGCGCTGAGCAGCAGCGAGGCGCAGGCGGCCAGGGCCGCCACGCCGGTGATCCGTGACCTGTTCTGCTTCCTCGCTGTTCTGACGGGCATCTCGCGGCTCCTCGTCGAGGGTGTTCGAGCAGATGCCTGGATATTTATCAGACCACTTGGGCGAGAGAACACCCTCCGGCGCCAATTTTTCCGCTCCCTGACGCGTAGTGGTCGGACCACTCCCCTGGTTAGACTGCGACGCACCCAGCGACGGGAGGAGTGGCGTGGACGAGGAAGCCCCGCACAAGGGCACGGTGACCCAGCGCGCCATCGAGCAGATCAAGGCGATGATCGCCGAGGGCCGCCTGGAGCCGGGCCAGCGCCTGCCCACCGAGCGCGACCTGGCGGCCCGACTGGGCATCTCCCGCAGCTCGATGCGCGAGGCGATCCGCGCGCTGACGGTCATGGGCGTCCTGGAGGCCCGGCACGGTTCCGGCATCTACGTCACCGCGCTGGAGGCCGGCGACCTGCTGGAGACCTTCGGCGTGGTCGCGGACCTGTCCCGGGGCCCGCAGCTGGTGGAACTCCTGGAGGTGCGCCGCATCCTCGAATCCACGGCGACCGCACTCGCCGCGGCCCGCATCACCGACGACCAGCTCGCCGAGGTGGAGAAACACCTGGCGGCGATGAACGCCACCGACGACCCCGAGGAGATCCTCGCCCACGACCTGGCCTTCCACCGCGAGATCGCGGCCGCCGCGGGCAACGACACGATGGCCGCCATCCTGGAGGGCCTGTCCTCCCGCACCTTCCGCGCCCGCGTCTGGCGCGGCTACCAGGAGGAGGGCGCCTTCACCCGAACCCGCCGCGAGCACGCCGCCATCCACCGCGCCCTGGCGGCCCGCGACCCGGAGGCGGCAAGGGCGGCGGCGGCCGCGCATGTGGGCGAGGTGGAGGAGTGGTTGCGGGCGCAGCTGGGCGCCTGAGGACCAAGATGTTCCGCCAGAACGGGGTAGAGGTTTGCCAGGGTTTCCAGGGCATCCGGGTGGCCCACGGTCTTCGGCAGCAGCCCGATCCCGCTGCGCACCTCGAGCAGCAGCGGATCGAGCGGGTCGTCCTGCGGCAAGTCGTCGGACAGGGCAATGTACTCGTCCAGCGCTTGCTCCAAGTGCCCCAAACGCCTGTGGCAGTGGGCGACTTTGGCCCGGCATTGAACGACGTCGGCAGCGTGGTCGGGGCCGGCCACTGCCAGTTGTGCACCTTCCCTCATCCCGCACTGTCCGCATCCGGTCGTGTCACGACTGGTCGAACGCATACTCCACAGTCAGGGGACTCGCCACGACCAGCCGCGCGGCGCTCTCACCGGCGGGCAGAACGGCTGTCACCCGCGCGTACCCGCGCATCCGAGCCGCGCTGCCCGCCTGACCGTGCCGGGCGTCGAGCGCCGCCACCAGCTCCCTGACTCCGGGTCCGGTCACATCCGTCCTCGGCGCCGGCACATCATCCGCCACGGGATCAGGCTCCAGGGACAAGGCCCTGACAACATGACCGGCGCTGGTGAGGAACGTCGTCCCGATGCTGGAACCGCCGTCGATCCCCTCCAGCGGTGGTCCGTCGACGCTCACCGGTGCATACCCCAGGAGATGCCGGGAAGAACCGTGCATCAGAAGACGGCAGCCCGTGCCCCTGTCGTACTCCGGATCCTCCCCGGGGGCAGGATCGGCGAAGAGAACCATGCGTCGGTACTCTCCCCGCAGCGTCACACAGCGCAGCGGCGCCTCGAACCAGACCCATTCTCCTGGGCGCAGCGCGGGGTCCCCGAACCATTCGGCCTGATTGTTCAGGTGCTTGTCGACCTTCTCCAGGTGCCGCAGTCGGCCGCGCTCACTGTTCTGCGGGCCCCGCTCCAAGTCCATGCCCCCCACCGGGGTGTTCAGGCGCATGACACCAGGCATGGTGAAACGGGGCGGCTTGGGCAGAAACTGCCGAAGCTTACCGTCCGACACGTACACGAACTCACGCAACTCCGCCCCCGCGTGTCGTCTTGTGGCCCCCTACGCTCCCATCAAGCACCAAGTATGGGACACACCTTGCGACAGTTGGGGATGCGCCCTGGCAGCTGTCCCATGCCGACACCGCCTGCCGGCACAGCGAAACACCTGACACGCCTCCGCCGGTACCGTGCGTGGGTCGGTCAGCCCCTGCGCAGGCGCAGCGTCATCAGCTCGAACGGCCGCAGCCGTACGGTGATCCGGTCGTCGTTCCGTACCGGCGGCTCGCCCTCCCCGCCCGGGCGTTCCAGCAGGTCCGTCATGGCGAGGTCGGTGAACGGGAAGGCGGCGGTCAGGGTCGCCCGGGCCCGGGCTCCGTGGGCCTCGTGGAAGCGGATCACCACGTCGCCGGTGCCGTCGTCGGCCAGCTTCACGGCTGTGATGACGACTGCCGCGTTGTCCACGGTGACCAGCGGGGCGACCTCACCCGCACCGGTCGTGCGCCGCTCGGGCAGGTTGATCCGCCAGCCCTCACGGACCGCGTCGGCGATGCGGGCGCCGGGGATCAGGGCGTGCCGGAAGCGGTGGACGCCCTGGTCGGTCTCGGGGTCGGGGAAGCGCGGGGCGCGCAGGAGGGATACCCGAACAGTGGTGACCGTGGTGGTCGTACCGCGGTCGGCGCCGGTGCGGACCGTGCGGGTCACGTCGTGGCCGTACGTCGAGTCGTTGACGACGGCGACACCCCAGTCCGGTTCGGTGAGATGGACGAAGCGGTGGTTGCAGGCCTCGAACTTGGCTGCTTCCCAGGAGGTGTTGGTGTGGGTGGGGCGGTGGAAGTGCCCGAACTGGGTCTCCGATGCGTACCGTTCGGCGTGCAGGTCGAGCGGGAAGGCGAGCTTCAGGAACTTCTCCGTCTCGTGCCAGTCCACCTCCGTGTCCAGCACCAGGCGTCGCTCCCCCGGCGGAAGCGTGAGTACCTGGGTGACGCGGGAGGTGCCGAAGGAGCGGACGATCCGCACCGAGTCGCCGTCCTCGCCCGCCGTGACCGAGTCGGCGTCCGTGAGGTCCGTGACCGTGTTCCGGTAGAACTCGTCCACGTCCCAGGCGTCCCACATGTTCGGGAAGTCGGGGTGGATCTGGAGGAGGTTCGCGGCGGCGCCGGGGGCGATCGTCTCGCGGTCGGCCTCGATGTCGTACGCGGAGACGACAAGGCCCTGGGCGTCGATCTCGATCCGCAACAGGCCGTTGTCCAGGACGTGGCCGCCCTCCGGGCGCGGTGCGAGCCTCGTCGTGCCGTCCGTCCGTGGCGTCGCCGCGCCTCCGGCCGGGACACCGGCGTACGCGTGCGGGGTGGCGTTGAACATCAGGGGCGTGTGCCCCTCGCCCGCGAGCGCGCGCTGGGCCGCCTCGATGATGCCGTTCAGCTCCGTGGCGACGCGCTCGTACGTCGCCCGGGCCTCCCGGTGCACCCACGCGATGGACGAGCCGGGCAGGATGTCGTGGAACTGGTGCAGCAGGACCGTCTTCCAGATCCGGTCCAACTCCTCGTAGGGGTAGGGGAATCCGGTGCGTACGGCTGCCGTGGCCGCCCAGAGTTCGGCCTCGCGCAGGAGGTGTTCGCTGCGGCGGTTGCCCTGTTTGGTCCTGGCCTGGCTGGTGAGGGTGGCGCGGTGCAGTTCGAGGTACAGCTCGCCGACCCAGACGGGGGGCTCGGGGTATTCGGCCTCGGCCTTCTCGAAGAACGCCCTGGGTGTCTCCCAGGCGACGGTCGCGGAGCCTTCGAGGTCGCGGAGCCGGGCCGCCTTGGCGACCATCTCGCGGGTCGTGCCGCCGCCCCCGTCGCCCCAGCCGCTGGGCGCGAGGGAGTGCCGGGCCCTGCCCTTGTCCTTGAAGTTGCGCGCCGCATGGGCGATCTCGCTGCCCCTCATCGAGCAGTTGTAGGTGTCGACGGGCGGGAAGTGGGTGAAGATCCGGGTGCCGTCGATGCCCTCCCACTGGAAGGTGTGGTGCGGGAACTTGTTCGTCTGCGACCAGGAGATCTTCTGGGTGAGCAGCCATTTGGAGCCTGCCGCCCTGATGATCTGCGGGAGCCCGGCGGCGAAGCCGAAGGTGTCGGGCAGCCAGGCCTCCTCGTTCTCGATGCCGAACTCGTCGAGGAAGAACCGCTTGCCGTGCACGAACTGACGGGCCATCGCCTCCGAGCCGGGCATGTTGGTGTCCGACTCCACCCACATCCCGCCGGCCGGCACGAACCGCCCCTTTGCCACGGCCTTCTTCACCCGCGCCCACACCTCGGGCCGGTGCTCCTTCACCCACGCCCACTGCTGCGCCTGCGACATGGCGAAGACGAACTCCGGCTCGTCCTCGATGAGCGCGGTCATGTTGGACGTCGTACGGGCCACCTTGCGCACGGTCTCGCGCAGCGGCCACAGCCAGGCGGAGTCGATGTGCGCGTGCCCGACCGCGCTGATCCGGTGCGCGGACGGTACGGCCGGAGCGGCCAGCACCGCGGCGAGCCGGTCACGGGCCCCGGCCGCCGTGCCGCCCACGTCCTGCAGGTCGACGGCGTCGAGGGCCCGGTCGACGGCGCGCAGGATGTCCCAGCGGCGCGCGGAGTCCACCGGCAGCTCGGCCATCAGCTCGCCCAGCACCTCGAGGTCCAGCACCAGCTGCCACACGGTCTCGTCGAAGACGGCGAGGTCCATGCGGGTGAGCGTGTACTGCGGCTCGTGCCCGGCGGTGTCCTTGTCGCCGAGCCAGGTGGGCCGGAAGGGGTGGTAGTCGAGGATGACCGGGTTGGAGGCGGCCTCGATGTGCAGGCGCACCTCCTCCCCGCCCTCGACGGGCGCCCCGATGCGCACCCACTGGTTGCGCGGGTTGAGGCCCTTCACCGGGGTGCCGTCGGGCCGGTAGACCAGGCCCTCGCACTGGAAGCCGGGCATGTTCTCGTCGAAGCCCAGGTCGAGCAGGGCCTCCACGGTCCGGCCCGCCCAGGCCTCGGGCACGGTCCCGGTCACCCGGAACCAGCTGGTCCCCCACGGAGCACCCCACCGGGCGCCCACCTCGATCGGCACGGGCTCGGCGGCCAGTCCCTCCGCGACCGGCACGGGCTCGCCCGGCGCGTGCCAGACCGCGGCCCGCAGCGGCACGGACTCGGGGTACACGGCGGGACGGATCCGTTCGTCGAGGACGCGCCTGAGGCGGGCTTCGACCAGGTTGCGGTCGTCATGCATGCGGGGTGCTCCCTGCTGGGCTTCGGGTGATTACCAGGTGTGGGTGACGGTCACGGGAGTCGAGGCGTTGTACAGCTCCCCCACCGAGCGCAGTTCGAATCGTGCGGCCGTCTCTCCCGGTGCGGGCTGCAGGCCGGCGGCGAAGTAGGCGCGCTGGCAGGTACCGCCGAGGAAACGGCGGGTGCCGTCGGGCAGGACGCGGTGGAGTTCGTAGTGGCGTACGGGGGTGGGCGTGGCGCTCCAGGCGAAGCGCAGGTCGCCGCCGGAGGCCGCGGTGATCCGCAGGGCGGCGGGGGCGGCCGGGGCCGGGGCGGTGTCGCGTACGGCCAGACCGCCCAGCCGCCAGCGCACGGCGCCGCCGCCGGGTGCGGTGAGCCGGATGCCGAGGGCGTGGATCGTGCCGGACAGCCCGGTGAGCCGTAGGGTCGAGGTCTGCCAGGTGTTGACCGAGTTCACAGTCGAGCGTCCCTCGTTGTTGACCGAGTTCACAGGCAGATAGGTGTACGGCGGTGTCGCACCGGCGCCGCTCGGCTCGGCGGTGGCGACGGCCAGCTCGACATTCACACTGCCGGCGTCGGTCCGGTGCGTCAGCTCGACAACCGTGTCCACACCGATCGCCAGCCGAGTCGCGTACAGGTCCACCACCACTGGTTGATCCGGTTCACCAGCGACCAGCACGCTGCTCCCGCCCCGCCACGCGTCCGCGAAGTCGAAGGACACGGCCGGCCGCCGCCCCGCCGTCCGCACGGCCCACCGCCGCGACGGCAGCCGGTCCTGCAGCCCGAGGTGGTTCCAGGGCGCGTCCGAGGTGACGACCCCCTCCTCGTACCACCGCAGTCCGTGCCCGGTGTTGAACACGCTCGCGAACGGCACCGACGACACCGTCGACCGGTCCGCCACCGACACCGCGGGCGCCCGCCACGGATCCGTCCCGTCCGGCCGCGCCGGATCGAGCGACCGCCCGGTCCAGAACCGGTCGTCGGCCGCGTGGAAGTCGCCCGGGGTGCGCTGCCCGGCGGGCAGGTGGTTGCGGGTCCACTCGGGCCGGTAGAAGCCGATCGAGGTGACGTGCGTCTTCCCGGTCGGCACGATGGCGTCCCAGTTCACCGACGAGTCGGACCCGTTCGACTCGACGTCGACGCCCGCCCACAACTCGTAGCGGCTGCGCCCCAGTTGACCCGTCCTGGTGCCCGAGGAGGCAAGGGTGGCCGCGCTCCACCGGAAGTCGACGAACATGTCGTCGGCGGCCTGGAAGAAGGCCTGGTTCTGACTGTTCAGCGCGCCCTGCCAGCTGACCGTCCCGTTCACAGTCATCGCGTCGTACCAGGTCACCCGCTGCCCCTTGGCCGCGGCGAGCGCCTTCAGCTCCTTCACGAACCCGAGCATCGCGGTGCCGAGCGCGGTGTTCCCGCCGCCGGTCTCGGCGTTCACGAACCAGCCGTCGAAGCCGTACGCGGCCGCCACCGCGACGAGTTGCGCGGCGAGTGGACAGCGCCCGGAGGAGTCCTTCTGGACGAGGTCGCGGGTCCACTGGAGCCGGCCGCCGTAGGCGGTGGGCGGCAGGAAGATGTTGCCGAGGACGGGCACGCCGTGCCGGTGGGCCGCGTCCACGATCGGCGCGTTCGGCGCCAGGATCAGCCCCTCGCCCGCCGAGCCGCCCCAGAACACCAGCTCGTCGAGGTAGGCCCAGTGGGTGAGGGCGTAGTAGTCGGCGGTGGCCGATCCCTGCGAGGGGTTGCTGGAGGTCGGCCCGAAGGAGACCAGGGACTGGATGCGGGCCTGGCCCGAGCGGGCGGTGGTGTTCGCGGGGGTCGGGGTGAAGCGGGCGGCGAGCGGCACGGACGCGGCGTTGAAGGCCAGGTCGGGGTCGTCGGCCGCGCGCCACTCCTTCAGGCTGCGCCAGGTGATACCGGCGCCCGGGCTGCCGGCGGGCAGGGAGTCCGGGTACCAGTACGAGGCGTACGGCGGGGTGGCGGCGCCCTTGGGACGAGGGACCGCAAGGGCGGGCGTGGGCAGCAGGGCCGCGGCGGCCCCGGCGATCAGGACGGTGCGTCTGGTGGGGTTCACGAGCAAGTTCCTCCTTGTGGGGTGGGGAGTACCTGGTCGGGAGTGACGACTTCGGTGATGCCACGGGCCGCGAGGTGTTCCTTGCCGTCCGCCCGGGTGTCCAGGACGGTGGTGGGGCGGGCGCCGTCGGCGACGAGCCGGAAGAAGGCGTCGAAGACGGGTCCGCCGGGGGCGCAGCGGGAGCGGTGGGCCGGGTCGGCGGGCACGACGAGAGCGGTCCCGCGCACGGCGGGTGGCTCGTGGTGGGCGCGTGCCGCGTCGGCCAGTACGCGGGCGGTGTCCTTGGGCCGCCGGTCGTTGGTGAACAGCCCCAGCCCGTACTCGAGTTCGGGGAAGTCGGCCAGATCGCGGGAGACGTCGTACGAGCACCACCAGGTGACGCCCCACAGGCCGGGGCAGTCCAGAACGTTCTTCACGGTCGCCTCGGTGAAGGCGGCCGCGTGTTCGGCGGGGACGAGGGGCGCCGGGGCGCCGACCTCCTGGAGCCACACGGGCCGGTGCGGCTCCTCGGCCCAGGCCTTGCTCAGCTCGACCAGATAGGCCGCGTGGTGCTCGGCCGGTACGGAGGTACGGCCGTGGCGCTGGGCGGTGCCGTTGAACACCCAGGAGTGCACGGCGGTGACGGCGCCGAGGCGGGCCGAGTGGCCGGGGGTGAAGGGCTGGTCGTCCTGGTACCAGGCGGCGTCGTACGAGGCGTGCAGGTGCGGCCGGTCCGGGGCGCCCTCGGCGCAGGCGGTGAGCAGCCGGGTGAGCCAGCGCTCGGCGTCCTCGGCCGTGATCCGGTCGGGATCGGGGTGGGGTCCGGCGGCGAACTGGTTGACCTCGTTGCCGATGGTCATGCCGATGAAGTTGGGCCGGTCGGCGAGGGCGGCGGCGAGGGTGCGCAGGTATGCGGCCTGGCCGTCGACGACGTCCGGGTCGGTGAAGAGGTTGCGCCGGTGCCAGGTGCGGGTCCAGGCGGGGAGGAAGTCGAAGCTGCTCAAGTGCCCTTGCAGTCCGTCCACGTTGACGTCCAGGCCGCGTTCGCCGGCCGCGTCGGCCAGTCGTACCAGGTCCTCCACGGCGCGCGGGCGGATCAGGGTGCGGTTCGGCTGGAAGTAGGGCCACAGCGGGAAGACGCGGATGTGGTCCAGGCCGAGAAGGGCGATCGCGTCGAGGTCGGCGCGTACGGAGTCGAGGTCGAAGTCGAGCCAGTGGTGGAACCACCCTTCGCTGGGCGTGTAGTTGACGCCGAAGCGCACGGCAGGATGCATGCGGTGTGTCCTTGCGGGGGGGTACGGGACTCGGCAGGGATACGGGATACGGCAGGGGTACGGGACTCGGCCGGGCAGGGGGCTCAGCCCTTGACGGCGCCCTCGCCGACCCCGCGGAAGAAGTACCGCTGGAGGCAGGCGAAGAGGGCGATGAGCGGGGCCACGGCGATGACGGTGCCGGCGGCGACCAGGCGTTCGTCGTTGGCGAAGGTGCCGTGCAGATAGTTGAGGCCGATGGTCAGGGTGAACTTGTCGGGGTCGCTGAGCACGATGAGCGGCCAGAGGAAGTCGTCCCAGGCGCCCATGAAGGCGAAGATCGCAACGACGGCGAGGGTGCCCTTCACCGACGGCAGCGCGATGCGCCAGAACCGCTGCCAGACGTCGGCGCCGTCGACGTAGGCGGCCTCCTCGATCTCGTACGGCAGGTTCCGGAAGGCGTTGCGCATCAGCAGCACGTTCATCGCGCCGATCGAGCCGGGCAGCACGACCCCGATCAGCGTGTTGTTCAGGCCGAGTTCCCGCATGGTCGTGAACTGGGCGATGATGATGCCCTCCACGGGCACGAGCATCGCCAGCACGAAGACCAGCGTGGCCACGCCCCGGCCGCGGTAGCGCAGCCGGGCCAGGGCGTATCCGGCGAGTGCCGAGCCCGCGCAGTTGGTCACCACGCTCGCGCTCGCGACCTTCAGCGAGTTCAGGGCGTAGTCCCACACGGGGATGGTGCGGGAGACCCGCTCGTAGTTGTGCAGGGTGGGATGGCCGGGCAGGAGCTTCGGCGGCGAGCTGAAGATGTCCTCGGTGGGACCCTTGAGCGAGGTGGACAGCTGCCACAGGAACGGGCCGACGGTGAGCGCAAGTACGGCGAGCAGCAGCGCGTAGCGCAGGACCAGTTCCCACACCCGGACGCGGCGGCCGTGCTCGTCGGTGACGCGCGGCTCGCGGACGGCGGGCTCCTGGCGGGGCCGTACCTTCTCCAGCACGCTCATGTCTCCTCCCTCCGGTCGGTGCGCAGGACGAGAAGCATCAGGGCGACGGTGACGACGAACACGACGACGGAGAGGGCGGAGGCGTAGCCGACGCGGCCGGTCAGGCCGGTGCCGGTGCGCTGGACGAGCATGACGAGGGTGGTGTCCTCGCCGGCCGGGCCGCCGCTCGGGCCCGCCATCAGGTACACCTCGGAGAACACCTTGAACGCGGCGACCGAGGAGAGCGCGGCGACCAGCACCATGGTGGAGCGCACGGCGGGCACGGTGACCGTGCGGAAGCGGCGGACCGGTCCGGCGCCGTCCACGGCGGCGGCCTCGTGCAGCTCGCGCGGTACGTTCGCCAGCGCGGCCAGATAGATGATCATGTAGTAGCCGAGGCCCTTCCACACCGTCACGGCCATGGCGCTCAGCAGGAGCAGCCACTGGTCGCTGAGGAAGCCGACCCGCCCGATCCCCACCGTCTCCAGCAGGGAGTTGACCAGGCCGCGTTCGTCCAGCAGCCACACCCAGATCAGCCCGACGACCACGATGGAGGCGACGACCGGGGTGTAGAAGGCGGACCGGAAGAAGGTGATGCCGGGGATGTTCTTCTGCACCAGCAGTGCGAGCAGCAGCGGCAGGATCACCAGGGCCGGTACGACCCCGACGACGTACAGCGTGCTGTTGCGCAGGCCGGTCCAGAACATGTCGTCGTGGAGCAGCTCGCGGAAGTTGGCGAGTCCGACGAAACGGCCCGGAATCAGGGTGCGGCGGTCGGTGAAGGAGTTCACCACGGTCGACACGAACGGGTACAGCACGAAGGCGCCCGTGATGAGCAGTCCCGGGGCGGCGAACAGCCAGGGGCTGGTGGGAAGTTGCCGCCGCACCCGGGACGGCGCGGAGGGAGTGGCCATGCCGGTTCAGCCCTGCTGCTTCAGGAGCTGGTCGCAGGCCCTGACAGCGTTGTCAAGAGCCGCCTTGGGGCTCTCCTTGCCCTGCAGGGCCTTGGCGACCTCGTTGCGCAGCGCGGTCTTCATCTGCTCGCTGAACAGTACCGGCGTGTAATTGACCGCGTTCTTCAGGGACTTGGCGGCCGCGATGCGCACGCGCGTCTCGTCGGTGCCGTCCTCCTCGGTGAAGTACGGGTCGTCGAGGGAGCCCGCGGTGCTCGGGAAGATGGCGACCTTCTCGGCGAAGGACATCTGGTTCTGCGCGTCGGTGACGAAGTGCGCGAAGGCGACCGCGGCCGGGGTGTGCTTGGTGCGGGAGTTGACCATCACGCCCATCACGTACATGTTGACGTGCCCGGTGCTGGTGATCTGGTCGGTGATCCCGATGTTCTTGTACAGGTTCGGCGCCTGCTTCTTGAAGTTGCCGAGATCGAGTGCGCTGCCGGGGTTCATGGCGACGGCCTCGGTGAGGAACTTCTTGCCGGAGGACTCCGGAGTGGCGGTCAGGGCCTGCGGGTCGAGGGCCTTGGCGTCGTACAACTCCTTGTACTTGGTGAGGAGTTCGACTCCCTTGGCGTCGTTGAAGGCGAACCCTGTCCCCTCCTTGTTCATCAGCTGGACGCCGTACCGGCCGAAGTCCTCGACGGTGGGCACATTGGCGAGCGTGGCGACCTTTCCGTCGCTCTTCTTCGCCATCTGGAGTGCGTCGGCGAAGAGTTCACCGTAGGTCTTCGGCGGTGTGCTGGGGTCGAGTCCGGCCTTCTTGAACAGGGACTTGTTGTAGAAGAGCGGGCCGGTGTTCAGGTACCACGGGAAGGCGTACGTGCCGCTGAGGCCCGGGACCTGATGGCTGGCCCAAGCCCCCGCCAGGTACTCGGACTTGTACCTGCCCGCGGTCTTGTCGAGGTCGAGGGCGAGGCCTGCCTCGGCGAGCGGGGCGACCAGGTCCGGGGAGACATTGACGACGTCGGGCAGGGTACCGCCGGCCGCGTCGGCGCTGATCTTGTCGGCGTAGCCCTCGGCGGGCTGGTCGATCCACTTCACGTGGGTGCCGGGGTACTTCTTCTCGAAGTCCGCGATCAGGCCCTCGAAGTACGGCTTGAAGTTGGCGCGCAGGTTCCAGGTCTGGAAGGTGATGTCGCCCTCGACCTTGCCCGAGGCGTCGGCCGAGCCACCGTCGTCCCCGCCCGAGCCGCAGGCGCTCAGCGGCAGGACCAGGACGAGGGCAGCGGTGGCGAAGGTTCTACGGGAGATGCGCACGGCGGCTGGGCTCCTTTGCAGTGGGATGCAGTGGATGCGTGGATGCAGTGGGATGGGGCCGAAGGTGCCGGGCCAGACTGTGCCCGGCGTTTCTGCGAGGAGTCAATGGATTCGACCCAGCTAAAGTCATTAGTGACTCAAAACCCCTGCTCACAGCGGTGCGTTGGACCTATTGCCGCCGAACACTAATGCGCTTTAGGATAAGTGCGCTCAAGCGCATTAGCAGTTGGCCGGGACCGGCCCGTACGGAATGGGGAGCCCAGCGTGCCGGAGAAGCGATCACCCGCGCGCCGACCGACGATGAAGGACATCGCGCGCCGCGCCGGAGTCTCCGAGAGCGCGGTCTCCTTCGCCCTCAACGGGCGCCCCGGCGTCTCCGAGACCACCCGCGCCCGGGTCCACCGGGTCGCCGAGCAGCTCGGCTGGCGCCCCAGCACGGCGGCCCGCGCCCTCTCCGGCGAAGGAGCGGCCACGGTCGGCTTCGTCCTGGCCCGCCCGGCGGACACGCTGGGCGTCGACTCCTTCTTCCTCCAACTCGTCTCCGGCATCCAGGAAGTGCTCGCCGAGCGCCATCTGGGCCTGCTCTTCCAGGTGGCTCAGGACGTGGCCGACGAGTGCGCGGTCTACCGGCGCTGGTGGGCGGAGCACCGGGTGGACGGCGTCCTGGTGGTCGACCCGCGCGCCGAGGACCCGCGTCCCGACCTGCTGGACGAACTGGGCCTGCCCGCCGTGGTGATCGGCGGCGCGCCCGATGTGCGCCACCCCGGCCTGTCCACGGTGTGGGCGGACGACGCCGGCGCGATGGCGTCCGTGGTCGACGAGCTGACGGCGCTCGGCCACCGGCGGATCGTCCACATCGCGGGCCTCCCGGGCCTGGCGCACACCCAGCGCCGTATCGCCACGCTGCGCGCGCAGGCGCGCCGCCGCGGCCTCACCGAGGTCCGCTCGATGACCACCGACTACTCCGACACCGAGGGCGCCGCCGTGACCCGCCGGGTGCTCGGCGACTCCTCTCCCCCGACCGCGCTGATCTACGACAACGACGTGATGGCGGTGGCCGGCCTCGCGGCGGCCGCCGACCTCGGCTTCCGTGTCCCGCAGGACGTGTCGGTCGTGTCCTGGGAGGACTCGGCGCTGTGCCGCATGGTCACGCCCCGGCTGTCAGCCCTGTCCCGGGACAGCGCCGAGTTCGGGCGCACGGCGGCACGCGAGCTGATGGCGCTGCTGGACGGGGAGGCGGCACGGGCGGTGGGGGTGCCGGTGCCGCGGCTCACGGGGCGGGGCAGCACGGGACGTACGCGGCCCGCATGAGAGGGCGGTGCTTCATCGTTCAACAGCCCGGTTTCCTGAGGTATCTAACTATTCGACACTTGCGGAACGCCCCGTTCGGAAAGATGCTGGAGTTGTCCAAGCCGGGCATTTCCGCAGGAACCGTGACACCGTGGTGGCGATCGGAGTCCTGCCGCCGACCTCCTTCTTCGCCCGGCCACCGGCCGACGGCTGGGTGCGTGTTCGCCCTCGCGGTGACAGACACGCACGCGAAGGGGAGCCGTCATGAACGCGCCGTCCGCGAGCGGGACGATCACACCCCGCTACTGCACTCAACCACCCCAGACCCAGCCCGTGTTGCGCCCGGACCTCAGCCCGGGCCGGTCGAGGGCGATCCTGCTGGTCCGAGCCAAGTGGGTCAACGGCACGGTCCTGCACTACGCCTTCCTCGACCAGGGTGGTGACATCGGAGGCCCGGAGCAACTGGAGGAGGTCCGGCACGCCTTCCAGACCTGGAAGGGCCTCGGGATCGGGCTGGAGTTCAAGGAAGTGGCCGATCCCACCGACGCCGAGATCCGTATCGCGTTCCGGGAGCGCGACGGCTCCGCGTCGTACGTCGGCCGGGACAATCTGCTCATCGGCACGAACGAAGCGACCATGACCTTCGGCTGGGACCTGACCACCCGGTACGGCAAGGCCACCGCGCTGCACGAGACCGGGCACGCGATCGGCTTCGCCCACGAGCACCAGAACCCGTTCGCGGGCATCGAGTGGAACGAGACGAAGGTCTACGAGGACCTCGGCGGACCCCCCAACAACTGGCCCCACGAGGTCACGTTCGAGAACATCCTGCGCAAGCTGTCGAAGGACGAGGTCACGGGCTCCGAATGGGATGTCGACTCCATCATGGAGTACAGCTTCGGGCCCGGGCTGATCGTGCGCCCGGAGACCTACCGCAACGGCATCCCCGAGACACTGGGCCTGTCCGCGTCGGACAAGGAGCGCGTCCTGCAGTGGTATCCGCCGCTCGCCGCCCGGCCGGTCCGGCTCGAGGCGTTCGAGTCGACCCCGTTGCAGCTCGCCACCGGGGAACAGGCCGACTTCGAGATCGTTGCGCCGGAGACCCGGTGCTACGAGATCGGCACGTTCGGCAACAGCGACGTCGTCCTGGCCCTGTTCGAGCACGTCGACGGCGAACTGCGGTTCGTCACCGCCGACGACGACAGCGGACAGGACCGCAACGGACGCCTCGCGGTCAAGCTCGTCAAGGACCACAGCTACGTGGCCCGGGCCCGTCTGTACTCCACCTGGGGCAGCGGCTCGATCGCGGTCATGTACTGGTGAGCGGCGGCTCCCTCAGAAAGCGATCGGCAGCCGGCGCCTGTGCTCGGTGCGGCGGTAGCGGTCGACGACGGCCGTGAAAGCGGGCTCGCCGACCGGCCTGCCCTCCAGGAGGTCGTCTATGCCGCCGTAGGTGACGCCGAGCGCCTCCTCGTCGGGCCTGCCGGGGTTCAGCGTCTCCAGGTCCGCGGCCCGGGCCCGCTCGACCGCGAGCTGACACAGCCGCCCCGCGGTCAGGGAGTCCCCACCGCCGCCGATGCCCAGCACCAGCGCGCGCAGGCCCGTGGCGGTGGGCTGCCCGGCGAGGAAGGCCACGCGCCGCTCGATCTCGTGCCTACGCCGCAGGACGGGCTCACCTGGAGATCCTGGGCGATCTCCCCCTGCAGGGAGGCGGACGAGGGGGATATGGAGGGGATATCGACGCCGGGCCGGTCAAGGCCGCTCCTGAATTCCGAGGCAGCGGCGGGTCAGGACGAGTGGATCGCGGTCGGCAGCGGTGGCGTGCCGGTGACCGACATGACGAGGGAGTGGAGCGCGGTGTCGGCGGCGATGAACATGCGGTTCCGCTTGGCGCCGCCGAAGCGGATGTTGGCGACGACGTCGGGGACCAGCAGGCGGCCGAGAAGCGTGCCGTCCGGGTCGTAGCAGTGCACACCGCCGTCCATGGCGGCGGCCCAGAGCCGGCCCGCGTCGTCGAAGCGGATGTTGTCGAAGTTGCCGATCCGGCACTCGGCGAAGACCTCGCCCCCCGTGAGGGTGCCGTCATCCCGGACCTCGAAGACGCGGACATGGTTGGCCCTGCTGTCCGAGACGTACAACCGGCGCTCGTCCGGCGAGAAGACGAGGCCGTTGGGGCCGCGGAAGCCGTCGGCGACCAGCCGCACCTCGCCGGTGCCGGGGTCCACGCGGTAGACGTTGCAGGCGCCGATCTCACTCTCGGCGCGGTGGCCCTCGTAGTCGGTGGTGATCCCGAAGTCGGGGTCGGAGAACCAGATCGAGCCGTCGGACCGCACAGCGGCGTCGTTCGGGCTGTTGAGCCTCCTGCCCTGGAAGCGGTCTGCGATCACGGTGACCGAGCCGTCGTGCTCGGTGCGGGTGACGCGGCGGTTGCCCTGCTCGCAGGTGATCAGGCGGCCCTCGTTGTCCAGGGTGTTGCCGTTGGGGTGGCCGGCGGGTGAGCGGAAGACGCCGACCTTGCCGGTGGTCTCGTCCCAGCGCAGCAGGCGGTCGTTGGGGATGTCGCTCCAGACCAGGTACCGGCCGGCCGGGACGTAGACGGGGCCCTCGGCCCAACGAGAGCCCTCGAAGAGGGTCTCCAGCTTCGAGTCGCCCGCATGACACTTGCCCGTACGGAACCGGTCATCAAGGACCTCGTACAACTGCGGTCGCTCGCCGGGCATGCTGTCACCCTCACCATCGATCCGAATGTTGATCTGCTGAATCAGAACTATGCAGAATGAGATTCGACAGATCAAGTTCTTTACCGAAGGAGATACCGTGGACGACGTCGATCGACAGTTGCTCGTCCTCCTCCAGGACGATGCCTCCAGGCCGTATACGGCGCTGGGAGAGGCCGTCGGACTGTCCGCGGGGGCCACCCACGAACGCGTGCGCAAGCTCCGGGAGCGAGGGGTCATCCGCCGGACGGCCGCCGAGGTCGATCCCGCGGCGATCGGACGGAACGTACTCGCCTTCGTGATGGTGGAATCGACCCGGTGGGTGGGCGACTCCGGCGACCGGTTCGCCGCCATTCCGGAGATAGAGGAAGCGCACGTGATCGCCGGAAGCGCCTCGGCCCTGGTCAAGGTCAGGACCTCCACGACGCAGCAACTCCAGGACGTGCTGCGCCGTATCTACGCGATCGAGGGAGTCAGCGGCACGCAGGCCACCGTGGTGCTCGAGACGTTCTTCGAGCGCCCGGTCACCCCGTGACGCGCCACTCCACCTGAACGCCCACACGTACCGGCCCGCCTTCCGCGCCGCCCCCGGCACGCCGACGACCAGGGAGCCGCCGGTGACGGTCCAGGTCAGGGGGCGGTCGTGACCGAGCATGGTCACCTTGCCCCGGCCCGTACGGGCACCGGTGCCGCCACGCACTTCGACGGCGGACTTCGCCCCCTCGACGTGCAGCCTCCGACCGTGCACAGTTCTCCGTACGCACCCTGCTTGATCCACGCACGCTGATCGATCCATGCACGCTGATTGATACCGACGAGTAGCCGAGGAGTGCCCGTGAGCAGCTGGGCCGGCCGGACCGCCGCCGAGATCGCCGCCGCCGTACGCGCGAAGGAGGTCACGCCACGGGAGGTGGTGGCTGAGCACCTCGCGCGGATCGAGCGGCTGGACGGCAGGATCGGGGCGTTCCGGACGGTACGGGCCGAGGCCGCTCTCGCGGAGGCCGACGCGGTGGCCTCCCGTGCCGAGCTGGCCGAACTGCCGCTCGCCGGTGTGCCGGTGGCGGTGAAGGACAACCTTGCGGTGCGCGGCGAGTCCCACCGCGACGGCTCGGCCGCGACCCTGGACAGTCCGGCCGCCGAGGACCATGTGACGGTGGCTCGGCTGCGGGCGGCCGGTGCGGTGGTCGTGGGCCTGACGAACGTGCCCGAACTGTGCGTCTTCGGCACCACGGAGGGCGTGTTCGGCACCGCCCGCAATCCGTGGGACACCTCCCGCAACGCGGGCGGCTCGTCCGGCGGCAGCGCGGCCGCGGTGGCGGCGGGGCTGGTGCCGATCGCGCTCGGCAACGACGGGATGGGCTCGCTGCGCATCCCGGCGGCCAACTGCGGGCTGGTCACGCTGAAGCCGGGGCACGGAGTGGTCCCGGCCGGGATCGGCAACGGCGACTGGTTCGGGATGTCGGAGAACGGTCCGCTGGCCACGACGGTCGAGGATCTGCGCCTCATGCTGTCGGTCCTCGCGGACACCGAGTTCGTGCGGCGCGAGGAGCGGACACCGCTCAGGATCGCCGTCGCCCTGCGCAGCCCGCTCGCCGGCGTGAGCGTGAGCAAGCCGTACACGACCGCGGTCCGGCAGGCGGCCGGGTTGCTGGCCAAGGCCGGGCACCGGGTCCGGCGGGCCGAGCCGCCCTACCCGCTCTCCCTGAGCATCACTTCGCTCCAGCACTGGACGGCGGGTACGGCAGTGGACGCGGAGGGCCTCGACCCGGCGCGGCTGGCCCGGCGCACCCGGGTGCACGCGGCCGTGGGCCGCCGCTTCCTCGACTCGGTCCGCACCGGCGACCAGCGAGAACGTCTCCGTTCCCGGCTGACCCCCTTCTTCACCGAGCACGACGTCCTGCTCACCCCGGCCCTGGCCCGCCGCTCCCCCAAGGCCGCCCCCTGGCACAAGCGCGGCTGGCTGCGCAACATCGTGGCCAACTCCGCCTACTCCCCCTTCACCCCGCCCTGGAACCTGACGGGCTGGCCCGCGATGTCCGTCCCCGTCGGCACCCTCCCCTCCGGCGCCCCCTGCGCCGTCCAACTGGTGGGCCGCCCGGGCACGGAGGAGGATCTCCTGGCTCTGGCGGAGCAGCTGGAGAGCCTGCATCCGTGGCAGCGGACGGCGCCGCCGGCGGACCAGCGGTAGCGGACCTCGCGCCCGTCGCGCCGGTCCCGAGACGTGACGCCACCCGGCCCGGGCGGCTCGTCGCAGCATGGGCCGTGCAGGTCGAGGCCGGCGAGTTCGGTGGTGACCGCCGTGCCCTGGCGTGCTCGTCGCACTCGATGACCTTGATGTCCGCGGCGCTGCACTCCTCGGCCGTCACGATCGCCCGGCCCCCGTCGCGCTAGTCGAGCGCCTTGTGCATGACGTGCAGCCCCACCCTGCCCTGGCGTGGATGGTCGAACGCCTTCGGGATCGTGGTGAGGACGGTGAAGCCCAGGGACTCCCACAGGGTGACCGCGGGGTTCGTCTCCACCACGGCGTTGAAGACCATCGCGTGGTAGCCGTGGGTCTTCGCCTCGGCCAGGATGTGTTCGGCCAGGGCTCGGCCGATGCCCTGGCCGGTGTGGTCGGGGTCGACCATGAAGCCCGCGTTGGCGACGCCCGCGGCGGGGCCGCCGTAATTAGGGGTGAGGTAGGCGGAGCCGACGACGGTGCCGGTGGGGTCCTCGGCCACGTAGACGCGCTTGGCCGGGCTCATCCACAGGGCGCGGGCCGCCTCCTCGGAGGTGTCGGGGTCCCAGGCGTAGGTCTCGGCGGCGGCGACGATCCGGTGCCAGAAAGGCCAGATGCGCGGCCAGTCCTCGGCCGCGGCTTCCCTGATCAGCATGGGCGTGAGTCTGCCACGCCCATGCGACGGTGCGGCGATCGCGACGAACAGGCCCGGAGGGTCAGTCGACGCTGGGCAGGATGTGGGGTTCGGCGAGGTCGTCCTCGTAACCCGCGAGGCGGATCGGGGCGGAGCGGGCCCACACGTCGAGGCTGCCCAGTTCTCCAGGCCGCCGGCGGCCGCGCTCCGTGCGTTCCTTGGGGCGTTCGTCGCGATTCGTCTTCTCCGGTGTCACCGCGCACTCCTTATGTGTCGGGTCACCCTCGGGGCATACCGGACAGCTTGCGCTCCGGCGCTCGTCGCCCGCTCGGGTCTGGATGGAAGGCCAGTCGGACGCGGTGGCGCCGGTTCGGACGAGGGGTGTGGGTGGGACCCCGTACTGCTGTCCATGCCCCCCAGATTAACCAAATGAGCGGAGGTCCGCTCGATAGGGAGTGCAAACAAGGTGTAACTATCGGAAGTCGATTGCCCTCCAATGCCCCCCAATATGCCGCTATTTGTCACATCGCGCATCACCCGCAAGCTGGCGGGATTCACCCACTCGGCGTACATGCGGCGCAGTTCAGGTGCCGTTGGCCGGGTCGCAAGCTCGCCATGATCTGCTGGCGGAGGGCAACGGCCGTCTCCCGGAAGGACTGACGCATGGAGCTGCGCAGCGTCGAGGAGCTGATGGACCTGCTGTACGCCGACCGGCACCAGCACGCGCTGCGTACCGCCGCGCTGCTGCGCCGCAGCCGCCCCGCCGACAAGGAGCTCCAGGTGGCGGGGCTGGTCCACGGCATCGGACCGGTGCTGAGCCCCGGCGACGAGGCCGGGCGGGCCCGCAGCGCGGCCGCCGCGGTGCGCCCCCTGCTCGGCGAGCGGGTGTTCCGGCTGGTGCGCGGGGCCTCCCACCCCACCGGACCCGCCGACGACGATCTGCTGCGGCTGCGCCAGGCCGCCGAGGAGGGCCGCACCGCGGGCTTCGACGCCGGGGTCCTGGAGGACTGGCGCACCGTACTGGAGCTGGTCGCGGCCCGGCACTCGCGGCTCGGCGCCGTCGACTGAGGATCCGGTCGCGCCTCTGTTGTCTGACGGCCCGTCATGAGACGGTACGGCGATGACCTCGTCGTACGGGCTCAGGGGCAGGGCAGCCGTCGTCACCGGTGGGACGCGTGGGATCGGGCGTGCCGTCGCCGGGGCGCTCGCCGCGGCCGGTGCGCTGGTGTGCGTGACCGCGCGGGACGCGGGCGAGGTGCGGCGCACGGCCGTGGAGCTGGGCGGGATCGGGCTGGCCGGGAACGTGGCCGATGCGGGGCATCCCGAGGAGCTGACCGATCTCGTGCTGCGCGAGTTCGGGCGGCTGGACGTCCTCGTCAACAACGCGGCGACCAACCGGCCGTACGGGCCGCTGATGGAGGCCGGCGCGGCGGCCTGGCGGGAGGCGTTCGCGGTCAACGTCGAGGCTCCGCTGCGGCTGGTGCAGTGCGCCTGGCGGGGGTGGATGCGGGAGCACGGCGGAGCCGTCGTCAACGTGTGCACGGAGGGCGCCGGGCATGTGGGGCCGCACGTCGGCGCCTACGGCACCACCAAGGCGGCCCTGCTGCATCTCACCCGGCAGCTCGCGGGCGAACTCGCTCCCCGGGTACGGGTCAACTCGGTTTCCCCCGGCCTCGTCCGCACCGAGATGGCGCGGTTCGTGTGGGAGCCGGGCGAGGCGGAGGTGGCCGCGGGGCTGCCGCTCGGGCGGATCGGGGAGCCGGAGGACGTGGCGCGGGCCGTGGTGTGGCTGGTCTCGGAGGCGGCCGAGTGGATCACGGGCGCCGATCTGCTGGTGGACGGCGGGACGCGGGTGCGGGCCGCTTCCGGGGCCGGGGCGTACGCCGTGCACGAACGTCTGCGCCGGGTGCCCGAGGTCTAGGCGGCGGCGCGAGCCGGCCCCAGAAGGGCCCCAGGCCCATGGGGCCTGTAGAGGAGTTCAACCACGAAGAACGCGTCGCCTGCGCACCGGGCACCCCGGCACGACCCTCGGAGAGTAGATCACCGGTGGCCCGACAGGCCACCGGTTTTCCGCCCCCCGGTTCACCACTTGCCGGGCACGTAGTCCTTCAGGAAGACGCCGTACACGTCCTCGCCCTGCTCGCCGCGCACGACAGGGTCGTAGACGCGGGCCGCGCCGTCCACCAGGTCGAGCGGCGCGTGGAAGCCGGCCTCCGCCAGACGCAGCTTGTCGTAGTGGGGACGCTCGTCGGTGATCCAGCCGGTGTCGACGGAGGTCATGAGGATGCCGTCGGTCTCGAACATCTCCTGGGCGCTGGTCCGCGTGACCATGTTCATGGCGGCCTTCGCGGCGTTGGTGTTCGGGTGCCCGGCGCCCTTGTAGCCGCGGCCGAAGACGCCTTCCATCGCCGAGACGTTGACGACGTAGGCACGGCCGCTGACGGCCTTCTTCGCGGCGTCCGCCATCACCGAGCGCAGGGCGCTGATCAGGATGAACGGCGACGTGTAGTTGCACAGCTGGGTCTCGAGCAGCTCGACCGGCGAGATCTGGTCGATGGTCTGCACCCAGGTGTTGGTGTCGACGACGTCGGGGACGAGGCCGCCCGCGTCGATGGCGGTGCCGTCGAGGTGCCGGGCGACGCTGGCGTTGCCCGCGACGAGCGCGAGGTCGGCGACCTTCTGCGCGTCCAGGCCGCTGGTGCCGACGGGCAGGGCGGCGATGCCGTCCACGGCGCCGGAGTTGAAGGCGCCGATCACATGGTGGGCGGGGAGTTCACCGGCGGGCAGCGGGGCGCTCTCGCCCTCGACCAGGGCCGCGTACGCGGTGGGCAGGCGGCGCACGGTCTGCGTCGCGTTGTTGATCAGGATGTCGAGCGGACCCGCCTCGGCGACCCGCTCGGCCAGCGCCACGGCTTGCGCCGGGTCGCGCAGGTCGATGCCGACGACCTCCAGCCGGTGCATCCAGTCCGCCGAGTCCTCCATCGCCTTGAACCGGCGGATGGCGTCCTTGGGGAAGCGCGTGGTGATGGTCGTGTGCGCGCCGTCGCGCAGCAGGCGCAGCGCGATGTACATGCCGATCTTGGCGCGGCCGCCGGTGAGCAGGGCGCGCTTGCCGGTCAGATCGGCGCGGGCATCGCGCTTGGCCCGGTTCAGACCGGCGCAGTCGGGACAGAGCTGGTGGTAGAAGTAGTCGACTTCCACATACCGCGTCTTGCAGGTGTAGCAGGAGCGCGGGCGCTGGAGTATCCCCGCGATCTTCCCTGCCTCGGTGACCGACGACGGCAGGATGCCCTCGGTCTCGTCGTCGATGCGCTGGGCGGAGCCGGTCGCGGTGGCCTCGGTGACCGCCTTGTCGTGGGCGGTCTTGGCGGCGCGGCGCTCCTGGCGGCGACGCTGCTTCACCGTGCGGTAGATGCCGGCCGTGGCCCGGCGCACCGTGATGGCGTCGGGGTGGTCGACCTCCAGCTTGTCGAGCTCCTCGAGCACGCTGAGGCAGACGGCCAGGCGCTCGGGGTCGATGCCGGGGCCGTACCCGACCTCGTCCATGGTCGTCGAGCCGTCCTCTGTCACCGTCATCGCGCTGCCGCTTCCCTGATCACCCGCGCAGCGCGCCGACTCGCGCCCGCTTTCGAACGGGGAATTTTACGGAGCACGGGGCCCACCCGCCAAACCGCTCCCACACACCGGGCTCCACCGAGGCCGACACCGCACCACAAACGGCCCATCAGCCACACCCACCACAAAACGGCCCCACTGGCCACACGACATACCAACGGCTCCAAAACTGCCGCCCGCCCCACCACGGACCCGCCACCCGCCGACGGCGCATCAGCCCCGCGGGGGCCACCCGCACCCGGCGACGAAAGCCACACGGGTGGTGCGGGTGGGAACCCGGGCCCGGTGCTCAGGCCTCGCAGACGGACAGCAGCATGTCCACCTCGTCCGACACCGCCCGCGCGAACACATCGAGGTCCGGCACGGCCCGCGCGTCGGCGACAAGCCCGTAGTGCACGCGGCCGCGATACGTGGAGATCGCGACCGCCAGGGACTGGCCCGGGGCGAGCGGGGCGAAGGGGTAGACCTCGGTGAGCTGGTGCCCGCCGAGCTTCAGCCCGAGCCCGGGCAGCGGCACGCTGGTGACGAGGATGTCGAACCAGAGCCGAGCGGCCTGGCCCACCAGCGGCCCGCCGAGCCGGTGACCGAGCGCGGGCACGTGATCGGCGAGCAGGGCGACGGCCCCGGCCCCCCGGTTGGGCCCCGCGTCCTTGTTGCGGACCATCGCCGTGCGCACGGTGTCGAGCCGGCGGAGCGGATCGGGGTCGTCCACCGGGAGCCGTATCAGGTACCCGGAGAGCCGGTTGCCCTGTGGGTGGGCGGCGCGCGGGCGGCGCCGGGAGACGGGGATCAGCGCGCGGGGCGCGACACCCTCGCTGCTGTCGCCGCGTTCGTCCAGCCAGCGGCGCAGCGCGCCGGCGACGACGGCGATCAGGACGTCGTTGACGGTGCCGCCGACGCTCTTGCGGACCCGGTGGACGTCGTCGATGTCCAGGACGACCCCGGCCGTGCGGCGGGTGCCGCTGGGCGCGGACGTCAGCGCGGACGAGGGGCGCATGCCGAGGGTGGAACGGGCCAGGGAGGCGCCGATGTCGAGGGCCCGGCCCACGTCGGACAGGGTGCCCTTGAGCAGCTCGGGGACGAGTCCGGGCAGCCGGCGCACGTCGGAGAGCAGGCTGCGAGGCGGCTCGATGGCGCGCGGGCCGCGCTCGGGCAGGTCGACCGGGTCCAGGACGCCGGCGGCGAGCTTGAGCGCGCGCAGTCCGTCGGCGAGGGCGTGGTGGAACTTGAACAGCACGGCGAAGGACACGCCGTCCTCGCCGGGCAGGACGTGCGCCTCCCACGGCGGCCGGCCGCGCTCCAGCGGGCGTTCCATCAGCCGTCCCGCGACCGCCTGGAAGTCGGCGGTCGGGGCGTGCAGCCGTACGTGGTTGAGCGGGTCGAAGTCCGGATCGGTCTCGCGCGTGGCGCCACCGAAGGCCAGCGGCTGCCAGATGTCCCGGATGCGCATGCGCAGACCGGGCACGGCGGCGGCGCGCGCGGCGAGCAGGTCGGCGGCGTGGGCTCCGGCGGTGGGCGAGTGCGCGGTGAAGACGCCGAGCGCGCCGAGGTGCATCGGGTGCCGTTCGGACTCCATGTTCCAGAACGCCAGGTCGAGGGGAGCGAGCAGATCGGAAGTCAAGGGCTTGCCTCGCGTCGACGACGGGTGGAGGTGCAGGGGAACAGTCAAAGCGCGTCAGCCGATTACGGTCAAGTACGATCAGGCTACGCTCAGTTAACAACAGATTAAGTCCCGCCCTGGTGAGAAGGGCGGGACACAGGGGACTCCTGAGGTCACTTCAGCACCGGTGGCACCGCCTGGGGTGACGTACCCCACTCGGACGGGCGCGGGCCGACCGTGAACGCGAGGGAGCGCGTGGAGCGCAGCGCATCCGTCGTCAGATAGGTCCGCGTGTGCGGTGTCCCGTCGGTGCGGACGGCCTGGACGTAGCGGTCGCTCGCCGAGGTGCCGGGCGCGGTGACCGTCAGCCGGCCGCCGGGCCAGAAGCGGCGGTCCAGGGTGAGGTCGACGCGGTCGAAGACCGGGGTGGACAGGCCCCAGGTGTCGTAGCCGGGCTGGATCGGGAAGAGCCCGATCGAGGACAGCACGTTCCAGGCGGACATGGTGCCGAGGTCGTCGTTGCCGGTCATGCCGGTGGGTCCGTCGGTGAAGAGGGTCAGCGCCGCGTGGACGACGTCCGTGGTCTTCCAGGGCTGCCCGGTGGCCAGGTAGGTGTAGGGCGCGATGAGGTCGGGCTCGTTCATCGGGTTGTACTTGTCGGCGTTGTAGTAGTTGTACGCGTCCCCGTGCACCCACACCTCGCGGGCGGTCTTCCCGGGGTCGGCCAGCAGCCGGTCGTAGGCGAAGAAGGAGTCCAGGCGGTCGTTGGCCGCGCGCTCGCCGCCGATCAGGCCGATGATGCCGGGCAGGTCCTGCGGGACGAGCCACTGGTACTGCCAGGCGGTGCCCTCGTGGAAGCCGATGCCGCGGGCCGGGTCGGCCGAGCCGGTGAAGGCACCGGAGCCGTCCCGGGCGCGGAAGAAGCCGGTGGAGGGGTCGAAGACGGTCCGGTAGTTCTGCGCCCGGGCGGCATAGCGGGCCGCATCTTCGGTGTGGCCGAGGCCGCGGGCCATCTGGGCGAGCACGGCGTCGGCGAGGGCGTACTCCAGGGTGACGGAGGCGCCGTGGTGGTAGTCGGAGTCGCCCATCTTGGCGAGCGGGCGGCTCTTGTCGTAGGGCGCGAAGCCGTACGCGATGTACTCGGCGTTGGCCTCCCGTCCGACGCCCGGGTAGGCGGCGGGCGGCACCCCGTCGGCGTTCTTCCGCAGCGCCCGGTAGGCGCGTTCCTCGAACCCCTCGAGCAGGCCCATCTGGTAGGCGGTGGTCAGGAACGGGGTGACGGGGTCGCCGCTCATGGTGTTCGTCTCGACCGGGCCGTAGCCCCACTTGGGCAGCCAGCCGCCGTCCTCGTCGACCTTCACCACCGACAGGGCCATGTCGCGCGCCTCGCGGGGCGCGAGCAGGGCGAGGAGCTGGGCCTGGGTGCGGTAGGTGTCCCACAGCGACCAGTTCTGGTAGTACGTGAACCGTTGTGCACGGTGGACACGGCGGTCCCAGCCGGTGTAGCGGCCGTCGGCGTCGCTGCCGATGTTGGGCGCGAGGAACGACCGGTACAGCGACGAGTAGAAGGTGCGGCGCAGGGTCGGGTCGCCGCCCTCGACGCGGACCGCGGCGAGCCGCCGCTCCCACTCCCCGCGGGCCCGGTCCCGTACGGCGTCGAAGGACCGGCCGCCCTCGGCGCGCAGGTTGACGACGGCACCGCGCGCGTCGACGTACGACAGGGCGGTGGTCGCCTCGACGGTACGGTCCTTCGTCGCGTCGAAGCGGACGTAGGCGCCGCCGCCTCCGGTGCGGGCGCCCGGGGTGACCGTGGCGCCGTCCCAGGTGCCGTACGCGGTGAAGGGCCGGCTGAAGCGGGTGATCGTGTAGACGGTGTAGGGGCCGGTGTCCCGGCAGAAGCCGTGACCGGTGATCTCGGTGCGCACGGTGTGGTCGTCGAGGATCTCGACCGCGCTGCCGACCGGCTTGTGCAGCGACTGGGCCGCGTTCAGCAGCACGTTGGCCTTGTCGGTGGCCGGGAAGGTGAAGCGCTGCACTCCGGTGCGCCTGGTCGCGGTCAGCTCGGCGCGGATGCCGGAGTCGAGACCGACGCGGTAGTAGCCGGGGCTCGCCTCCTCGTCGGCGTGCGAGAAGCCCGCCGCGTACTTGGCGTAGTCCGTCTGTGTGACCTCGCCGGTGGTGGGCAGCACGGGCAGGTCGCCGCCGATCCGGCAGCCGACGCCCGAGAGATGGACCAGCGAGAAGCCTCGGATGCTGTTCCTCGTGTAGTCGTAGCCGGTGCTGTGCCCGGTGTCCGGGGAGAGCTGCACCATGCCGAAGGGCACGGTCGCACCGGGGAAGGTGTTGCCCTCGTCCTGGCTCCCGATGAAGGGGTTGACCAGGTCGGTGAGGTGGCCGTCGGTCCGCTCGGCGGCCCGTGCGGCGGGGGTGGCGACCAGCGTGGACGCTGCCAGCACTCCGGCCAGGCACAGCCGCGTGCGCCGGGTCCCTCTCATGTCGGATGACCTCCGAAGGTTCGACATCGTTGCCTGCATCGTGAAGGCCGAACGATCCGAACCCCGGCATTCCGGGAGGGTGATGACAAACGCGTCGCGGTCGGAAGCGGCCTGACGACGCGTCCGTCAGGAGGTCAGGAGACCCGCTGTCCCTTCCCCAGGGCGATCACCCCGCCCTTGGAGACGGTGTACAGCTCCGCGTCCCGCTCCGGGTTGACACCGATCGTCGCGCCGGGCGGCACCTCGACGTTCTTGTCCAGGACGGCACCGCGGACGACCGCACCCCGGCCGATGTGCACGTTGTCGTGCAGCACCGAGCCCTGCACGACCGCGCCCGGGTCGACCCGGACCCCCGGCGACAGCACGGACCGGGTGACCTGACCGCGGATCAGGCAGCCCGCGCTGATGATGGACTCGCTCGCCATGCCGCCGGCGTTGAAGCGGGCCGGGGAGAGCTGGTTGGAGTGGGTGTAGACGGGCCACTGGCGGTTGTAGAGGTTGAAGGCGGGCCGCTCGGCGATGAGGTCCATGTGGGCCTCGTAGTAGGCGTCCAGGGAGCCGACGTCCCGCCAGTAGCCCTGGTCGCGGCTGGTCTCCCCGGGCACGTGGTTGGCACTGAAGTCGTACAGCTGTGCCTCGCCGCGGCCGGTGAGCTGGGGCAGGATCGAGCCGCCCATGTCGTGCACCGACTGGCTGTCCTCGGCGTCGCGTTGCAGCGCCTCGACGAGCGCCTTGGTGGAGAAGACGTAGTTGCCCATCGAGGCGAACACGCACTCGGGGTCGTCCGCCAGCCCGGGCGGGTCGGCGGGCTTCTCCAGGAACCGCTCGACACCGACGCCGTCCGAGCCCGGCGTGATCACCCCGAAGGAGGACGACTCCGAGCGCGGCACCCGGATGCCGGCCACCGTCACGCCCGCGCCGCCCTCGATGTGCTGCTGCAGCATCTGCCGCGGGTCCATGCGGTAGACGTGGTCGGCGCCGAACACGGCCACGTACTCGGGCTGTTCGTCGTACACGAGGTTCAGCGACTGCAGGATCGCGTCGGCACTGCCCAGGTACCAGCGCGGGCCGAGGCGCTGCTGGGCCGGGACCGGGGTGACGTAGTTGCCGAGCAGGCTGGACATCCGCCAGGTGGTGGTGATGTGCCGGTCCAGGGAGTGGGACTTGTACTGGGTCAGCACGCAGATGCGCAGGACGTCGGCGTTGACGAGGTTGGACAGGACGAAGTCGACGAGCCGGTAGGTGCCGCCGAAGGTGACGGCTGGTTTGGCGCGGTCCGCGGTGAGCGGCATCAGGCGCTTGCCCTCTCCGCCCGCCAGCACGATTCCGAGAACCGAAGGCCCACCACGACGCATGGCCGCTCCCCTCACCCTGGTTGAACCATGGCTGCCCCGAGCAGACCGGACTAAGCCTGCTTGAGGATCTCCTCGTACAACCCGGCGGTGCGCCGGGCCACCGCGTCCCAGCCGAACTCGCCCACCGCACGCTCCCGTCCGGCCTCGCCCATCCTTCGGGCCGTCTCCTGGTCGCCGAGGACGGCGTCCAGTGCCCGCGCGAGGCCCTCCTCGAAGTCGTCGTCCACGTCGACGAGGAGACCCGTCCTCCCGTCCTCGACGACCTCGGGGATGCCGCCCACCCGGGAGGCCACCACGGGCGTGCCGCACGCCATGGCCTCCAGGTTGACGATGCCGAGGGGTTCGTACACCGAAGGGCAGACGAACACGGCGGCGTGCGTGAGGAGTTGGATCACATCCGGGCGCGGCAGCATCTGCGGGATCCAGAACACGCCCTCGCGGACCCGGCTCAGCTCCTCGTACAGCTCCCGGAACTCACGGTCGGTCTCCGGTGTGTCGGGGGCTCCCGCGCACAGCACGACCTGTGCGCGCGGGTCGATGTCCCGTACCGCGCGAAGCAGATGGGGCACGCCCTTCTGGCGGGTGATCCGGCCGACGAACAGGACGTACGGGCGGGCGGGGTCGAGGCCGGTGCGGGTGAGGGCGTCGGTGCCCCGGTTCGGCCGGTAGAGGGTCGTGTCGATGCCGTTGTGCACGACGTGGACCTTTGCCGGGTCCAGCGCCGGATAGCAGGCGAGGATGTCCTCCCGCATGGCCCCCGAAACCGCGATCACCGCGTCCGCGGCCTCGACCGCGGTGCGCTCGGCCCAACTCGACAGGGCGTATCCACCGCCCAGTTGTTCGGCCTTCCACGGGCGCAGGGGCTCCAGCGAGTGGGCGGTCACGACGTGCGGGACGCCGTACAGGAGCTTGGCGAAGTGACCGGCGAGATTGGCGTACCAGGTGTGGGAGTGGACGAGGTCGCGGCCTTCGAGGGCGGCGGCGACGGAGAGGTCCACGGAGAAGGTGCGCAGTGCGTCGTTGGAGCCGTCGAGGACGGTCCAGGGGCGGTGGCGTACGACACCGACGCCGCGCCCCTCACCCCAGCAGTGCACCTCCAGGTCCACCAGGGAGGTCAACTCCCGGGCGAGGAACTCCACATGGACACCGGCGCCGCCGTACACGTCCGGGGGGTACTCCCGGGTCAGCAGTCCCACACGCACCCGACAACCCCCTTGCCACGGCGGCACGTTCCCCTCATGGTCACCCAGAAGCGGCGTCCGGGGAAGAGCGCGGCGGGCGGGTGAAGCAGCAGTCGCCGCAGACTCCACCGCCGGGGACGCGGTAGTACAGGCAGCAGCTGCGACGGCGGAAGGCCGTGCCGGTGCGGGTGCCGGTGGCGCGCAGGAGGGGGTGGGCGAAGAGTTCGCCGGTGAGGGCGCGCGCCCGGTCCGCCACCTCGGTACGACCCTTCGCGCGGGCCCAGCGGTCCAGTTCGCGGGCGGCGCCGGCGAGCGCCGAGGCGGCGTTGCCCCACAGCAGACCGGCCGCGACACCGTAGCGGGACCTCAGGGTCTCCCCTAGGGGCTCGAGGTGGCCGTGCAGCACCGTGTCCGCGAGCGCCGCCGCGTCCCCGGGCAGCGGGCGCACCTCGGTCAGCCACAGATCGTCGGGGGCGGTGGCGGCGGCGTCCCAGCGCAGCAGGCGCGGGTCCAGGTCGGGCAGGCGGCCGTACAGGGCGGCACAGGCCAGGGCCGGGGACCACAGGCGGGCGGCGAGGCCCTGCTGGCTGATGGAGGCGGCGACCCGCGGCTCGGTCGTGCGCAGGCGCTGCCCCACCGTGCCGACACGGAAAGTCAGCTGATTTCGGTAAACATCCGATGCCCCCGTCCCATAGGTCTGCGCGAGCGTCGGCAGGGGCGCGGAAGCCGGCCCCGCGACCGCACTGGTGGTGCGAAGGACGAAGAAGCCGCCGAGCGGGCGGAGGGCGGCGAGTTCGGGGTCGAGGTCGAGGTCCACGAGGAGCACTAGTACCAGGCTGGTCCGTGGCGCGGACCCCGGGGTGTCCACCCGTGGTCACCCCTCTTGGGGATGATCGCGCGCTCGGCGTACTCCATCGGTAGTAGGACGCATTGCGTGCTCAGGTACGACGACGGGAAGAGTCCCGGGCGGGCAGAGTGTTGACCATGGAAGCCGACCGTACGCCGCGCCGGACCCGGGGGTCCCGGCTCACGCAGAGGAGCTGCAGATGAGCGCCCTGGCGTTGTCCGTGCTCCTGTCGTTCGTCTCCGCCGTCGCCTACGCCGGCGGAGCGATCGTGCAGGAGCAGGTCGCGGTGTCCTGCCCCGACGGTTCGTACATGCCGCTGCGCCGGGCCGGCTGGTGGGCGGCGCTGACACTCAACGGGCTCGGCGGCGTGCTGCACGTCGTGGCGCTGGCCTACGGCCCGCTCAGCCTGGTGCAGCCGCTGGGCGCGCTGACCATCGTCTTCGCCCTGCCCATGGCGGCGCTCTTCGTCTCCCGCAAGGCAGGGGCGACCGCCTGGCGCGGCGCCGTCATGGCCACGGTGGGCCTCGCGGGCCTGCTGTCCCTGGTCGGCACGTCCGACGCGCACTCCCTCGACGCCGCCCAGCGGGCGGCCGTCGCGCTGGTCACCGGCGGGGCGGTCGTGGCGCTGATGGTCGCGGGCCGGGCCGTGCACCGGCACCCGGCCGTGCGCAGCGTGCTGCTGGCCACCGGCTCCGGCATAGCCTTCGGCATGTCGTCCGTGTTCACCAAGACCGTGGCGGTCGACTGGGACAGTGGGATCAGCCTCGGCGACCTGCCCTCCCTCGCGGTGATCGGTGTGTTCGCGACCGCCGGCGTCCTGCTCTCCCAGGCCTCCTACCGGGGCGGTGGCCTCGCCGCCCCGCTGGCCACGCTGACGGTGGTCAACCCGGTACTGGCCGCCGCGGTCGGCATCATGATGTTCGGCGAGACGTTCCGCTACGCCTCCACGGGCACCGTGCTCGCCCTGGGCTGCGGCGTGGTGGCCGCGGGCGGTCTCATCCTGCTGACGACGGAGCGGCTCGAGCCCGCCCCGGCTGCGGAGCCGGTCACGGAGACCGGGTCGGGCGCCGGAGAGGTGCTCGGGAGCGTGCCCCGGCAGCGGTCGGCGGCGGAGCCGTCGGAGGCCGTGGGGGCCGTGGGGGCCGTGGGCGATCCTGCCGCGGTGGACCTGCCCGTGCCCGACAGCTCCCTCCTCACGGACGTGCCCGCCCGCCCCGACGTACGCGCCCTTCCGGACGTGCCCGCCCTCGAGGACGTGCTCGTGGCGGCTCCGGACGGCGGCCGCGAGGGGGGAGGTGGCGGCGTACCGGCCGCCGTCTACGCCCTCCCCGCCTCGTACCTCCCGCTGGCCGCCGGCTTCCATGTGCCGGTGCCCGTCGGGGACCGGCAGCGCACGCGGGTCAGATCCTGACGCCGCCGGCCCGGAGATAGGCGACCGGGTCGATGTCCGAACCGAAGCCGGGCCCCGTCCGCACCTCGAAGTGCAGATGCGGGCCCGTGACGTTTCCGGTGGACCCGGACCGGCCGATGCGCTGGTCCGCGGACACGCTCTGCCCGGCCCGCACGGAGATGGCCGACAGGTGGGCGTACTGGGTGTAGCGCCCGTCGGCGTGCCGGATCACCACCTGGTAGCCGTAGGAGCCGCCCCAGCCCGCGGAGACCACGTGTCCGGCCGCCGCCGCGTGGACGGAGGTACCGGTCGGCACGAGGAAGTCGACGCCGGTGTGGTAGCCCTTCGACCAGTGCGACCCGGCCACCCGGTAGCCGGTGCCGATGGCGCCGTGCACCGGGGCGACGAGCGAGTGGCCGCTGCCGTGGCCCGGGCGCTGGTGGGTCTTCTTCTCCGAAGGGGCTTTCCGCTTCGGGGACTTGGGCTTGCCGCCGGTGTGCGTGTCGGGCGCCGGGGAGGCGGTGGCGCGCAGGCTGAGCCGCTGGCCAGGCAGGATCAGGTCGGGATCGGACCCTATGGCGGCGCGGTTGCCCGCGTACAGCCGGCGCCAGCCGCCCTGGACGTGATGCTCGCCGGCTATGCCCGAGAGCGTGTCGCCGTGCACCACCGTGTACATCTCGGCCTTGCCGGCACGGGACTGCGGGGTCGTCTGCGGCTGCACGTCCGGCACGGAGCCGGTCCTGCCGGACTTCGCCGGGCGGGTCGCGGCACTGTCCGTGTGGAGTTCGGGCGCGTGGCCACCCCGGTTCAGCCCTGCCCGGACCGAGCACACCGGCCAGGCGCCGGGTCCCTGTCCGTCCAGGACCTTCTCGGCGACGGCGATCTGCTGGTCCCTGGTGGCGAGGTCGGCGCGCGGGGCGTACCGGGTGCCGCCGTAGGCCGCCCAGGTGGACTGGGTGAACTGCAGCCCGCCGTAATAGCCGTTGCCGGTGTTGATGCTCCAGTTGCCGCTGGACTCGCAGGCGGCGACCTTGTTCCAGGTGGACGCGTCTGCCGCGTCGGCGGTGCCGGCGGCGACCAGCGGGATGGCGAGACCGGCGCCGCCCGCCGTGACGGTGAGTGAGGCGCGGTTGATCCTGTTCGGCTGGTACCGGCGATGCCGGCCGCGTACGGCCATGTCCGAAATCCCCTCGGCATGCGTCAGGAGCGGCAAAAGTAAGCGCCGCGAACAGGCCATGACAAGACGGCAAATCAGCCGCATGCCGCTCCCAAGTGGCCGGGAACGGGCTTTCCTTGACGGGATCGGCCGCGAGCGGCGGCGACACTGAGGAGACGGGCGCCTTCCGTGCGTAAACATGCGTGGCGGGTCGGATGTGCGCTCGCTGTAGCGGCACGTCAGGATGGGCGAGGGCCCGTACTGACGGAGCCGTAGTCACGAGGCAGTTAGGGAGCAGGCGGTATGAGCACTTCAGCGCAGATCGGCGTCACGGGCCTCGCGGTCATGGGCCGCAACCTCGCCCGGAACTTCGCGCGCAACGGCTACACGGTCGCCGTGCACAACCGTACGGTGTCGCGGACGCAGGAGCTGGTGGAGGAGTTCGGGCACGAGGGCGACTTCATCGCGGCCGAGACCGCCAAGGACTTCGTGGCGGCCCTGGAGCGCCCGCGCCGTCTGGTCATCATGGTCAAGGCCGGCGGTCCGACGGACGCGGTGATCGAGGAGTTCGCCCCGCTCCTGGAGCCCGGCGACATGATCATCGACGGGGGCAACGCGCACTTCGCGGACACCCGCCGCCGCGAGAAGGCGCTGCGCGAGCAGGGCATCCACTTCGTCGGCATGGGCGTCTCCGGCGGCGAGGAGGGCGCGCTGCACGGTCCGAGCATCATGCCGGGCGGCCCGAAGGAGTCCTACGACTCGCTCGGCCCGATGCTGGAGAAGATCTCCGCGAAGGCGGCCGACGGCGCGCCGTGCGTCACGCACGTGGGCCCCGACGGCGCCGGCCACTTCGTGAAGATGGTCCACAACGGCATCGAGTACGCCGACATGCAGCTGATCGGCGAGGCCTACCAGCTGCTGCGGGACGTCGCCGGGTACTCCCCCGCGCAGATCGCGGACATCTTCCGCACCTGGAACACGGGCCGCCTGGACTCGTACCTGATCGAGATCACCGCCGAGGTGCTCTCCCACGTGGACGCGGCGACCGGCAAGCCTTTCGTGGACGTGGTGGTCGACCAGGCCGAGCAGAAGGGCACCGGCCGCTGGACCGTGCAGATCGCGCTGGACCTGGGTGTGCCGGTGTCCGGCATCGCCGAGGCCGTGTTCGCCCGGTCACTGTCGGGTCACGCGGCGCTGCGGGCCGCTTCGCAGGGCCTGGCAGGACCGAAGCCCTCGGCTCTGAGCGAGTCGGAGGCGGCCGCGTTCGCCGACCAGGTGGAGCAGGCGCTGTACGCATCGAAGATCGTGTCGTACACACAGGGCTTCCACGAGATCGCCGCGGGCAGCGAGGAGTACGACTGGGACATCGACCTGGGCGCGGTCTCCTCGATCTGGCGCGGCGGGTGCATCATCCGGGCGGCCTTCCTGGACCGGATCCGTGCCGCGTACGACGCCCGGACCGATCTGCCGAGCCTGCTGTCGGACGACGCCTTCGCGCAGGAGATCGCCGCGGCGCAGGACGACTGGCGCGAGGTGCTGATCGCGGCGACCCGGCAGGGGGTGCCCACGCCCGGTTTCGCGGCGGCGCTGGCGTACTACGACGCGCTGCGTGCGGAACGCCTGCCGGCGGCTTTGACGCAGGGGCAGCGGGACTTCTTCGGGGCGCACACGTATCGGCGGGTGGACCGGGAGGGGTCGTTCCACACGCTGTGGGGTGGGGACCGTAGTGAGGTTTCCGCGTAGGGCTGCCAGGGGTGCTTTGTGCGCCTAACGGGGTGCGGGGCGCGGTCGGATCGCGTGTGCGGGTGTTTCGTGGCTGGTCGCGCAGTTCCCCGCGCTCCTGGGAGGCGCTGGACCCTCCCGGGGTTTTCAGGTGAGGGGTGGGCCTGGTTCCGGGTTCGGTACGGGTTCCGGGCCCGGGGGGATCGGGGACGGTGAGGGTTCCGGTGGGCCCGGGGCCGGTGGCGGGGTGGGCGCCGGCGGTGGCACAGGCTCCGGGGCCGGGGCCGGACCCGGCTCCGGGGGTGGGACCGGGCTCGGGTAAGGGTCCGGCGGGGTGGGGCCCGGGGCCGGTGGTGGCCCCGGGGACGCCGGGTCGGGGTACGGGCTCGTCATCGGGGGCCTCCGAGCAGTCGCTGGCGTCGCCTGGGCTACTTCCCGCGTACCCGGGGGCCCGCTCGGCCACTCACCCGACGGCGGCGGGGAACGGGGCCCGGGTGGCCGGAAGGCGTCGGTGTGCTCAGAAGCGTCCGGGGTGGGCCCGCAGCCAGTCCTTCGCGGCCTCGAGCAGCTCCGGGTCGGCGGTCGGGGCCACGTCGGGGTGGCGTTCGGCCCACTTGACGACGTACGGGCACAACGGGGCGACCGGGATGCCCTCGCGCTCGGACACGGCGTACAGCTCACGGGCCAGGGAGCCGGCGATGCCCGTGCCCTCGTGGGCCGGCTCCACGATGGTGTGGACCGGGACCAGGGCGCGCGCGGGCGACTCGAGGACGAAGTACTCGATGTGGGCGACGACTTCGCCGTCACCGACGGCCTCCAGGCGGCCCGCCGCCCGGTCGTCACGGATCTCGATGTCGCTCATGGGCAGGCACGCTCCTGGTCGTCGTCCGCCGGTCAGGCCGAGACGGCCTGCGGGCTGCGCTCCTGGTCCGAGCCGGGCACCGGCTCGGACGGGTCGGCGCCGAGAGCCACGATCCGGTTGTCGGCGTCCACGTGCACGACCCGCGGCCGGAGCGCCCGCGCCTCGGCGTCGGAGACCTGAGCGTAGCTGATGATGATCACCAGGTCTCCGGGGTGCACGAGGTGGGCGGCAGCGCCGTTGATCCCGATGACTCCCGAGCCGCGCTCGCCTTCGATGACGTACGTCTCCAGACGGGCGCCGTTGGTGATGTCGACGATGTGGACCAGCTCGCCGGGCAGCAGGTCGGCGGCGTCCAGCAGGTCGGCGTCGATGGTCACCGATCCCACGTAGTGCAGGTCGGCCTGAGTGACGGTGGCGCGGTGGATCTTGGACTTGAACATGGTACGAAGCATGAAGAAACTCCCGGTTTGTCTGCTCCCTGCCTGCTTTTGCAGGTCAAGGGCCGTCTCGGAGGCTACATCGATTCGCCTGCCCAGTCAGCTGTCGCCAGGTGTTTCAGGACTCACACCGACCCGTTGCTGACTTCTCTGGGGTGCACTCAGGTCGAGTCGACGAGGAATTCCGAACCTGCGTCGGACACTCGGTTCAAGCATCGTTGGGCGAGCGTCATGCGGTGGGCCCCAGTCCGTCGGGCGCGCCTTCGGGCGGGAGCCGGCAGAGGAGTTCCCGCCACGAGGAGACATGCCAGTTCCCGGCACCCCTGACAGTTGGCAGGCGTAGGCCGGTGCGCAGGGTGCCGAACGCGGCGCCGGGGGTGAACATGACGCCGGTCTGCTCCAGAAGGCGGGTGCAGAACTCGTAGGAGCCGATGGGGTGCGTAGGCGATGTCGTGCGGCCGACGCTGATGGTGGCGTGGTCACGGTGGGTGGAGACGTCGGCCGGCGAGTACGGCTTGGACGTGTTGTCGGTGGAGATACCGCGCTCTCGGCCGCCGAGGTGCACAACACCATCAAGTCCGCCTCCGCCACGGCCTTTTCGACGCTGGGGGCCGCCTGGACGCTTTCGTTGGCCCTTCGTCCCGAGCGGGGAGAAGGAGGTCGGCGGCGGCGAGCACGGTGGTGGCTGCGGGGCCGGTCGGCTGCGGCAGGCACGGGGAGACCTTGACCGCGTGGATCCCGGCGCCGGGCAGAACGGCCGGGCAGTGGATGACCTCCACTCCCTGACCGGGCTCCTTGCCGACGGCGGCGGCCTGCCCCGGCTGCTCGACGCGGGCGCAGCGATGGCCGACGCCCCGGCCGGACCCCATGTCTCCGACGTACGGCTGCTGCCGCCGCTCCAGCCGCCCACCGTGCGGGACTTCGTCACCTTCGAGGAACACGTCGAGGGCGTACGGCGGTCCGTCGACGGCAGCGCCGGGGTGCCGGAGCAGTGGTACGCGGCCCCGACCTTCTACTTCGCCAACCCCTACGCCGTGTACGGCCCGCACGACGACATCCCCGTCCCGCCGGGCTCGGCCGTGCTCGACTTCGAACTCGAAGTCGCCGCCGTGATCGGCAAGGAGGGCCGCGATCTCACCCCCGAACAGGCCCGCGACCACATCATCGGCTACACGATCTTCAACGACTGGTCCGCCCGCGACCTGCAGTCCGCCGAGATGAAGGTCGGCCTCGGGCCCTGCAAGGGCAAGGACACCGCCACCACCCTTGGCCCGTACCTCGTCACCGCCGACGAACTGGAGCGGTTCCGGGACCCGGAGGGCTTTCTGCGGCTGGCGCTGACCGCCGAGGTCAACGGCGTGGCGGTCGGCAAGGACCTGCTGTCCGACATGAGCCGGACGTTCGAGGAGACGGTCGCCTACGCCTCCCGCGGCACCTGGGTGCGCCCCGGCGACGTCCTCGGCTCGGGTACCTGCGGCAACGGCGGCTGCCTCGCCGAGCTGTGGGGCGTACGCGGCAGGCAGGACCCGGCGCCGCTGAAGCCCGGCGACACGGTCACGCTCACCGCCGAGGGCATCGGCAGCGTCTCCAACACCGTGGTGGCCGGCTCGGATCCGGCGCCGGTTCCGGCCGCCCGGCGCCGGCTGCGGGAGCGGCCGTGACCGACCTCCACCCGAGGGGGCACCTCCCTGCTCGAGCGGAGCCGAGGGCTTGGGGGAGACTGCTCCGGCCTCGGGGATCAATGGAACCGTGGTTATCGGTGAGAACGATCATGGCCAGGTGGTGGCTCGGCTGGGGGCTGGCTCGTTGATCTGGTCATGGACATCGACCACGTACACCCCGAGTCCGATCCGGCGGAGGCCCTGCGCGCGGAGTTCGGCCGACTCGTGCTCTGTGACCCCGGCGGGGCCATGGAGTTCGCGCGGCGGCTCGTGAAGGAGTTGCACGCGGCGGCGCTGGCGGCGACCGGGAGGGCCCGTGAAGCCGGCGTCGGCTTCGCGGAGATCGGCAAGGCGCTGGCCTTGGTGGAGGAGTCGGGCGACGTCCTGTTGAAGGCCGCGGAGATCCTGCTGGGGCGGTCGGGCGCCGCACTGGTGTAGCAGTGAGTGACGACGGTGACGGTGTGTCCTTCGCAGAAATGACCGGTTGCGAGAGTTCTGCGAGAGCCCCGAAAGCGATCACGTTTCCGCAGGTCGCGACTCGCAGAAGTCCTCTCAAAACCCGCACGTTGTGCGAGACAGTTCTGACAGACTTCCGGGGTGGATCTGACGCCCGATCAAGCTGCAATCGCGGTAGAACGAAACGACTGTCCGAAGTGTGACGCCCCGGCCGGCAGTCCCTGCCGCACCCGCGGCGGGAAGACCACGACGAAGTACCACACCGCCCGCTTCATCCTCGTGCCCGCACTCCGCGAGGAACTCGACGTCCTCGTGCCCGAGGACCGCGGCTCGGGACGGCCGTGGAAGCCGGGCCCGCCCGTCGAGGCCGCCCCGGCGGCGCCGGCGGCCAAGCCGATCCGGATCGGGTACGCCCGCTGCTCGACCGCCCAGCAGGAGTTGCAGAGCCAGCTCGACGCGCTCGAACCACTGTGCAAGCGGATCTTCTCCGAGAAGATCAGCACCCGGGTGAAGACCCGGCCGAAGCTGGAGCAGGCGCTGAAGCTGGCGTACGACATCAAGGAGGCCGCCCCCGACCAGGAGGTCATCCTCACCGTCCACGAGCTCAAGCGCCTCGCCCGCAACGCCGCCGAGCTGATGACCCTGTCCAACCAGCTCCAGAGGGCCGGCGTCCAGCTCGAACTCCTCACCGGCCCCCTCACCGGCATCTACGACCCCAACGACATGGGCGCGATGTTCTTCGCCGTGCTCGCCGTCGCCGCCCAGCTCGACCGCAACTACATCCGGGAGAAGACCCTGGAAGGTCAGGTCGCCGCCGCGACCAAGGGCAACCACGGCGGACGGCCGAAGGTCATCGACGACGACATGCTCCTGTTCGCCCGCGCACTCAAGGACAAGGGCGTCCCCGTCCCGGAGATCGCCAAGAAGCTGACCATCAAGACCGGCAAGAACGCAGGTCAGCACCCCTCCGTCGCCTCCGTCTACCGCGCGCTCGCCGAAAGCGAGGCGACCGAGGCACCGGCCGGGCCGGAGATCATCGCCCCGCGTCGGCCGACCCGAGTGGACCTCACCGGCCCCGGTAGCGGCACCGACCCCGGGCTGATGGATCGCCTCACGCAGCAGGTTCTCGACGGCACGAGCGACGAGGTGATTGACGCGCTCACTGAGCAGACCGACGACGGAGCGAAGGGCGTGGTGGCCCAGCTGCTGGCGCAGGCCCGCAACGGCGGGGATGGCGAGTGATCCCGGGCGGTCCGCCCTCGTTCGGCCGACAGCGCGGGCGGCACCTGGCCCGTTGTGCGGATGTGGACGACGAACGGAGGGTCCTGGACCGGTCGGCGTACGGGGCGGGGCAGCACCGTCGCGCGCTGAGGTTCCATACCGAGGCCGCTCTCGCCGGGCGCCTGGGAGTGATGGCAAGGCCGTCGGTGTGGCCCGACCTGGTGAGCTCCGGCGGGACCAGGCGGTGCGACGGCTGGTGCCGGCTCGTAGGCTGCCGCCATGACCGAGATCCAGAACCCGACACCCCGCGACGCCTTCAAGCTGCTCATGGCCGGTAACCAGCGCTTCGTCTCAGGCACCCCCGAGCACCCGAACCAAGACGCCGTACGCCGCACCGAGACCGCACCGTCCCAGCAGCCCTTCGCCGTGCTGTTCGGGTGCTCCGACTCCCGCCTGGCCGCCGAAATCATCTTCGACCGCGGCCTGGGCGACCTGTTCGTGGTGCGCACCGCGGGGCATGTCGCCGGTGCAGAAGTCCTCGGTTCCATCGAGTACGGCGTGAGCGTGCTCGACGCCCCGCTCGTCGTCGTGCTCGGCCACGACTCGTGCGGGGCCATCGCAGCCGCCCGTGCCGCCGCCGACGGCGGCAGGGTGCCCGGCGGCTTCGTCCGTGACGTTGTCGAACGGGTGACGCCGAGCGTGCTGGCAGCCCGCGCCACCGGACGCGACCAGGCCGAAGAGATCCTGGCCGAACACATCGAGAACACCGTGGACCTGCTGCTCGAACGCTCCCGCGTCCTGGCCGAGCGGGTGGCCGCAGGCCGCCTCGGCGTGGTGGGGCTGTCCTACCGACTGGCCGACGGCAGTGCACAGCTCGTCGCCTCTCGCGGCCTCGATGCGGCGGTACCCGCCGCGTCCTGACCGCCCCGACCGTGACTGCCACGGAGTGATTTGCCCCGGTGTGAGGAGACCCGTATACGTGGATGGGGGACCTACTGGCTTTGTACGCGAGTAGCGACGTCGTTTTGACACGAGGTTGGAAGTCGCACGCTCGCGCGAATAAGCGGTGTTCACGAGAACGGGAGGCACCCGTTGGCAGTCGTCTTCACCAGCGGGCAAGGCCCAGTCCTCGTATAGCTATTTCGCGGAGAAGCGCATCGCCGCCCTCGAAGCCGAGCTTGTCGAAGGCGGACAGAATGATGGCGGCTGAACCAGCAATCAGGCTGATGTTCTATCGCCGAATCTTGGATTGGGACCTGGCCACTGCGTCGGCGACGGTGCCCCGACCCGCGCACCCTCGCGGCGGTGGGACGGCTTGGCGTTCCGCACCGAACGCACAGGTGAGACGACTTCCCGCCAATCTCGACTACAGGCAGTGTCGTGCGGTTACTAACTGCTCTCATGGTGGGGTGCGGGACGAGCCGCGCACGGGCCGTGCGTCGCCAGCCGGTCCGGTTGAGCAGGCAGGAGAGTCCAGTGGCAACAGAGGAACTCAGCACCGCAAGTGAGGACGAAACCAAGGACCCTCGGGCTTTCACTCCCACGGCCGCCGTGCTCGAACGGTCAGAGCGGGCTCAGGAAGAACTCAAGGCCCGGGGCCTTAAAGTGTGGGTGGAAACCAAGTGGTGGAAGTTCGAGGTCCACATGAACGCCGAAGCAGCGGCGATTGCACCCGACGTCGCAGAGCTGATCGGAGATTTCGTCTCGGCGTTTCTACCTGAGCCCTACGGCACGATCGTCGAGGTGTACGCGAAGGTCCGTGGCGAGTGGATCAAGCAGGTCGCTGACGGCGGGGCCTGCAAGCTCGTCTCCCCATGGCTGGCTCCCGGCTGGCTGATCCCAGTGCGGGTCAGGGTGGAGGACATGGCCCTGTACTGGAACGTGTACGAGCCGGACAACGGCTGGAGCGCGAGCGAGAAGTTCGTCGGCCAGATGACCGCTGAAAACCCCGCGCTTGCCATGTACAAGGGCAAGATCTACTGCGTGTACCGCGGCTCGCACCAGCAGCACCTGTTCTGGACGGTCTACGACCCCGATGGAGGCGGCTGGAGCCCGGGAACCCAGATGCCCGGCAACTACGCCAGCCCCTCCTCCCCGGCCCTGGCGTGCACCGCGGGACCGACGGCAAAACCCTGCACTCCGTCAGCTATGACGGAAACCGCTGGGGGAACGCCCAGCAGATGGGCAGTCAGCAGACCGGGACCGGGCCGGCGCTGGGCGTCTTCAACAACCGCCTGTACTGCGTCTACCGCGGGGCCTATGACGCACGGCTGTTCTGGACGCGGTTCGACGGCACCACCTGGAGCGGCGGACAGCCGATCGGCAGCCAGAAAACCGGCGCGGAACCTGCTCTGGCCGCCTACAACGGCGCCCTGTACTGCGTCTACACCGGGTCCCACGACCGACAGCTGTTCTGGACCCGGTTCGACGGCACCAGCTGGAGCGGCGGACAGCCCATCGGTACCCAGGAGAGCGATGACGGCCCGGCACTGGAGGTCTTCGATAACAAGCTCTACTGCGTCTACAAGGGCGGCACCGTCGAGCAGATGTTCTGGACACGGTTCGACGGCACCAGTTGGAACAACGGCGCCCAGACCGGCCACGCCAGCGCCCACGGCCCCGCCCTCATCGCAGGCAAAGACAAGAACGGCACCCACGCACAACTGATGTGCGTACACCGCGGCGTCAGCTAGAACAGACTCGTGGTCCCGTGACGGTTCTGGTCCCGAGGCCCATCATCGGATTCTCCGGGCCGTCAGACGGCACAACCCCGTAGGACGGGGCCCCGTTCTTCGGTGTCGTGAAGAGGGCCTAGGCACCTGACCCAGAACAACCGGCAGCCCTCCGTCAGCTCGACCGGCGGAGGGCTGCGTCACGGCCGCTCACGTGCGGAACCCAGATGCGAGGCAGCGCGACTGCTGCCAGAAGCCGTGAACATCTGGGCCGTCCACCAACCGTTGCCTGCCTCCCGAACCGCTGTCGAAACGCTGCCCATTTCCGCGAACAGAGCCAACCCACCGGGTTCACCGCTCGATCACCCCGGAAGGGCACCACCCGATGGCTCACGGAGCCGACCACGCGCCCAGCACCGCCCCCCGCGCCGACCTGGCGCGGGCCGCGGGCTGCGAGGTGTGCCGGGGATGGGGAACGGTCGTCACCGACGACGGACGGCACGAGCTGTGCCCGGCCTGCCAGACCGGCGCAAGCTCAGCCGAATCCGCCACGAATCCGCCAGGTCCCCGCACCCGGGAGCAGTAAGGGCAGGGTGTCGGCGCTGGTCACACGGTGGTCCGGGGCCCCGCGGCGCGGCGGAGCCGGTTGACGATCGCCAGTCCCAGCCCCTCCTCCGCCGGCAGTGACGCGACGATGAGGTCGCACCCCCGCTGGTCGAGTTCACGCAGGAACCCGTACAGCCCGCGCGCATAGGCGGCCATCGAACCGGGGACCTGCACCACCGCGTGAGCCTTCACCTCGGCGCCGGCGAAGGCGGCAGGAAGAAAGACGCCGACCCGGTGCCCCAGCTCCTGCGCCAGCTCCGCCTCGGCGACGACCTTCTCCGGCTCGACCAGGACGACCCGCGCCCGCGGCGCGTAGTGCGACGGATGCTGGCCCGGCACCCGGATGTGGCTGGTCGCAGGGACCGCGAGCGGGCATCCCAGCACTGCTTCGAGGTCCTCGCGCGTCACCCCGCCGGGCCGCAGGATGGTCGGGATCTCGCCGGTGGCGTCGACGATGGTCGACTCGACACCGACCTCGCAAGGGCCGCCGTCCAGCACGAAGTCGACGGCGTCGCCGAGCTCGGCACGGACGTCGTCCGCGGTCGTGGGGCTCACCGAGCCGAAGCGGTTGGCGGACGGGGCCGTGACACCGCCGCCGAAGGCCGACAGCAGCGCGAGTGCGACGGGGTGGTCAGGCACGCGCACGGCCACCGTCTCCAAGCCACCGGTCGCCTCCAGAGGCACCCGGCACCCGCGCCGAAGGACCAGCGTGAGGGGCCCCGGCCAGAAGCGTTCGGCCAGCAGGCGGGCCGTCGCGGGCACGTCCTCGACCCAGTCGTCCAGGTGCTCCGCGCTGGCGATGTGCACGATCAGCGGGTGCGAGGGCGGGCGCCCCTTGACCTGGAAGATGCGCGAGACGGCGGCTGGGTCCTCAGCGTTGGCGCCCAGTCCGTAGACGGTCTCGGTCGGGAGAGCCACCAGGCCGCCGGCACGCAGCACACCGGCCGCCTTCTCGATGTCACTGGTTCTTGCCGTCACCCTCGCAATCCTAGGAGCACAAAGGACCGGCGACGGCCATGATCGATCCCAGCGCCAACTGCGGCCTCACTGACCCCGGGCCGCTCAAGATCAACTACTGGCGGCCTTGGCGCTTATCTCGGCGACACCCCTCTCACCGCGGCCGAGGCCCGCCTCACCGTGACGTGGCACCTGCTCTCCTGCCCGCACTACGCGGCCGACCGCGTCCTGGCGGGAGAAGAGGACTGACCCCGAGCGTCACGCAGCGCTACATGTCCGTTCGCCGTAGCTATACGAGGACAGGGCCGACGAGGGGGGGTAGCTCTGTTCACCAGCACTCTGGTGAACAGAGCCAAAGCGGCCGGGTGCTGCCAAAGTCCCCCGGTAGCCCTTCTCCAGATCCGCCCCGCCATCGGGTCTTGGGGCCGAGATGACCAGGGGTGGTCAGCCCACATGGCTGACTACCCCTATGCGGCTGGAAGGGCTGGGGATCAGACGGCCTGGATGTTGGCTGCTAGGTTGCCCTTCGGGCCGGTCTTGACGGTGAAGGCCACCATCTGGCCCTCCTTGAGGGTCTTGAACCCGTTCATCGTGATCTCGGAGAAGTGAGCGAGAAGCTCTTCGCCGCTGCTGTTTGAAATGATGATGCCGAATCCCTTTGCATCGTTGAACCACTTCACGATGCCGGTTTCCATACCGCCTCCAAGGGATATCTGCCGAGTGTGATGGCCAGACGGCCTCACAAGCACAAGATCTTCGCCGAGGGCGCTGGGCCTGGACAAGGGCGCCTCGCCGTCGCAGTAGAGGCATTACGCACGGAGCTACTGCGGCAGCAGCTCGATCAGACCATCCACGAGCTGGTCGACAACCACGAGGCCGGCGCCGGCTAGACACCATCTCCACCGCTGCCCCGACACGCCAACGGTGCTCTCGACTCCCGGCGAGCTGCTGGCATACGCGCGGCCAGGCGACACCGTGCACATCTCCGAGATGTTCCGCCTCGTACGCGGCAACCAGCACATCCTCGACGTCCTCGACGTCCTGCACAGGCGTACCGCGCCCGCTGCACCGAACAGCGCCGCATCCGGGGCGACCCGCCCGGGCGCGCGTTGCGCTCTCCCGCCCCTACTGGCCGGTACCACGCCTGGACGTCACGATCGCGGAGTTCACCCCAGCGGCGCCACGGCCGCGGCAGGAGCGGGCTGGTCCGGGCCGTCCGGGTGGGCGCGCTCGACGTGGGCGTCCCGCATCTCGGTCAGGGCCTCGTACCAGCTGTCGAAGCTCCCGCCGGCCTCCTCCTCGTGCTCCAGCACGTCGGCTTCGGCGACGGCGTAGCCGTAGCAGGCCGCACAACCAGGTCGCACCCCTCGGACCTTCCTCTCGCTGTCCCGCGTACGGGCGCAAACGGTACTCACTCGTCGGTGTCCTCGTCGTCGGCCTCGGCCGGGTCGCGCAGGGGCCGCAGGTCGCCGCCGGCCGGGACGGAGGGCCGGAAGCTGTAGCGGCCGAGCACGTTGAGGTTGGCGTGCTTGAGCGGGGAGAGCCGGGCCACGTCCTCGTCCAGCACTTGGTGCTCGCGTTCCTCGGCGGGCAGCGCGCGCAGCTGCTCGACGGCGGCGTCCAGGTAGCGGGTGGTCCACAGCACCGCGGCGTTGAGGACCAGGCCGAGCGCGCCGAGCTGGTCCTCCTGCCCCGTCCTGTACGCCTGCATGATCTGCCCGCGCTTGCCGTGGCAGATGTCGCGGGCGAGCTTGTGCCTGGACTCCTGGACGGTGAGCTGGCGGTTCATCTGCCGCCGGTAGGTGTCGTCCACCGGGTCGACCACCCGCAGCAGGTGCAGCGTCTTGGCGATCCGCCCGTACTCGGCGAACGCGGTGCCCAGCGGGGTGGGGCGGCCTTCGCGGCCGAACATCCGCAGCAGGTCGTAGGCGCGGACCTGGCCGGTCACCAGGGAGCCGGCCACCCGCAGCATGTCCGGCCAGTGGGTGACCACCTTGGTGAGGTTGACCCGGTTGCGGGCCAGTGGCTCCAGCGGCCCGTAGTCGCCGGTGGTGACGCCGGGCAGTTCGGCCCACCAGAACCGCTGGTCGGCCAGGTCGCGGAAGCGGGGCGAGAAGTTGTAGCCGAGCATCGAGAACAGCCCGAAGACCATGTCGGAGCAGGAGGCGTTGTCGGTGGCGACCATCTCCGGGCGGGCGCCGGCGTCGAGGTTCAGCAGGGTGTCCAGGATGTGCAGCGAGTCGCGCGGGGTTCCCGGCACCACCATCTGCCCGATGCCAGCAACCTGGTCATTTACGGCATTTAGCCATGTAATGCCCCTTTTGAAGTGGTAGTACGTGGGTGACGGCCCGGCGCTGATCGTGCGCTTCGGCACGACGAACCGCAGCCCGTCCACCGAGGCCAGCAGGCCCTCGCCCCAGTGCGCGACGATCGGCACCCGCCCCTGGGCCGTGATGAGGCTGGCGTTCGCGGCGGCGATCGTGTCGGACCGCAGGTAGTACTGGTCCACGTGCACCAGCCGGGCCCTCGTCAGCGCCTCGTCGTCCGCGTCGATGACCGGGGTGTAGCCGATGTTGCACGCCTCGGCGACCAGCAGCGCCACCAGCGAGGTCTTCACCCGCTCCATCCGGGGCCGGCCGCCGTCCAGGTGCACGAAGGCGTCCAGGAACCCGGTCCAGGAGTCCACCTCGAACAGCAGGTCCGGCAGGTCGACCCTGGGCAGCATCGCCGCGGCGGTCCGCCGCAGCCACCGCAGCGACTTCGACTCGCCGAGCGCGCCGAGCCGGTCCACGTTCAGCTTCAACCGGCCGTTCGGCTGCACCACGAAGCTCAGCTTCGCGTCCTGCCCGGCCTCCTCCAGCCGCTCGGCCATCAGCCGCCAAGCCGCGTCCAGCGCACCGACCCGCTCGGCCAGGTGCTCGGCCACCGGCTGATCCAGGCTCAGGCCGTGCAGCACGTCCGCCTGCACCGCCTCCCACTGTGGCCCGTCCAGCAGCCGGGCCCTCGGATCGGCCCAGCGCGCGGACGGGGAGGCGAACACGTCCCGGCGCCCGAGCGCGCGGTAGAGCTGCTCCAGCACGCACACCACGTAGGCGTCGCGGTCCACTGCCCCCTGCGGCAGCTCGGGGTTGGAGAACACCGCCTTCTTCCAGGCCGACGGCACCAGCTTCTGGTCGATCTCGCGCGGCAGCAGCGGCTTGGCCTTCACCTTGCGCCGGGCCAGCGCCGGCAGCCGCTTGACCGCCTCCAGCACCCGCCGCCCGCCGGAGGCCGCGCCCAGCGCCGAGGATTCGCCGAGCAGGGACAGGAACGGGCGCACGGTGTTGTAGCGGCCGGCCAGCGCGCGGCGCATCTCCGCCTCGGCCTCGTCGTCGCCCGGCGGCAGCAGCTCGTCCAGCAGCCGCGCGGCGGCCTCAACCTCGGCGCGCGGGCCCACCTCGGCCTCCAGGGCCCGGTACATCGCCGCCGCGTCCAGGTCGGCGCCGGCCTCGGCGACCAGGTCCAGCTGCCCGCTCCACAGCCGGTACGCCGCCTGCACGGTGCGCGATGCCTTCGCCAAGCGCGGCCAGGAGGCCAGCCAGTCCTTGTCCGTGGCCCGCTTCGCCGCGTTCAGCAGCTTCACCTGCATCAGCAGCGCGAACACGTCCAGCGCGTCGTCGATCGCGGAGGCTTCCAGGTGCCGCACCACCGAGGTCAGCAGCGCGGTGCGGCGCGGCTCCGGGGTGCGCTCCAGGATCGGCGCCTTCGACCCCAGCCCGACCCGGGCCAGCGTCGCCAGCCGGTTCGGTGGCACCTTGTCCACCTTCACCCGGCCCAGCCGGAACCCCGAGATCTCCTCCACCCGCTCCAGCGCCTTGGCCATGCTGGTGCCGGTCGTGCGCGTCGGCGGCCGGCGCAGCCGCTCCAGCTCCGACACCCGCCTGCCCTCCGGCACTTCGAGCAGCGCCACCAGGTCGGCGGGCAGTGCGGCGTCCGCACGCCGGGCCGCGTTGGCCACGGTCGCGCGCAACCGGTTCTCCGCGACCTTGCACCGCGGCGACCTGCTTGGCGAGCACCGAGACGCCCGGCAGCAGCACCCGGTTGCGCCGCAGCCACCCGACCGCCTGGTTGAACAGCGCCACCGGCCCCTCGGCGTGCGTCCAGGCCCGCCCGTGCAGGAACGTGCGGAACTTCCGGCCCCACTCGTGGTCCTCGAACTGGTGGTAGCCGTAGGCGTCCCGGATCTCCCAGGCGTGGTCGTACGCGGTCTGCCGGCGCTCGGCGTACCGCTTCACCACCGAGGGGTCCTCGATCCCCAGCTGCACGGCCAGGTGCTCGACCACCGACCACGGCACGTCCAGCGGGTCGTCCACCAGGAACCGGCCCACGTACCGGACGGTGCACATCTGCACCGCGAACCCGAGCTGCTGGTGGGGCGCGCGCCTCAGCGCGATCAGGTCCCGGTCCACGTCGTCCAGGTAGAAGAACCGCTCCAGCTCCGGGCGGTCGGCTCCTCAACGAACCGTCCGTACGCCTCGGCCTGCTCATCAGTTAAGAACTCAACCGGCACGGGCGGAGGGTAGCCGGACTGACGCCCGATCAGTTAGCCGTGACCCGAACCCCTGCGCGAAGGCCAGCACCCGTGGTAGAGGCGCCCACCATGATCCATCTCACCGATAACCACGGTTCCATTGATCCCCGAGGCCGTGCTCGGCAAGGTCGTCGTCGTCACGGGTGCCGCCCGCGGCCAGGGCGCCGCGGAGGCCGAGGCACTGACGCGCGAGGGCGCCCGGGTGATCGCCACCGACGTGACGGACGCACCCGGCTGCCGCCGCCTCGACGTCACCAGCGAGCAGGACTGGGCGGAGCTCGCCGCCGACCTGCGCGAGGCGTACGGACAGGTGCACGGCCTGGTCAACAATGCGGGCGTCACCTGGCGCGCTCGCATCGACGACGTGCGCCCCGAGGACATGGCCCGGGTCCACGGGGTCAACGTCACCGGTCCACTCCTGGGCATCCAGCAGCTGACGCCGCTGATGCGCCCGGGGGCGTCGATCGTGAACATCGGTTCGTCGGCGGCGCTGACCGCCCACTACCCGGTCGCGTACACGGCCGGCAAGTGGGCACTGCGCGGTCTGTCGGCCACCGCCGCCATGGAACTGGGGCCGCGCGGCATCCGTGTCAACATCATCCACCCCGGTTTCATCGAGACGGACATGACCGCCTCCGCAGCGCCCGCGTTCCGCGTGGCCAACCTCGCCGGGACTCCGCTGGGCCGCACCGGCACCGCCGACGACATCACCCCGCTCGTCACCTTCCTCCTCTCCGACGACGCGTCCTTCATCACCGGAGCCGAGATCCCGGTCGACGGCGGCCTCACCGCGCACGGTGGTGCCAAGCCGATCTCGGACGCCATACGCAAGTAGCAGCAGAAAGGCCCTCACACTCATGGACATGGTCTGCGTGAGCGCCGCGGAGGCGGTTGCCGACATCACGGACAGGTGCCTCGCGCACGCCGGGGAAGCCGCGGATCCGTGATCGCCGAGGTGGCAGACGATCTCGAACTCCGACAACCGCCCGCGACCAGCACGAGAACACGATCAACGATTCACACGGCCGCATGACCAGCGACTTCAAGATGGCGGATCTTCAATGGGCGCGCCGGGCCGGCCGGCCGCCCTTCACGCACAGCAGGTAGTGGGGGTGGCGGCTCGGCGAGGTAGCGGGCGTCTCGGTGCCGTGTTGAACTGAGCAGAGTGCGCGTCACTACGGCACCGATCGACGCCGCGGTTTGACATCGGTCGAATTCGGGTGTGCGTCGCAAAGCCTGACATTGAGGATGTGGAGGCGGCTCATGGCGCAGTCGCGAGACGACGAGCAGCTCAGTCTGCGCCTGACGGCCGTAGCGGCGTTGGGGTTCGTGCTGTTCGTTCCGCCGTTCTTGGCGCGGTTCGATCACATGGGCCAGGTCTTCGGCGTCCCCGTTCTCGCGGCTTACCTGTTTCTCGTCTGGGCGATCGTGATCGGTCTGGTCGCCGTGATCGGCGGCAGATCGAGGTAGGCCGTGCTCCAGACCTGGTTCATCGTCGCTGTTTCGGCCGGGTACCTCGGTCTGCTCTTCGCTGTGGCCTTCTACGGTGACCGGCGGGCAGATTCCGGTCGGAGCATCATCAACAATGCCACGATCTACGCCCTGTCCTTCGCCGTGTACGCCACCTCGTGGACTTACTACGGCAGCGTGGGCTGGGCAGCCAGGGCTGGAGTCGGCTTCCTGCCGATCTACCTGGGGCCGACGCTCATGCTCGCGCTGGGCTGGCTGGTGCTGCGCAGAATCATCCGGATAAGCCACCAGCACCGGATCACCTCGCTGGCCGACTTCGTCTCCGCCCGCTACGGCAAGAGCACCGCGCTGGGTTGTCTGGTGACGATCATCGCTGTGGTGGGGGTTGTTCCCTACATCTCGCTGCAGCTCAAGGCGGTCTCCACCACCTTTGCGGTCATTCGACGGCACCCCGTGGTCACCTCCGAGCCGGGCCATATCCCGCTGTTTCAGGACACCGGGTTGTATGCAGCGCTGGTGCTCGCCGCGTTCACCATCGTCTTCGGCACCCGCCATCTGGACGCCACCGAACGCCACGAGGGCATGGTCGCCGCCATCGCGTTCGAGTCCGTGGTCAAGCTCGTGGCGTTCCTCTCGGCCGGGATTTTTGTGGCCTTCTGGATGTTCGGGGGGCTCCACGACCTGTTCTCCCGGGCCGCGGACGCCGGCCTCACCACGATGTTCACGCTGCACGAGCAGACCGGCTACGGCATGTGGGTCTGGCTCATGGTGCTGTCCATGCTGGCGATCGTGCTGCTGCCCCGGCAGTGGCAGATCAGCGTTGTCGAGAACGTCGACGAGAAGCACCTCAAGCGGGCGATGTGGCTGTTCCCGCTGTACCTGCTCGCGATCAGCATCTTCGTGCTTCCGATCGCAGCCGGCGGGCTTCTGCGGTTCGGAAAGGCCGTCGACGCCGACACCTATGTGCTGACCCTGCCGATGGCCGAAGGCCAGGAGGCACTCGCCCTGCTCGTCTTCATCGGCGGCCTCAGCGCGGCCACCAGTATGATCATCGTTGAGACGATCGCGCTCAGCACCATGGTGTCGAACTCACTCGTGATGCCGCTGCTGCTGCGCAGCAAGTCCCGGCTGGCGCGCCGGGACAACCTTGCCGGGCTGGTGCTGGGCATTCGCCGGGCGACCATCGTGCTGGTCCTGCTGCTCGGGTACGCGTACTTTCGGCTTGCGGGCGAACAGACGGCATTGGTGTCGATCGGCCTGGTGTCGTTCGCGGCTGTGGCACAGTTCGCGCCCGCCATCCTGGGCGGCCTGTTCTGGAAGGGTGGTACCCGCCGAGGAGTGCTGGTCGGCCTGGTGGCGGGGTTCGCCGTGTGGGCGTACACCCTGGTGCTGCCGACCTTCGCCGATGCCGGGTTGCTGTCTGCTTCCTTCTTGCGGGAGGGCCCGCTCGGCATCGGGCTGCTCCGGCCGCAGCATCTGCTGGGCGTGGCGGGAATGGACCCGATCAGCCATGCGATGTTCTGGAGTGTCCTGCTGAACTTCGGCGGGTATGTCGCAGTCTCCCTCGCGGACCGACCGGACGCTGCCGAGCGGGCGCAGGCGGTGCAGTTCGTCGAGATCCTCGAAGAGCCTGTCAGGGTGCGGCGCTGGCAGGTCCGTGCCACGGTCGGCGAACTGCAGACCCTGCTGGAGCGCTTCCTCGGGCGGGAGGGCGCCCAGCGGGCGCTGCGCTCCTACCCTGGAGGAAGACCGGACTCACTGGCAGCCGAAGCGCCGCCGGAGCTGGTCCATCACGCGGAAGCCCAGCTCGCTGGTTCGGTGGGCGCCGCGTCCGCGCGTCTTGCGATCGCCGCGGTGGCCGGAGAGGAGGAGGTCGGCACCGAAGAAGTGATGGAGATGATCGGCGAGGCGTCGCAGCGGGTCGAGCTGGTCCGGTGGCGGCTGAAATTGCTCTACGACGCGACCGGCGGCATCGGCACCACCCTCGATGTGACCCGTACAGCCGAAGAGCTGACGCAGGTCGCGGTTCCGCGCTTCGCCGACTACGTCGCCGTCGACCTGGCCGAGTCCGTGCTGCGCGACGAGGAACTGGGGATGAACGGCACAGGCAACGGCAGCAAGCGGATGCAGCGCGCGGCCGTCAGCGGCATCCGCGACGACGCTCCCTTCTTCGCCGTCGGTGACCTGATCACTTTCGGGCCGTCCTCGCCGCAGGCCCGCAGCGTCGAGAGCGGGCAGGCGGTCCTGGTGCCTCGTCTGCGTGATGCCACGCGATGGCAGGAGGTGGACCCCGCGCGGGGCTCCCGCATCATCGACTACGGGATCCATTCGCTCATCACGGCGCCGCTGTCCGCCCGCGGCGTGCTGCTGGGCGTCGTCCACTTCTGGCGCTCCGAGAAGCCCGAGCCCTTCGATCAGGACGATCTCTCCCTCGCGGCCGAACTGGCAACCCGAGCCGCCGTGTCCCTCGACAACGCACGCCGCTACACCCGCGAGCACGGCTTGGCCGTGGCGCTGCAGCGGAGACTGCTGCCCCGCGCGCTGCCCGAACAGAACGCCGTCGAGGTCGCTTCCCGTTACCTCCCCGCGCAGGCAGTCGGCGGCGACTGGTTCGACGTCATCCCGCTGCCGGGCGCCAGGGTGGCGCTGGTCATGGGCGACATCGTCGGGCACGGACTGCATGCCGCAGCCACCATGGGGCAGCTGCGCACCGCCGTGCACAACTTCTCCACCCCCCTGGACCTGCCGCCCGACGAACTCCTCAGCCACCTCGACGAGTTGGTCGCCCTTATCGACCAGGACGCGATCGCGGCCGGCGACAAGACCACCGTCACCGGCGCCACCTGCCTGTACGCGGTCTACGACTCCGTGTCCGGCAACTGTGCCATCGCCAGCGCCGGCCACCTCGCACCCGCGCTCGTACGCCCCGACGGGACGGTGGAGTTCCTGGACGTGCCGTCCTGCCTTCCCCTCGGCATCGGCGGACTGCCCTTCGAGTACGCCGAGTTGCGTCTGCCCGAGGGCAGCCGGCTCGTCCTGTTCACCGACGGCCTCGTCGAGCGCCGCGACCTGGACGTCGACACCGGGCTCCGGCTGCTCCGCGAGACGCTGGCGCGCGCGGACCAGTCGCCCGAGGAGACCTGCGACGCCGTGCTCGACGCCCTGCTCCCGGAGCTCCAGAGCGACGACATCGCGCTGCTCGTCGCCCGTACGCGGGTGCTGGGGCCCGGGCAGGTCGCCGAGTGGGACGTGGAGTGCGACCCTGCCGCCGTTCGCCGCGTACGCGCCGCCGTCTCCGCCCGGCTCATGGAGTGGGGGCTGGAGGACCTCGTGGACACCACGGAGCTGATCTGCAGCGAACTGATCACCAACGCCATGCGCCACGCCACAGGGCCCATCAAGGCGCGGTTGATCCGCGACCGTGCGCTCATCTGCGAGGTCTCCGACCACAGCAGCACCTCGCCGCATCTGCGCTATGCGGCCAGCACGGACGAGGGCGGACGGGGCCTCTTCCTCGTGGCCCAGTTCGCCGAGCGCTGGGGCACGCGCTACACCAAGGACGGCAAGGTCATCTGGGCGGAGCAGGCGACACCGGGGACGCTCGGCGGCTGACCGGCGCCGCCCACGGACCCGGCCGCCCGCCCCGCACATGATCGCCCGGTCCCGATGTCACGGCGCCTTTCGGCGACTTCCCGCTCGCGCAACTCATGCAGTCTGCTGCCTTGCTGACGTAGCCCACCATTCACCGTCCACCGTTGCTGTGGGTGGGTGACGAACTCGTCGACGACGGGGCTGCCTCCTCTCCCTCTCCCCCCCCCCCGCAGATCGCCGGTCAGGGTTTGCGGCGCACGCACTGAAGTCGTACGGACTGCCAGGTGGTTGCGGGCTTTGAAGCCGCTGGAAGAGCTGTGCCCGGAGTCGTCGGGACCGTAATATCGGTGATCTCGTGGGGGAGGTGGTCATGGGCAGGCGCCCGGGTACTCCAACGCTGGAGGAGGTGGCCGCCCGCGCCGGAGTGGGCCGCGGCACGGTCTCCCGCGTCGTCAACAACGCGGCGGGTGTCAAGGAGTCGACGCGACGAGCCGTGCAGCAAGCCATCGCGGAACTGGGGTACGTGCCCAATCTGGCGGCCCGGTCCCTCGCCGGGCGGCGGGCCGACGCCGTCGCGCTCGTCATGATGGAGCCGGACTGGCGGCTCTTCGCCGAGCCGTTTTTCTCCGAGATCGTCCGCGCTATCGGTGACACGCTGACCGACACCGGGCCGCAACTGCTGCTGACCCTGGTCCGCTCGGACGCGGAGCGGCAGCGCTTCCTCGAATACGCCCGCGGCGGCCGGGTCGACGGCGCGCTGCTGATATCCGTACACGCCGACGATCCACTGCCCGACATGCTCGCCGAGGCCCGTCTGCCGACCGTGCTGCTGGGGCGCCGCTCGGGCGACGAGCACGTCAGCTACGTCGACGCGGACAACGTCGGCGGTGCCCGCAGCGCGGTCACCCACCTGCTGGCCACAGAACGACGAGCGATCGCCACCATCACAGGGCCGCTCGACATGTACGTCGCCCAGTGCCGGCTGCGTGGCTACCGCGAGGCCCTGGCGCTGGCCGGCCTGGACGCCCAGCCGTCGTGGGTCGCCGAGGGCGACTTCACCGAGGAGAGCGGTCGCCGGGCCATGGCCCAGCTCCTCGAACGGCATCCGGAGATCGACGGCGTCCTCGCCGCTTCGGACACCACGGCCGTAGGTGCCCTGGAGACGCTGCGCGCGGCGGGACGCCGGGTACCGGAGGACGTCGCCGTCATCGGCTTCGACGACTTTCCGCTGGCCGAGCGCACCGAGCCGCGGCTGACCACGGTGCGTCAGCCCCTGGAGGACATCGGCCGGACCATGGTCCAGCTGCTTCTCCAGGAGATCGAGGAGTCCTCCGTGGCCTGGCGCCACGTGATCCTGCGGACGGAGCTGGTGGTGCGCGAGTCGGCCTGAGCGCCGCCTGCGACCACGGGAGGCGTCCACGCCGATGCCCGGCACGTGCGACAGCGTCGTATCACCGCGACGAGTTCGGGAGCGCTCCCAAGTCGACAGCCTTCCGGCACGCCTTGGCGGGTTTCCCTGACCTGGGCCTTCGAAGGAATTTCGACGACCTCGCGCCCACCGTCTTGTCAAGACCATGCCCCTCTCCTACAGTCCCAGCGAAACGGAGGTGATGGGAGCGCTCCCATTACGACGCCGGAGTGCTCCCGCGATCACTCCCCACCCCTCCGGAAGGACCCCGCATGCCTGTCTCATCGCGCCCCGTACTCCACAGAGCGCACGGTCTGTTAGGCGCACTGCTCGCCTCGCTCGCCGCCCTGGCGGCGCTGTTGAGCACCACCTCGGCCGCCCACGCCGACACCTCGATCTGCGAACAGTTCGGATCGGCCACGATCCAGGGCCGCTACATCGTCCAGAACAACCGCTGGGGCACCAGCCAGACCCAGTGCATCACCGCCACGGACTCGGGTTTCAGGATCACGCAGGCCGACGGCTCGGTCCCGACGAACGGCGCCCCGAAGTCCTATCCGTCCGTCTACAACGGCTGCCACTACACCAACTGCTCACCGGGCACCGCTCTTCCGGCGCAGCTCAGCGGCATATCCAGCGCACCGACCGGCATCTCCTACGGCTATGTGAGCGGCGCGGTGTACGACGCCGCGTACGACATCTGGCTCGACCCCACGCCCCGCACCGACGGTGTCAACCGGACCGAGATCATGGTCTGGTTCAACGAGGCGGGTCCCATCCAGCCCGTCGGCTCGCAGGTCGGCACGGCCAGTGTGGCCGGGCGCCAGTGGCAGGTGTGGTCCGGCAACAACGGCTCCAACGACGTCCTGTCCTTCGTCGCCCCGTCGGCGATCAACAGCTGGGACTTCGACGTCATGGACTTCGTCCGCCAGGCCGTCTCACGGGGGCTGGCACAGAACGACTGGTACCTGACCAGCGTCCAGGCCGGCTTCGAGCCCTGGCAGAACGGCTCCGGCCTCGCGGTGACCTCGTTCTCCTCCACGATCAACGCCGGCGGCGGAAGTCCCGGCGGCCCCGGAGGCTCCTCGGCCTGCACCGTGTCGTACGGGACGAACATCTGGCCGGGCGGCTTCACCGCCGACGTCACCGTCACCAACACCGGTTCCTCCCCGGTCGACGGCTGGAAGCTGGCGTTCACGCTGCCGGCCGGGCAGCAGATCACAGGGGCCTGGAACGCCGGTGTCGCTCCGACCTCCGCAGCGGTCACGGCGACCAGTGTCGACTACAACGCGCAGATCCCGGCCGGTGGCAAGGTCTCCTTCGGCTTCCAGGGCACCTACGGCGGCAGCTTCGCCAAGCCGGCGGCCTTCAGTCTCAACGGGTCCACCTGCACGACGGTGTGAAACCTGGTGTGGCACCTGAGCCTCATGACGGCGGCTCTGCCGTAAGTCACGCGGCCTCGCGTCACACCGCGCCACGGGGCGCGCCTGGGTTGCTGATCCAGCCCGGGCGTGACCCGTAAGGCCCGCGGGCCCACACCAACGACCGCTGCCGACCATGTTCCCGACTGGGCACAACCCGTTCGGGCAGCACCGGACGCCCCAGGGCGGCGAGCACCAGCACCAGCCTCGAGACCTACGTCGACGATTCCCGCGCCGACCGCGGGGCCCACTCGGACAGCCCCCTCCCACCTGGACGCGTTCCTGTGGGTCGAGCCGCCGGGCGAGTCGGACGGCGCCAGCACGGACACAGCCCCTGCCACCGTCCAAGACCAACGGGGGCACGCTGGAGCCCTGGCCTCAGGGCCGGTAGACCATCCCCGGCTGAGGCCTGGCTGGGGCGAGCAACTGCGACACCGTGACGATGGTGTAGCCGCGCCGCTTGAGAGCCTTGAGGATCCCCGGTACGGCGGGCACGGTGCCCTTGTGCAGGTCGTGCAGCAGGATGATGCCGTCTCGGTCGGTCTGGTCGAGCACCCGCCTGGTGATCAGGGCCGAGTCGGTCGTCTCGTAATCCTTGGCCGTGACGCTCCACAGCACCTGAGCCAGCCCCAACTCCTTGCAGACCTTGGCCACCTTGCGGTTGGTGCGACCCTGTGGCGGACGCATCAGGATGGGCTTGGTGCCCGTGATCTTCTCGATGGCGTTCTGCGTGCGGGTCAGTTCCTCACGGGCGTCGGCCGTGTCGATCTCCGTCAGGATCTTGTGGTTCCAGGTGTGATTGCCGATTTCATGGCCCTCGTCCGAGATACGACGGAGGATCTCGGGGTACCTCCCGATGTGGCCCTCGCCCTGCAGGAAAAACGTGGCGTGCAGATGCTCCCGCTTCAGGATGTCCAGCAGCCTGGGGGTCGTCGGGCTGGGGCCGCCGTCGAAGGTGAGGGCCACGCACTTCGTCTTACGGCAGTCCACAGTCCCGGCCACCGATCCCGATGCCTTGTTCCGGGCGGCGCGCGGCGACGTGTGATCGTACGTCGTGACCGTCAGCGCAATGGTCACCGCGACGGCCAGGACGACGGTTACGGCTGACGTGAGGGCGATGAGTATTCGCGACCGTCGTAGTCGCACGTACCTGGCCACGGGAGACCTTTCACTGGATCGGATGATTACCGACGTGTTGATTGACGGCTCTTCCGGTCCCAAGGTTCATCCGCGCGGGTGAGTTTCATGTCTGTCGTGTGGAGCGGGAGTCCGGCGAGGACCACAGAAGGGGACGAGACACAGCTCTTGAGGTCGCGGAGTGACCCATCCGACGAACGGCTCGCCGACGCCCTTCCATCGACTCGCTCGTGACGACGGGTACTTGACGACGCCCGCGTCACCGCCGAGCAGCTCACTCTCGGTCCATGCCCCCCATGCCCTGCTTGAGTTCGGCGAAGACCTCGCCGGGGGTGCCGGTGACGCCGCCGACCCGGTCGTCGAGGACGACGACCCACTCGTCGTCGTACTGCACCCTTCTCGTTCGGGTCCTCGACGATCAGCGGGGCGTACAGGCCACGGTCGAGCTGGACACCCACGTGCGGGTGGAAGAAATAGGTGCCGGAGGTGTCGGCGATGAAACGATAGGTGAAGTTGCTCCCGGCCCGTACCGCGCTCTGGGTGGCCGGGGGCACGCCATCCATGTCGGAGCGAAGGCTATGCCGTGCCAGTGGATGGACGTCGCGGTCTTGTTGGGCAACTGCTTGGAGAGCTCGGCGGCGAGCGGGTCGCCGGCCGAAAGCCGGATCTCCTTGCCCGGAGTGCGGCCGGCGAAGGCCCAGCTCTTGCGCTTCTTGTCAGTGGCGGCGACCACCCTGCTGTCGGGACTGACCAGGGAGGGGGCGCCCGCTGGAGCTGCCGGAGCCGCTGGTGCACACGGCGAGCGCGCCCGCGCCCGCGACGCCGAGCCCGGCCAGCAGGACGGTGCGGCGGTTGACGCTGTTCATGATGGAAGACCTCCTCTCGATGTGCCGATGTGCCGATGTGCCCTTGGTCTGACCGCGCGCGGGCAGCGCCGCTCGCGCCGGCCGACGTGGGCAGCGGCAGGCGGTGGCGCGAGTTTCGTCGTGCCGCCGTCTCCGGCCCGACTCCCGCGTCCTGCCCGTGTTGCCGACACCGCGGGCAGGCGCCGGTGCCTGCCCGCGCAGGAGCGCGGCATGCGCGGACGGCTCGGGCTCGGCATGCTCGCCGCGAACGCGGGGCGTCCACGTCGGTGCTGCCGGTCCGGTGAGTCCGAGGACATCCGCGTACATCTCTCGGCCGAGGGCCAGAGGGGCTGAGGCGCCAGCAAGCGCGGGCCTGCCTGCAGCCCAGGGTCTTTCCGGGTGCCGAAACGGGGCCGACCGTCATCGGGGGACGACGCCCGACCATCCTTTCGGCAAGCCGCTCGGACCCCGCCGAAGAGCGCCGCATCAGGCGGGTCGATGCGCCTCTTCATGAGTCGCATACGCACGCAGGTCTGCTGGTTACCGACGGTGAATTCATGGGTTGCAGTCGAGCCGGTCTTCGTGTCCGGTCGGGCAGGCTCCGATCTTCCCACGTGTGAAGAGGGAAGCCGCCGGCAACGGCCTGCCGACCGCCGGTACTGGTGCCGAATGATGTCGCCCTGTGGGCTCGAATCGGACCTCAGAGGCCGTGCGTGGCCGCGGGCACCCGGCAGCGCACATGTGCTCGTCGCCGTCGCTGTACGGACCCGTCCGCCCCGGTCGCTTCGTGCTCCGCCATCCGGAAACGATAGAAAGGGAATATGAGCGGAGTTTCGAGTCAATCCGGACAGGAGACGCCTGATCCGTCCGTGAGGACTCATCGGCCCGGTCGGCCCCGTCAGGCCGGGGAGGCGTGGCGGTCGGGCTCGCTGCTGGGCGTGCACAGCCTCGCGGGCCAGGTCTTCCTGCTCCAGCTGGCCGTTGTGATGCTGCTCGCCGCCGCCGCCCTGGTGGCGCTCGTGGTGCAGGCTCAACGCGACGTGATGACGGATGCCCGCCACCGGACGCTCACCACGGCGCAGACATTCGCGAACTCCCCGGGGATCGTGGCGGCGTTGAACAGCGCGAACCCGACGGCCGTGCTGCAGCCGCACGCCGAGGCGGCCCGGAAGGCCGCAGGCGTCGACGCCATCATCGTGTACAGGCTGAACGGGATCACCCTCACCCACAGCGACCGGCATCAAATCGGGAAACGGGTCATCGGGCCTTACGCTGCGGCGGCGACCGGCAAGCCTTTCACCAGTACTTTCAAGGGCTCACTGGGGCTTTCCGTGATCTCGGCGGTTCCCGTCAGGGGTCCTGACGGCTCGGTCGTCGCCGTCGTCTCCGTGCCCGTCACGGTCGAGACGGTTCAGCACAGGGTGAACCGGCAGCTGCCGGTCCTCTTCGGCGGCGCCGCCACGGCCCTTGTCGTAGCCGCGGGCGGGTCGGGCCTGGTGAGCCGGCGGCTGCGGCGGCAGACCCATGGCCTGGGGCCGACTGAGATGACCCGGATGTACGAGCACCACGACGCGGTCCTGCACGCAGTACGGGAAGGAGTACTGATCATCGGCGGTGACGGCCGGCTGCTGCTGGCCAACGACGAGGCACGACGGCTTCTGGACCTGCCGGCGGACGCGGAGCGGCGACACATCACCGATCTGGGGTTGTACGAGGACCTCGCCGGGCTGCTGGCCTCCGACCGCCCCGCCACCGACGAGGTGTACCTGGCGGCCGACCGGCTGCTCTCTGTCAGCAAGCGGCTCACCGCACCCCACGGACCGGTCGGCAGCGTGGTGACGCTCCGGGACACCACCGAGCTGCAGGCCGTGTCCGGCCGGGCGGAGGTGGCACGCGAACGGTTGAAATTGCTCTACGACGCCGGGCTGCAGATCGGCACCACGCTCGATGTGAAGCGCACGGCCGAGGAACTGGCCGAGGTGGCGGTACCCAGGTTCGCCGACATCGTCACCGTCGAACTCCTGGACCCGGTCCTGCGCGGCGAGGAATCCTCCGGTGCGACCGCCGGGATCACCGAGTTGCACCGCATCGCCGTCACCAGTCTCGACCCGGACCACCCCCTGCACCCCGTCCGCGAGCTGATCCGGTTCGTCCCGGCCCACCCCGTCTCCACGGCGCTGACCGAAGGCCGACCGGTCCTGTTCGGGGACCTGCGCACCGCCGACGGCTGGCGGGCCCAGCAACCCGAACGTGCCCGGCGGATCCTCGATCACGGCATCCACTCCATGCTCGTGGTTCCCTTGCGCGCCCGCGGCGTGGTGCTGGGAGTGGTGGACTTCTGGCGCGCACAGGGCTCCCCGTCGTTCGAGGACGAGGACGTCTCCTTCGCCGAGGAATTGGCCGCGCGGGCAGCGGTGTGCATCGACAACGCCCGCCGCTACACCCGCGAACACACCATGGCCGTCACCCTGCAACACAGCCTGCTGCCACGCGCGCTACCCGAGCAGTCCGCCCTCGACGTGGCCTACCGCTACCTGCCGGCCCAGGCCGGAGTGGGCGGGGACTGGTTCGACGTCATCCCGCTGTCCGGCACCCGGGTGGCGCTGGTCGTAGGCGATGTCGTCGGCCACGGTCTGCACGCCGCGGCGACCATGGGCCGGTTGCGCACCGCCGTGCACAACTTCGCCAGTCTGGACCTGCCCGTGGAGGAGCTGCTGGGCCGGCTGGACGAGCTGGTCGCGCAGATCGACGCCGAGGAGACCGCCACCGCGGATGACGGGCAGGGGATGATCACCGGGGCGACCTGCCAGTACGCCGTCTACGACCCCACCTCCGGGCGGCTGGCCATCGCCACCGCCGGCCATCCGGGGCCGGCGGTGGTCCGGCCCGACGGTACGGTCGACTTCCCTCTGCTGCCCGTCTCCCCGCCGCTGGGACTCGGCGCCGGCCTGCCTTTCGAGACCGCCGAGCTGACCGTGCCCGAGGGTTCCCGGCTGGTGCTCTACACCGACGGACTGATCGAGGACCGCACCCGAGACCTGGACGCCGGTCTGGAGGCTCTGCGCGACGCTCTGACAGGGCCAGATCGCACGCCGGAGGCCACCTGCGCGGCGGTGATGAAGGCCATGCTGTCCGACCGGCCCAGGGATGACATCGCGCTGCTGGTGGCCCGCACCCACCGGCTCGGAGCAGAACAGATCGCAGAGTGGGACGTGCCCCGTGACCCGGCGGCGGTGGCCCCGGTCCGCACCGCCTGCGCCCGCCGGCTGACGGAGTGGGGGCTGGAGCAGCTCGCCTTCACCGCCGAACTCATCCTCAGTGAGCTGATCACCAACGCCATCCGCTACGGCGCCGAGCCCATCGCCGTCCGGCTGCTGCACACGATGCCGATCAGCGATCCCGCTGCGGGCACCGTGATCTTCGAGGTCTCCGACGGCAGCAGCACCTCACCGCGGCTGCGCCGGGCGAAGGTCACCGACGAAGGCGGCCGTGGACTGTACCTGGTCGCCCGCTTCGCCGAACGCTGGGGGACCCGCTACACGCCCACCGGCAAAGTCATCTGGGCCGAACAGTCCCTGCACCACGGCGCCACGCCGGAGGCGGAAGAACTCGGCGAGATCCTGCTCGGCCAATGGGACGACACCGCGCTGTGAGGTGAGCCGGTACGTCCCTTCCCTCCGCCTCCCTCCGCCGTCGCCCAGGCCGGGTGCCGGTGTGGGCGCGGCGAGGCCCAGGGCGTACGGAGAAGCCGAGTGCCGGGCAATTGACGGTGATCGCGGGCGTCCCGGGCGGCATTCCGCCATCGAGGCGGCCGGGTACCCTGGCCTCGATGACCACTTCGTCGGCGCAGTGGAGCCGAGGAAGCCTGGAGGCGCAGCGGGAGGCCCGCCACTCCGGGCGCAGTGGCGCTGCCGGCAGCCGGTCGAGGTGACCATCTCATCCCTCCACGTCCGGGAGCAGCCGTGACTACACCGTGTGGCCGAGCAGCGGCGGTCTTCGGCTGCTTCGCTCTTGTGGCCCTGGGCCTGAGCGCTTGCGAGAGCACACCGACCACCAGCCTTGCGAAGCCGTCGGTGGCCACGTCCGCCGAGAGCATGGGCGGTATGCGCGCACTGATCGCCGCAGCGACACGGGAGGGCACGCTCAGAGCAATCGCGCTGCCGCGTGACTGGGCCGACTACGGCGGCCTGATCGACGGCTTCGAGAACAAGTACGGGATCAAGGTCACGGTCGAGGATCCGCTGGGCCACAGCGAGGACGAGGTCGACGCCCTCAGGAAGAGGGGGAACCGGCCGACAGCGCCCGACGTGATCGACGTGGGCGATACGTTCGCGCGGAAAGCAGCGGCGGAGAATCTTCTCGCGCCGTACGAGGTAGCCGCTTACGATTCGATTCCCGTTAATCAGAAGGATTCGAAGGCCCGCTGGTCCAACAACTACGGCGGCTACATCTCCATCGGCTGCGACGCCAACCGGGTCAAACCCTGTCCGGAGACCTTCGCCGATCTATTGAAACCCGGTTACAAGGGCAAGGTCGCACTCGAAGGCGACCCGCCCCGGTCGGCCACCGCCTTCGCCAGTGTCTACGCGGCCGCGCTGGCGAGCAACGGGTCGTTCGATGACGTCCAGCCCGGTCTCGACTTCTTCGCCGAACTCAAGAATCGCGGCAACTTCAACCCTCTCAATTCCAACTCGGCGACGGTCGCGAGCGGCCGGACCCCCATCAGCATCAACTGGGACTACATCAACCTCCACTACGCCGACCAGCTCCGCGACAAAGGCGTGAACTGGCAGGTCTCGATCCCCTTCGACGGCAGCTTCGCCCAGTATTTCGCGCTGGCGATCAACCGGAACGCCCCGCACCCGGCGGCTGCCCGCCTGTGGCTTGAGTACCTCTTCAGCCCAGAGGGCCAGAACCTCCGGCTGCGCGCCTATGCCCGCCCGGTGCTCATGGACGCCATGAGGCAGGACGGCACCCTCGACAAGGCCGCCGCTGCACGACTGCCGACGGTTGAGGGAACACCGCAGTTCCCGACGGACGCGCAACTGGAGAAGGCGAGGAAGACGGTCACCCAGGGCTGGGCGAAGGCCGTCTCCGGCTAGCTGGGCAAGCGGTGAGGGCGGCCAACGAGACGAGGGCGCTGGCGGCAATGGTGACGGTGTGTGGGCACTACCGCTCAGGAGCGCCCGAATCCACAGTAGGTCTGGTGGACGTAGCGGTACGCCGCGATGACGCCGTCGACATAGCCGCGGTTGTACTCAACGGAAGCCCCGGGCTTTCCGCTCCGTCCGCGGGAGTCGCCGCGAATGCAGTCACGGGCGTACGTCAGGCCATCCCGGTATCCGTCCTTGTAGCCCTGGTCGTACGGGGTGATCCTCAGAGAGTCGGTATGCGCAACCACCGCCGGCGCCGCCGACACAGACTGTCCCACGACAGCTTGCGCGTTCGTGGACAGCTGGAGCAGAAGTGCGGTGGCGGCCAACGGGGTTGCGAGGAGAACTCGAAGTCGCTTCGCATGCATGGCTTCCTCCTTGGCCGGGAGACCGTACCCGTGCGGTGGAGAAACGGGCCTCTGCCCACGTTTGACGCATCTGCGGCAGCCGACCCTCCCCCCTCCACAGATTAGGTCGGCTGCTCCCGGGCCGCGACCTGAGCTGCCGCGCAGGTAGGCGGCGTGGGACTTCCCGGTTGGAGGCCATGCACAACGTCTTTGATCACGGAGTTCAACGGAGCCACGACCTCCGCCTCTTGTGCATACAGCGGGGACAACGCGGCGCGGTCCACGAAGCCTTCCTCGTCTTCCGGACAACCGAACCCCAACGGGCAGGACAGCGTGGTCACTCGTCACCGCGAACCACTGTGACAGGGCAGTGTGCGTGGTGCAGCAGTGCCTGGCTGACCGAGCCGAGCAGCAGGCCGGTGAAACCACCGCGTCCGCGCGCGCCGGCCACGACCAACTGCGCGTCGTGGCTTGCGTCGATCAGGGCCATGCGGACCCGAGAGCGCATCAGGCGCCGCTCCACAGCGACCTGGGGATAGCGGGTCTGCCACGGGGACAGGGTGTCGTCCAGCAGTTGCTGCTCCTGCGCACGCAGCCGCTCGATGTCGACCACCATGTTCAATGGGTCGCCGGGCCCTTCGTAGGCCCGTTCGTTCCAGGTGTTCCACACGTGCAGAGCCAGCAAGTCCGCATCGCGCACGGCCGCCTCGGCGAAGGCGAACTCGATGGCCTTCTCGCCCGCCGGTGAGCCGTCCACCGCCAGCAGCACGGGCCCCGTCGGGTTCGGCCTGCCCCGTACCACGAGCACTGGACAACGGCCATGGGCGGCCAGATGCAGTGCGGTGGAGCCGAGCAGCAGGCTGCCGAACGCGCCCAGGCCGCGGCTGCCCACCACGACGAGAGAGGCGGTACGCGACTCGATCTCCAGCACCATCAGCGGCTCACCGACGGCGGCCTCGCGGGCGATGTCCAGGTGCGGCGCGACCTCACGGGCCCGCCGTTCGGCCTTGGCCAGCGTGCCGTCCACCAGCTCGCGCTCCCCCACCGCGGCAGGGGTCCAGGGCGGCACACCGGGCGGCGGGTGGATCGAGGGCCACCCGAAGGCGTGCACGAGCCGCAGGCCGGTCCCGCGTAGTGCGGCCTCGCGTGCCGCCGTCCCGACCGCTTCGAAGCTGGACGGTGAGCCGTCGACTCCCACTACGACCGGTTCAGCCATCGCCGCGCCTCCTTGTCGAACGGCCGTTGCTGCCTGCCTGTCCGGCCTCCCTCCCAGCCTCTGCCAACGTGCCACTCGGCGCATCGGGGGCCATCAGCCGCATCGCTGGGGTGTTTCCACACCGAAGATCACCGCAGAGTCGACGTACTCGCCCAACGCGGCCGTGACGGCGCCCACGGCCGGGCAGGACGTAGAACAGCGGATGGTGGAACTGACGCAGGATCGGGGCCGAACCGCTCAAGAGGCCGGGCCACCGGCGCGTGACGCGCGTCCGCCGCAGAACCAGAGGCTTGCCCAGGCGCCCTGGCAGCCTCATCGCCGGCCACGGGAGCCTCGTACGACCGCGACCGGGCAGTGCGCGTGATGCAGGACCGCCTGACTGACCGAGCCGAGGAGCAGACCGGTGAACCCGCCGCGGCCCCGGGCACCGACGACCAGCAGTCCGGCGCGTGCGCTCGCCTCGATGAGCGCCTCGCGGGCACCGCCGCGGACCACCGTGTGCTCGACCGGGACATCCGGGTACCGCTCCTGCCAGCCGGCGACCGCTTCCGCCAGCAGGCGCCTCTCGCCCTCCGCGAGCACGCCGGGAGCCAGCGCGTAGGGCTCGGAGGGATCCGGTGGTGGAGAAACCGGCACGCTCCACGGCGTCCACGCGTGCAGGGCCACGATTCCGGTGCCGCGAAGGGCGGCTTCGGTGAAGGCGAACTCGACGGCGGCTTCTCCGGCTGGTGAGCCGTCGACGCCGAGCAGGACCGGGCCGGTCCCGTCGGGACGGTCACGCACCACCATGACCGGGCAGCGGCCGTGTGCGGCGAGATGGACCGCCGTGGACCCCAGCAGCAGCCCCGCGAATCCCCCCAGGCCCCGGCTGCCGACCACCAGCAGTGCCGCAGTGCGCGACTGGGCCTCCAGTACCGTCAGCGGCGCACCCGTGACCACCGCGTTGCCGACCTCGATGCCGGGGGCCACCGAGCGCGCATGCTCCACCGCCTCGGCCACCAGCTGTCCGGCCGCGTACCGCAGCCCTTCCTCGTCCGGCCCGAGCGGCACCTCCATGGCCGGCCACACGAGCGCGTGCACCACCTTCAGCCCGCACCCGCGAAACCGCGCCTCACGTGCCGCGACCGCCGCAGCCTCCAAGCCGGAAGGCGAGCCGTCGACTCCCACCACAACCGGGGGACTCAAGGCGAGCCTCCAGGCTCCCTGAGCACGGCGCGTGCCACCCATCGGTCGCCGTCGAACCGTCTCGGACGGCTGGGGACGTCGGGGAACAGACACAGATGCCACACGCCGCAGGACCTGGTGCGCATCATCGGCGTCACCTCCTCAATCCCCACTGTCTCCCAGGATCCGACGCCGGTCCTGTTGCCCTGGCCACCGCCACCTCTTCTACGACCTCGTCGATCACGAGGGCGAACGGATCGGCGTCATCGCCGGGCGGTCCGGCGAGTTCGAAGATTGCGTCGTCCGGCTGCCTTCTGATCGATCGTGTGCATGCACGACAAGGTGGTCCGGACAGCACGGTCCAGGGACGAACGGCCCTGCCGTCGCGCCCGGTGCGAGGAGCAGGCTGGATGTCGCGTACGGACAGCTGGTCTCACCGCCAGGGAGGCGAGTGGCAGGCATGAGCGCCGAGGTCGCGGGCATGGCCGGGCAGACGCGGGTGCTGGTCGTCGAGGACGACCGCGGCATCGCGGAGTCCCTGGTACGCGGTCTGCGCCAGGCCGGATACGCGGTCGAGGGCGTCCGGACCGGGCGGGCGGCGCTGTCGGCGCCCAGCCCCGATGTCGTGCTGCTCGATCTGGGGCTGCCCGACATCGACGGCGTCGAGGTGTGCCGCAGGCTGCGGGCGCGGTCGGACGCCGCGATCATCGCCGTGACCGCCCGGGGCGAGGAGGCGGACCGGGTGCTGGCCCTGGACGAGGGCGCCGACGACTACCTGGTCAAACCGTTCGGGCTGGCCGAGCTGCTCGCACGGATCCGGGCCGTGCTGCGCCGTCGGCGCCCCGCGGAAGCAGAGATTCTTCGCCATGGCCCGCTGGCGCTCGACCTGCGCACCCGGCAGGTCTCGGTCGACGGGCGTCGCGTCGCGCTGACACCGAAGGAGTTCGGCATCCTTGAGTGCCTGGCCGCCGACCCCGGCCGGGTGGTGAGCCGACAGCAGATCCTGGATCGGACGTGGGACGCCCACTGGTACGGCCCCACCAAGGTGGTGGACGTGCACATCGCGGCGCTGCGCCGCAAGCTCGCCGTGCCGGGCCTGATCGAAACCGTCTACGGGCACGGGTTCCGGCTCGGGGCGGTCCAGGAGTCCCGGGAACGGTCGTGACCCGCCGGATCGCCTGGACGCTCCTGGTCCTGACCTCCGTGCTCCTGGTGCTGGCGGTCGTACCGCTCGCGGTGTCGATGACGGCCCGCGAGCGTGTCGCCTTCCGCGACAGCCAGCGGGCGGCCACCCGGGTGATCGCCGCGGCGGCCGAGGAACACCTCTCCGACCACAAGCCCGCCGCCGGCATGCGCCAGGAGTTGGATGCCGCCGCCCGGGCGGGGGACTGCGCGGCCGTGTACGACGCCTCCGCGCGTTTGGTGGCCAGTACGCCCTGTACAGCGGCCCAGGGCCAGGAGGCGGAGGAACTGGTGGAGGAGGTCTTGGCCGGACATGAACCGGAGCCGCCGGAGAACGAGGGCCGGCTGCTGACCGCGGAGCCGGCCGGTGAGGTCCGCAGCCCCTCCGGCGCGGTCGTCCTGGCCCGATCCGCTACCCCGCTGGACGCCCGGATCGCCGCCATCTGGGGCTGGTCCGCAGCGATCGGCGCGGTGGGACTGGCCGCTTCCGTGCTGCTGTCCGTCCGTCTCGCCCGCTGGGTCAGCCGCCCGCTGTCGAGACTGGACGTCACCGCCCAGCGGCTGGGCGAGGGCGCCCTCGACGAGCGGGCCGAGGTCGGCAGCGGACCGCCGGAGGTACGCCGGCTGGCCGCCACCTTCAACACCATGGCGGCCCGCACCGAGGCCCTGGTGCACGGTCACCGGGCCGTGCTCGCCGACGTGTCCCACCAGCTGCGCACCCCCCTGGCGGCGCTGCGGCTGCGGCTCGACATCCTCGCCGCCGGGGCCGAAGGCGACACCGCCGAGGAACTGGCCTGCGCCCAGGAGGAGATCGCCCGGCTGTCCCGGCTGGTCGACGGGCTGCTGGCCGTGGCGCGTGCCGAGCAGACGACGCCCCGGCCCGTCCCCGTCCGGGTCGACGAGGCGATCGCCGAGCGAGTGGCGGCCTGGTCGCCGGTGGCCGAGGAACGCGGCGTACGGCTGACCGCCTCAAAGGGGCCGGCCCTGTCCGCCGCGCTAGGTACGGGCCACCTGGAGCAGATCCTCGACAACCTGATCGCCAACGCCGTGGACGCGGTACCCGAAGGCGGTCACGTGACCCTCGACCACACAGCGGTGGGCGGACTGGCCCGCGTGCGCGTGCAGGACGACGGCCCGGGGATGAGTGCCGAGGCGAAGGCGGTCGCCTTCCACCGGTTCGGCAACCCAGAGGCCAAGGGCACCGGGCTGGGACTCGCCATCGTCCACCGCCTGGTCACCGCCAACGGCGGAACGGCACGTCTGGAGGACACGCCAGGCGGAGGGCTGACCGTCGTGCTGGACCTGCCGCTGTGGCGGGAAGGCTGACTCGGGCGGGCGACTCGGGTCGTTCATGGGCGGGTAACCGACTGCCGGACAGGTGACGGGCTGCTCTTCGGCGACCGAGATCTTTACCAGTCCTGAAAGAGACGTGAGCGAGTTCCTGGATGCCGCCGTCACAGCCTGAAAGGGCACGCAGCCGATCCGGGCCGCCGAATCACCAGGAGCCGCTGCCATGGCACCCTCACCCGACGACTTCGACCAGCCCCTCCCCCCGACCGGTTCCCCCCGTGCACGCGATCGCGGACTGCGCCGGACCCGCCGTCTCACCCGGTGGCTCGCCGTCACCGCCGTGGCCGCGACGGCCGCACTCGGCGGCCTCTACACCCACCTGATTCCCGGGAGTTCGCCCTCCCCCGCGCCGTCGGCTCCATCCGGGCAGAGCCCGCCGACGTCATCCGCCACAACCAGGGGAGACGACGAGGGGGACGCTTCGGACGAGGACGAGGCAGCGGCCGTCACCCGGCCGGCACCGCAGCCGCCGGCCCAGCCACCCGCCTCCACCCAGCAGAAGCCGCACACCACCACGGGGGCGTCATGATCACGGGTACCCCGCGGCCGTCCCCTGCCGAGGTCAGCTTCCCGGCCCTCGGTACCACAGCCGCTCTGCTCGTCACCGAGCCACGCGCCCTGCCCGCCGCGGAAGTGATCCTGCGCGCTGAACTGGCAGCCGTCGATCGCACGTGCAGCCGTTTCCGCTCCGACTCCGAACTGACCCGGATCAACCTCGGCGCGGGTACGCCGACGACGGTCAGTGAATGCTTCGCCGAGGCCCTCCTGGCCGCTCTGCGGGCAGCGGAAGTCACCGACGGAGCCGTGGACCCCACCGTCGGCCGCGCGATGGCCGCGCTCGGCTACGACCGTACCTTCGTCTCGGTGCGCCCCGACGACGTCCGCCCGCTGCCGACGTCTCAAGCGGTCCCCGGATGGCGTCGGATCACCTTCGCCCCCCACACCCGACGGCTGTGCCTGCCCCCACACACGCACCTCGACCTGGGCGCGACCGCCAAGGCCCTCGCCGCAGACCGCGCCGCCCGCGACGCCGCATCGGCCACCGGCTGCGGAGTCCTGGTCAGCCTCGGCGGCGACCTCGCAACCGCCGGACCGGTACCCGAGGGCGGCTGGCGGATCGCCCTGGCCGACGACCATGCCCGGCCCGCCACGGACCACGGCCCCGCCGTCGCCATCACCGGCGGCGCGCTGGCGACCTCCGGCATCCGCGTGCGGACCTGGCGGCGCGCGGGACGCACCCTGCACCACATCGTCGACCCGGCCACCGGCGAACCGGCCACCGCCGTCTGGCGCACCGTCACCGTCGCCGCGGCCACCTGCGTGGACGCCAACACCGCGAGCACGGCGGCGATCGTGCTGGGCGACCGGGCCGTCGACTGGCTGCGCGGCAGCGCGTTGCCCGCCCGGCTGGTCGGCCTGGACGGCCAGGTCGTACGGCTCGGCGGCTGGCCGCCCGACTCCCACGCTCCCGCACCAGGAGGCTCACCATGACCACCCTGGCCCTGACCGGCAGCCCGCTGTGGTACGCCAGCCGCGCGGGCGGCACCATCACCCTGGTCCTGCTCACCGCCACCGTGGCATTCGGCATCGCCTCCGGCGGACGCGCCGCGCCCCATCGCATCGGCCGGTTCGAGATCGCGCTGCTGCACCGCAACCTGTCCCTGCTCACGCTGGTGTTCCTCGCCCTGCACATCGTGACCGCGGTGCTCGATCCGTTCGTCCACCTGGGGTGGGCGGTGGCCGTGGTGCCGTTCGGGGCCTCGTACCGGCCGCTCTGGCTCGGGCTGGGCACGGCCTCGCTCGACCTGCTCCTCGCCGTGCTCATCACCAGCGCCCTGCGGCAGCGCCTGGGTGTGCGCCGCTGGAAGGCCGTGCACTGGCTGGCGTACGCGACTTGGCCCCTCGCTCTCTTCCACAGCGCCGGCACCGGCACCGACACCCGGCTCCCCCTCCAACTGTGGCTCTACGCCGGATGTCTCAGCACGGTGGTCGCCGCCGTCTGGTGGCGGTTGGCCAAGGCCGGCCCGGGGCGCATCACCGGGCGCCTGCTGGCCGCCACAGCCGCAGCCGCCGTACCGGTCGTGCTCGGCGCGTTCCTCGCCACCGGCCCGTTGCAGCCCGGCTGGGACCAGCGCGCGGCCGCCACAACGGTCTTCCTGGGAGGCGGACGATGAACTCCTCAAGCACGGCGCCCCTCACGCCCCTCCGCCTCTCAGCGGCTCCCGGCGAAGCCCGGCTGCTGGCGGACTGGTACGCCAGCGGACGACCGGCCACCTTGAACGACCACCTCAGGCGCTACGGGCGAACCCCCGTCACCGCAGTTCTCGGCAGTCGTGGGGCGATGCCGCTGGTGGAGGCGGTCGAGGCGGCCGGCCTCACCGGCCGCGGCGGCGCCGGTTTTCCCACCGCCCGCAAGCTGCGCGCGGTGGCGGAACGCCGTGGCCGCGCCGTGGTCGTCGTCAACGCCATGGAGAGCGAACCGGCCAGCCGCAAGGACCAGTTCCTCATCGCCGTCGCACCCCACCTCGTGCTCGACGGCGCCGTGCTGGCCGCGGCCGCGGTCGGCGCGGACACCGTCCACGTGTGCGTGCCCCGCGACCGCGGCGCCCAGTACCAGCAGGTGAGTGCGGCCCTGGACGAGCGCCGCCGCGCACGCCTCGACCGGGTCCGGCTGCGTCTGCACACCCTTCCCCACACCTACGTCTCCAGTGAGTCGACCTCGCTGGTGCGCTGGCTCAACGGAGGTCCGGCCCGCCCGCAGGGCAGCCCGCCGCGCACCCACGAGCGCGGCGTCGGCCGGCAGCCCACACTGGTGAACAACGCCGAGACCCTCGCCCATCTCGCCCTCATCGCCCGCTACGGACCCGACTGGTACCGGCAGACGGGCACCCCGGACGAGCCCGGCACCACGCTCGTCACCGTCTCCGGCGCCGTCGCCGACCCCGGTGTCCTGGAGGTGGCGCTCGGCACACCAGTCACCACGATCCTCGACCGTGCCGGAGGACCCGCCGAATCCCTGCGGGCGGTCCTGCTCGGCGGTTTCGCCGGCACCTGGCTCCCGACGGCACATCTGGACACGCCCCTCGCCAGGCGCGACCTCGCCCCGCTGGGTGCGGCCCGCGGCGCCGGGGTCCTCATCGCGCTGCCCCGAGCGGCCTGCGCGGTGAGCGAGACGGCGCGGATGCTCGTCCACCTGGCCGCCCACAGCGCCCGCCAGTGCGGCCCCTGCCGCCTCGGGCTGCCCGCCGTGGCCGACGACTTCACCGCCCTGGCCACCGGACGGTCCGACCCCGGCCTGCTGCCCCGCCTGCGCCGTCGCACCGGTCTGCTCCCCGACCGCGGCGCCTGCCGCCACCCGGACGGCGCCGCCCGCCTCGCCGCCTCCGCCCTGCGCGCCTTCGCGGACGACGTCGACCACCACCTCACCCACGGCCCCTGCCCCGCCGCCCACCGGCCACCCCGCATCCCCGTACCAGCCGCAACACCCCCGGAGACATGGCGATGACCCGCACCCGAAGCCTGCGCATCGACCGCGTCGCCTGCACCGGCGAGCGCCTGTGCGCCGAACTCCTCCCCGAACTGATCGACCTCGACGAATGGGGCTACCCCGTCCTGAAAGGCCGGGCCATACCCGACCAGCTGCGCACCCACGCCCGCCGAGCCGTCGCCGCCTGCCCCCGTCTGGCCCTCCACACCGACCGGGGCCGGCCATGACCAGCATGCGCGGGCACCGCCACCATGAGCCGCGCCCGCACCGAGATCGAACGCCTCTCCCGCCGGATCGCCACCTACCTGCAACCGGCCCGCGCGGGCGGGGCCTCTCCACGCGAGGGCTGGAACGCGGGGCGCCGTGGGGAACCGGCCGGGTCGGGCATGCGTCGGTCAGCGTCCTTGTTCCGCGTCGGTCCCCGTGAGGGAGGCCAGAGCAGCGTCGAGGCGGCGGGTTGCCTCCTCGGCGACCGGACGGAGGACGTCGAGTCCGCTCAGGGCCACCATCGTCTGCGGATCGAGGGCCTGTACGGCGGTGCGGTCGCCGTCGGCTCGGACGACCACGTTGCACGGCAGCAGCAGGCCGATGGTGCGGTCGGCCTCCAGGGCCCGGTGGGCCAGTGGCGGGTTGCAGGCGCCCAGGATGACGTAGTCCTCCATGTCCTGGTCGAGCTTTGCCTTGAGGGTGGCGGTGACGTCGATCTCGGTGAGGATGCCGAAGCCCTGGTCGGCGAGGGCCTCGCGAACCCGGGTGACGGCGGTGGCGAAGTCTGTGTCGAGGTGCACCGTGCGGTCGTAACGCATGGGGTCGGCCTTTCCTGTCCGCTTGCCTGGCGCTGACGGGTGTCCAGCCGCTGGGCCAGTCATCCGTGAGCTGCTTCACAGGGTCTTCCATGCCCCTCGGAATACCCCTGGGGGTATTAATGTTACCGTCCACATATACCCCCTGGGGTAATTCTTCACTGGACGGGAGCATCGCGTGTTCTTCATCGACACCCTTGAGATCGCTGGCCTCGGCAACCGCAGCTATCTGGCCGGCGGCGAGCGGACGGCGGTGGCGGTCGATCCGCCGCGGGACATCGAGCAGGTGATCGCGGCTGCGGCGCGGCGCGGAGTGCGGATATCCCACGTGGTCGAGACGCACGTCCACAACGACTACGTCACCGGCGGCCTCGAGCTGGCGCAGGTCACGGGAGCGGCTTATCTCGTTCCCGCCGCAGCCCGCGTCTCCTACGAGCGCGTACCCGTGCACGACGGAGACCGCTGGGAGATCGAGGCCACCGCCGGACTGGCCCTGCGAGCGCTGGCCACCCCCGGTCACACCCCGCACCACACCTCCTACGTCCTGGAGGCGGACGGCGCGGCGGTCGCGGTGTTCACCGGCGGCTCGCTGCTGATCGGCACCGTCGGCCGGCCCGACCTGGTCGAACCGCGGCTGACCGAGCACCTCGCCCGCGCCCAGCACGCCTCCGCGCACCGGCTGGCCGCCGAGCTGCCCGACGAGACGGCGGTGCTGCCCACCCATGGCTTCGGCAGCTTCTGCTCCTCCTCCCAGACGGAGGGCGAGTCCACCACGATCGGCAAGGAAAAGGCGGCCAACGAGGCACTCACCCGGGACGTGGACACCTTCGTCGCGGACCTGCTGGCCGGGCTGGACGACATCCCCGCCTACTACGCCCACATGGGCCCGGCCAACGCCGACGGACCCGCACCGGTCGACCTCACCCCGCCCGCCGTCGCCGACGCCGAGGAGATCGCCGCCCGCCTGGCCGCCGGCGAGTGGGTGGTCGACCTGCGCAACCGCGTCGCCTTCGCCGAAGGCCACCTCGCGGGTTCCTTCAACTTCGAGGTCGAGGGGCAGCTCGCCACCTACCTGGCCTGGCTGATCCCCTGGGGCAAGCCGGTGACCCTGCTCGCCGAGTCGCCCGGGCAACTCGCCGCCGCCCAGCGCGAGCTGGTCCGCGTCGGCATCGACCGGCCGGCCGCCGCGGCCACCGGCGAGCCGGCCGACTGGGTGCGGGACGGCGAGGCCCTCGTCTCCTTCCCAAGGGCCACCTTCACCGACCTCGCGGCGCGCGCCGCGGACGGCGTGGTCGTCCTGGACGTCCGCCGGGCCTCCGAACGGGCGACCGGCTTCATCGAAGGCTCGGTCCACATCCCCGTCCACACCCTGCACCGCCGTCTCGACGAGGTCCCCGCGGGCCAGGTCTGGGTGCACTGCGCGGGCGGTATGCGCGCCGCCATCGCCGCATCCCTGCTGGATGCGGCCGGCCGGGAAGTAGTGGCCGTGGACGACTCCTTCGACTCGGCCGAGAAGGCCGGGCTCACCGTCAGCACCCCCTGACCGGGGCCCGAGAACCGAAGAGGACCAGGAGCGAGAACCATGACGAGCCTGTTTCGACGCAGCGGAAGCGGCCTGGGGCGGGTGACGGTGCAGGAGGCCGCCCTCCGCACCGGGCATGCCACCGGACGGGGCGGTGATGCCCTGCTGCTCGATGTGCGGGAACCCCACGAGTGGCAGGCCGGACACGCTCCCGGCGCCGTACACCTGCCCCTGACGGCGCTCACCGCCGGTGCCGGGCTGCCCGCTGCGGCACAGGCCCGGCCCGTCGTCGTCATCTGCCCATCGGGCAGCCGCTCGCAGCGGGCGGCCGAACTGGTGCACGCCAGGGGCGTGGAGGCCGTCGACGTGATCGGTGGCATGCGGGACTGGGCCGTTTCCGGACTGCCGGTGGTGGACGCGCACGGCAGAGAGGGGACCGTCGCATGAGTGCCGTGATCCTCGCTCTGATCGCCGGGGCCGTCATCGGCCTGGCCCTCGGTGCGCTCGGGGGCGGCGGCAGCGTACTGGCCGTGCCCGCCCTGATCTACCTGCTCGGCTTCACCCCGGTCGCGGCCACCACGGCAAGTCTGGTCATCGTCACCGTCACCTCCGCCACCGCGCTGTCCGCGCACGCCCGCGACGGCCATGTCCGCTGGCGTACGGGGCTGCTGTTCGCGGCGGCGGGAATCGGCCCGGCGATGCTGGGCGGAGCGCTCGCCGGTCGCCTGCCGGCAGCCGCACTGGCCGTGTCCTTCGCCGTGGTCGCGGCGGTTGCCGCGATACGCATGCTGCGGCCCCGCCCGGCGCCGGAGACCGCCGCGCCGGTGCGGCCCGTCCGGGCGGCGGCCGCCGGTGCCGGGCTCGGCGCGGTCACCGGCGTACTCGGCGTGGGCGGCGGCTTCCTCGCCGTACCGGCACTGGTCAACGTTCTCGGCATGCGGATGCGGGCGGCGGTGGGCACCAGCCTGCTGGTCATCACCATCAATTCGCTCGGCGCGCTGGCCATGCGCGCCGGAACGGCCAGTGGCCTGGACTGGGCCGTCATAGGGCCGTTCGCCGGGGCGGCGATCCTGGGTGCCTGGGACGGCAAGCGCCTGTCGGCAAAGCTGCCCGGGGACACCCTGCGGCGCGTCTTCGCCCTCGGCCTGCTCGGGGTGGCCGGCTTCATGCTGCTGGATGCGGTCGCATGAGCACCCCGGACCCTCGGAGCTCCTACGCGAGTGACAGGAACAGCTTCTCCACCCGCGCGCGCATCGCCTCCACGTCCTCCCCGTTCTTCTCTTCCTACCCGCCTCGATGTCCGTTCAGCACGGCCTTCAGGGACCTGTCCTCGAGCTCCAGTTCCACGACCACTCCTCCACCTATACCCCCCGGGGTACTGTACGTCCCGTTCCGGAACGTCGACGCCCAACAAGACCGACAAGGATGACAGCTCTCATGACCAGCCCCCTCACCCCCAGCACGCTCGGCACCGACCAGGCCAGCGAGCGACTCCACGAACTCACCGTCATCGACGTCCGCACCCCCGGCGAATACGCCTCCGGCCACCTGCCGGGCGCCCTCAACATCCCCCTGGACCACATCCGCCGCGCGCTGCCCGAGATCCGGCATGCGGCCGGGCGCGGAGACGTCCTCGTGGTGTGCGCTTCCGGCGCCCGCTCGGAGAACGCCTGCAAGCTCCTGGCCGAGCAGGGCATCCCGACCGCCACCCTCGCGGGCGGCACCACGGGGTGGGCCGCGCAGGGGCACGACCTGCACCAGCCCGCGGCCTGCGACACCCGGGCCCGCTGGAGCATGGAACGGCAGGTCCGCTTCACCGCGGGCGCGCTGGTGCTCCTGGGGCTGGTCCTCGGTCTGCTCGTGCACCCGGCCTTCCAACTGCTCTCGGCCGGCATCGCGGGCGGCCTCGTCTTCTCCGCCCTCACCAACACCTGCGGCATGGCGGCCATGCTCGGCAAGCTGCCGCACAACCGGCCCCGCACAGCCGACCTCGACGCCACGCTCGCCGCACTGCGCGCCCGCTGAGTCTCGCCGATAAGGACCATCCCCTCGACCACGGCCACACGGACCTGCACCGGGGCGGCCGGGTATACGCCCGCGGCCGCATCCGTGGCAACTCCCGTGGACGGAGCGGTAAGCCCGCGGCGTCCGCCAAGTACAGCAGCGGCTGTATCTGTCGGTGTCGCCGCGCGCCGACCATGCCCACGCACCTGCCTCCGCGACCTCATGAACGCGCTACCTGCCCCAGCCGGAGACCAGGTGCACTCCGGCGGCTACCGGGCCACGAGCTGTGAACCTGCTCGACAGGTGTGACCTCATCGAGGCTTCCGTCGCTTGGAGTGCTCGGCATGCGTGGACGAATCGCTGAGGGCGGCGGCCGACCGCGTGCATGCCACACGCTAGGATCCCTGGCCATGGCGAGGCGGGGGTGGCGGCTGGGTGCCGTGGCGGTGGCAGCAGTGCTGGCGGCGTTCTGCGCCTCCGGCCCAGAACCCCCGGAGGTCATCCGCACGACGTCGGACCTCGGCCCGCTGCCGGCCGACCGCTACGACTACACACCGCAGGACTACCAGCGATCCCACCGGGCATCGGCATTACTGATCCGGCAGTGCATGGCGGACCGCGGCCACCCGGACTTCCCGCTCGACCCCCGTTACCCCAGCGACCCCGTCGTCGCCACCGCGGTCGGCACCGACTACGGCGCCCTCGATCTCGACAGCGCCCGCCGCTGGGGCTACGGCTGGGACCCTGCAAAGCACCCGGACCCCCGGCCGACGGGCCGGCGCATGACCAACGCCGAGTATTCGGACTGGCCTTCCTGCAACGACCAGGCGAATCGGCGGCTGATGCACGGCATAGACCTCAAGCGGGACTGGCTTTACGCAAGCAGACGGGCGATCGAGGTCGGCAAAGCGGTCAAGCGCGATCCACGCCTGCGCGCGGCCTGGGATCTGTGGTCCCGCTGTGTGACAGGGCAAGGATTCACCCGCTATCCCGACCCCGTCGCAGCGTACACGGACCACGCCTGGCAGCGGGACAGCAGCGGGAACACCCGGCATACGCAGCGGGAGCGAGCCACCGCCGTCGCGGACGTCACGTGCAAGCGCCGCCACCACACGGCCGAGCTCTGGCACGCCGTACGGGCGCAGAAGCAGGCCGCGGACATCACGCGGCATCGCGACCGCTACGCCGCTGGGCTGCAGGCGCTGCGGACGTACCGGGCCAACATCGCCGAGGTGCTGCGGAAGCTCGGCCAGGGGGCGCCGACGCGGCAGCCGAGCAGGGCGCCACTCTGGTGAACTGGCCCACCAGAGGCGGGGCATCACCTTATTGCCTTGTGTCGCTCCGACTTGGGGCTCTTGTTGCTCTCGGGGCGTCGGAGCCGGAGTCGTCCACGCCCGCCGCCGGGGCGGCCGGTGCTTTGCTCGGCGGCATCGGTGCGGCGGTGACCAGCACTCTGGCGTAGGCGCCCATCACCGCCGCGGTCACCACGAGGATCACCAGCCAGCGCAGATGCAGGCGGGCGGGCAGGCTCAGCGCCCACGGCAACAGCCCGCCGGACGGCGGACGCCCGGAGCGGCGGCCACGTGAACGTCCGCCTCGGCTCATCGTCTGCTCCTTCTGTTCAGGGCCCGCGAGCGCGGACGGGATCGGCCGATCTGGTCGCGGTAGTCGAGAAGTTCCAGGGGCATGTCGAACGCGACGGCTGCGACGATCTGCGGGCCGTGGGCGCTCTCACGGGTGTAGCGGGCGACGAAGCGCTCGCAGCGCAGCGACCCCTCGGTGATCTCCACCTCGGTTCCGAGAGAGGGGATTCCCACGGCCTGGATGCGCGTGCCGTGCTGCTCGGACCAGAAGCGCGGGACCGGTGCGAAGCGGGCGGCGCGGTCCGGGCCGCGCAGCAGCGCGTCCGCGGCGTGCTGGCCCATCTCCACGGCGTGGATGAGGTGCTCTGTCCGGCGCGGCTCGGCGTCGAAGCGCAGATTGGGCCAGCGGGCCACGTCGCCTGCGGCGACGACATGGGGAGTCGGCCTCCCCCAGTGGTCGATCGTGTGGCAGGTGGGAGCGCACAGCACACCGTCGGAGACGTCCAGTCCGCTGTCGCGCAGCCATTCCGTGCGCGGTTCGCTGCCCAGGCCGAGGACGACGAAGTCCGCGTCGATCACGTCGCCGTCGTCCAGGCGCAGCCGGAGTACGTCGCCGTGGTCCTGCCAGTCGGTGATCCGTGTGCCGAGCCGCACGTCGACCCCCGCCCTGCCCTGGATATCGCCCACCACGGCACCGACCCGCTCGCCGAGGACCCGGCGCAGCAGCGGTGCGCTGTGCACGACGATGGTGACGTCCAAGCCGCGGTCGCGGAGTGTGCAGGCCAGTTCGCAACCGACGAATCCGCCGCCCAGGATCACCACGTGGCGGGCGTGCGCGGCATCCGTCGCCCGCCGTACCGCGGCGGCGTCCTCCAGTGTGCGAATCGTGCGGATGCGATCGCTGAAGAGCGGAGCTTCGGGAAGGCGCTTGGCATCCACCCCGGTGGCCACGACCAGACCTTCGAAGGGGAGCCGCTCGCCGCCCCGCAGGTGCACGGCCGACCCGTAGAGGTCGAGGCCGACCAGCCTGGTGTCCAGCAGCCAGTGGGCGTCCAGCGCTTCCTCTGCCCTGAACGTCATCTGCTCCGCTGCGAGTTCGCCGGAAAGGAACTGCTTGGACAGGGGTGGGCGGCTGTAGGGGCGGTGTGGTTCCTCGCCCACGATGACGAGTTCCCCGTCGAAGCCGCGTTCTCGGAGCCGGCTCGCCGCGCTGAGGCCGGCCAGTCCCGCGCCGGCGACGACGATCCGTTTGCGGCTTGCGCGCGCTGACGCTCCACTGCGCAGGGAACGTCCGGGAGGACTTTCGCCGGCGGACCCGGAGGTGCGGGTACGACCACCCTCGATCTTGACGGCCTGCATGGGGCAGCAGCGCGCGGCCTGGCGCGCGTTGGCCGCGAACTCCGCCGGAACGGCACGGGTGTAGTGCAGCGAGCCGCCCTCGGAGATCCGGAAGACCTCGGGTGCCTCCTGCTGGCATATCCCGTAGATGTGGCAGCGGTTGTTGTCCACGCTGATCCGGACGGGCTCGTCCTCCGGGACCAGCACGGGGCGTGGCAGATCGAACGACTCAGCGGGAAGCGCTTCGGCGGCCGGGAGCTTGGCCGGGGCCTGCCGGGCCGGGTGCGCACCGCCTGGCTGGGCCTGCTGGGGAACGAACGGCACGACCCCATGACGGTGTCCCGGTGCCGTGGGCCAGAACTGCTCCCCAGGATGCCCGGTATGAGGATGGTTCACCTGGCGGCTCCGGCCCCGCTCGGGAAGGCCCGCTGGCGCAGCCTGGAGCGCGAGGGGAAGACGCGGATGAGGAAGGCCACCAGCACCGTGCCGGCACCCGCCGCCACGCCGACCGCCACCAGGTTCAGGTGGCGCGGTTCCGGGTGGACCAGAAAGACGTGCAGCCAGATCAGGGCGAAGGACACGTAGGCGAACTGGTGGACCCGCAGCCAGCGGTGGTAGCCCAGGCGGTTCTGCAGCCACACCGAGCAGGCCACGGCGATCGCCAGCTCCGTCCCGAGGATGCCCATGCCCACCGGGACGCGCTGGACACCGCCGAAGAAGGGCAGCGTCAGCTGGGCCCACCCGATCCGCCAGATCGGCTGGTAGAGGAACGTCAGACCGTGGATACCCCCGAAGATCATCGCCGAGAGAGCCAGCATCATGTGGGCGCCGTAGAACGTGGCCCTGTTGACGGCGCGCTGCATGAACCGCAGCCTCAGCATCACCCCCAGGACGACTGTCGAGACCATCAGCACGTAGGCGATGAGCGCGGCCAGCCTCGCGATCTTGTGCACACCCGTGTCGTACGGCACGTGCTCGCGGTACGCGTCCAACGGTGATCCCGGTATCGGCGGCGCGGCAGCGACGGCCTCGGGAGCCAGGAGCGCGGTGGCACCGACCACCGTCACGGCGACGATCAGCCACTTGGCCAATCCGGCGACGGCAGGACTGCGCCTTTCTGGCACCTTGTCCCTCAGCATGTTGTGAGCTCCTCGCATCGACATGCCCACGGAACGCACAGGATGTGTCGGCCGTTCGGGGCCGCCCCCGCACTCGGAGTGCGCTCACGCAGGCGATGACACCAATGCCCTCGAGGGCGAACCACCTGCGGATGATTTCCCCACCCCCAGCAGAGGCAGCGCGCTGCTGGCGGCAGACGCTACACGAATGCGCACGGCCGATCGGCGACTTCAGGAAGGCAAACACAGAGGGGATGCCATGAAATGTTCTCTTTGCGAAGCCGAAAGGGCCGGTTCCGTGGGCAACCTCTGAATGTCCTCTGAATCCTGTGTTGAGATGGCGCTTCGCACGGAGATTCCGCCGTCAGTGAGCGTCCCGTGTGAAAAGCACCACTTCATTCGCTCTCGGTATCGCCCCTCGGAAACTTTTCGGCAAATGGCGCACCGATGGACGAAGTTGTCAGGCTGGGGCCGGCCTCCTGCGCGGGTGAGCCTGGTCACGCCGCTCTCGGCATCTACTAGGCACGGTCGTGGACCACAAACTGCCACCGGCGCCCGGGAAACCGGCGCCGATGACGGGTGTCGCTACGGTCGTGGGCCGTATCTGACCGTTTGGCACTGGGCTGGGGTGCGAGCTAACGATGGGCGCTGTCGTGTAGTGCCGCCGACGCCACACTCCCCGGCGGTGCGCTTCCCCGACGTGGGCATTCGGAATCCCGATCCGGCCCCGCCACGGCCTGGCTGCGTGACCCGAGCGCAAGGAAGAAGGTGCCCCATGTCCAGCGTCGTCCTGCTCGTCCATCCTGCGGTGGGCGCCGCGCCGACCGGAGCAGTCGGCCGGACGATGGCTTTTCTGGACTACTTCGCCGGCGTCTTCACCCTGCTCTCGCTGACTGCCGTGGTGACGTGCGGGCTCGCCGCCACCGACCGGCTGGTGCTGACCGCGCGTCTGCGGGTGGCCGTGCAGTCGGTGCACCGGGCGAGTGCCGTCGCGGCGCTCGGTTTCCTGGTCACCCACATCGCGGTCAAGGTCGTCGAGCGGCACGCCGCTCCGCAGAGCGCGGTGGTCCCCTTCACCGGCGGCGCCGCCCTCGCGGTGAGCCTGGGCACCATCGCCGCCGACCTGCTCGTCCTGATCACGGCCACCGGTGTGCTCCGCGGCCGGTTCGCCGGCAGCCGCCGCCCCTGGCTGTGGCGGGTGCTGCACTCGATGGCGTACGTCTGCTGGCCGGTCTCACTGGCGCACGGTCTGACGGCGGGGCGCAAGGCGCACCCGTGGGTGCTCTGGGGGTACGGCCTGTGCACGGCCCTGGTGGCGCTCGCACTGTTGGTCCGCGTCCTTTCCCACCTGGGCCGCCACCGGACCCTGCGCCGGCGCCGGCGCGGTGCCAAGGCGTATCGGCCCGCTGCTGTCCGCCCGGCCGCGCTGGCCGCCCTGACCACCCGGTCCGCCCGGCCCGGCACCGGCGCCCGCCCGATCGCCTGGGCCGCCCGGCCCGCGGCACCGACGACGGCGGCTCGCTGGTCCGCACGGAGTGCCGGCCTGTCCGGACAGCCCAAGCACGCCGCGAGGTCAGGGCCGCAGCCGCTCCGCCTGGCCCAGTCAGGGGGCGGCGAATGAAGGACGCCCCGCTGAAGCTGCCCGAGGTGCGCTGGCTGGACTCGGCCCGGCTGACCGCCGGCCTGGACCGCCACCAGCGCCTTGACCACGCCGCCCACACCCGTGTCCACCCGCCCCTCCGCCAACCGGACCGGGAGGGTCTGCTCGCCCTGGCCGAAGCCGTCGGCCTGTCCGGCCGCGGCGGCGCCGGCTTCCCGTTCTCCCGCAAGGCCCGGGCCACACTCGCCATCGCCGACCGCACGGGCGCGCCGCCGGTCGTCGTGGTGAACGGCGCGGAAGGCGAACCGGCCAGCGCCAAGGACAAGATGCTGCTCGCCCGTACGCCGCATCTGGTACTGGACGGCGCCTGCCTGGCCGCCGCCGCGTTCGGCGCCGAGGAGATCGTGATCGGCGTCGCCGCGGGCAGTCCCGGCGAGATTTCGGTCCCGGCAGCCCTCGCCGAGCGCGAACTTCCCTGCCCGGCCCGGACCATATGCCTGCCCGACCGCTTCGTCTCCGGCGAATCCGGCGCCCTGATCCGTGGCATCAACGGTCTGCCGGTGGTCCCGGCGCCGTTGAAGGCCCGCGCGGCCGACGGCGGAACGGGCGGGGTGCGTCGCCGTCCGACGCTGCTCTCCAACGCCGAGACCTGGGCCCAACTCGCCGTCGCGGTCCGGCTTGGACCTGACTCCTACACCGCCGTCGGCGCCGCCGCCGAACCCGGCACGATCCTGCTCACCGTCAACCGGCCAGGCACCGATCCGCTGGTGGTCGAGGTCCCGACCGGCACCCGGCTGGGCCCGGTACTGGACGCCTGCGGCCTCCAGCCGGGCGCTGGAGTGCTGGTGGGCGGCTACCACGGCGCCTGGCTGCCCCCGTCGGACGCCATCGACGCGCCGCTCTCCCGCGCCGGACTCGCCGGCCTCGGCGGAACCCTTGGCGCGGGCGCGATCGTCGCGCTCCCCTACGACACCTGCCCGCTCGGCGAGACCGCCCGGGTCGCGGCCTGGCTGGCGGCCGAGTCCGCCGGCCAGTGCGGACCGTGCAAGCGCGGACTGCCCGATGCCGCCGAGGCCCTGGCCGTGCTGGCCGCCGGCGCTGCCGAGCCCGCGGTGCTGGAGGACGCCCGGCGTGCCCTCGGCGCGGCCCAGGGCGGTGGCGCCTGCTCGCACCCGGACGGCACGGCCCGCTTCCTGCTCACCGCACTGGACGTCTTCTCCGAGGACGTCGACGCCCACCTGTCCGGCCCTGGCTGCGGCCGTCCCGTGCGCGGCGTACTGCCCCTCCCGCCCGCGAAGGACGCCCGGCTGGAGGTGGACTGGTCCCGCTGCACCGGCCACGGTCTGTGCGCCGTGCTGGCCCCCGACCTCATTCGCCTCGGTCCGCACGGCTACCCCACCTCCACCACCATCCCGGTCGCCCCCTGGCAGGAGCACGGCGCCCGCCGCGCCGTCAACCAGTGCCCGGCCCTCGCAGTGCGTCTCCAGCACCGCGCCTGACTCCTCCCCTGAGGCCCCTCGCTGCCGGCGCCGGCGCCGTGGCAGCCGGGCGTGACGCCGGTTGGAGCACGAGACGGCGGACGTGCCCTGCCAGGGAAGCAATCGGGCCGGACTCGTCCGCCGGCAGACGGCCGGAACCCGCCCCGGCCGTCTCGGGGGAAGTCGTGGAGCCGGGCGTGTCCGTCGTCGCGTATGAAGCCGTAGCTGGTGGTGCGCCAGAAATCGCTGCGGGCGCGGGCGGTGACCAGAAGATCGGGTCCGTCGGTCTGTATGTGCCGGGGCTCGTTGAGTCAGGTGGCCTCGTGCCAGGGAACCGCGCGCTGCTGATCCATGTGTCCCCCTCGTCTGCGACTGGCTTTCAGATGTGCCGACCTTCGGAAGCGCCCTGGCGCTCGCTCCGCGGGGTGGGGGGCGGGGCTGTGGTGGCTCGGGGAATCAAGTGCGTGGGGAGGACGACGTGTTGCCTGTGGTCCGCGTCGGATTCATGGATGAGCTTCAGGGCCAGTTCGCCGGCCAGGCGGCCCATGTCCGAGGGCGACTGGGCGACCGTGGACAGGTCTGCCCACTGGGCTATCTGGTGGTCGTCGAAACCGATGACGGAGATTCGCTCGGGCACCTGGATCTGGGCCTTACGCAAGAAGTAGATGATGGCGTTTGCCAGTTCATCCATCTCGGCGAAGATCGCAGTGGGCGGCTCCCTCAGGCTCAGCAGCTTCCCGACCCCCTCCATGATGTCCCGTTTGTCTTCGAACGACATGGTGACCACCAGGTCGTCGTCCAGTGGGATGCCTGCTTCGGTGAGTGCCTGCTGGTAGCCGAGCAGTCGTTCGCGCGAGCTGAAGCAGAAGCCGCTGGCGCCCAGGGTCGGTGCGAAGGCGATCCTGCGGTGCCCGAGGTTGAGCAGGTGTCGGGTGGCCTTGCAGGCTCCGTCCACGTCGTCGACGTACACGCTTGGGCGCCCTTCGGCGTGCTGGCTGACATAGATGACCGGCATGCCGAGATCGTCCAGCCGCACGGTCTCCTCTTCGGTGAGGTCGAACCCGAACACCGCCAGCGCGTCGGCGTTCCGCCGAGCCGGGAGGCGCTCGAAGAACGCGGTGCGCTCGGTCATGTCGGGTATCACGTAGACGGTCAGCTCCATGCCGGCCGTGCGCAGCAGCGGGCCCAGGCTGGACAGTGCCGACCCCATGAACCACGAGTTGAGCGTGGGCACGAGCGCGGCCACGACCCCGGTCCTGCCCGTGACCAGACTCGCGGCCTGTCGCGAGACCGCGAAGTTCAGCTCGCGAGCGGCCTCTTCGACCCGGGCGCGGACCTCCGGCGAGACGGTGGGCAGGCCGCGCAGGGTGCGCGAGACGGTGGATGGGGAAACCCCTGCCCGTTCGGCGACGTCGGCCATCGTGGGGAGCCGTTGAGCGGATGACATGGGCGGAAGTTAGCACAGATCCGCTTGTCTGTTCAGTGCCTTGTGACAGCGCTGTCACGAGATGCGATACGGAACCTTTGTGCCGATTTGCTACGTAAATAACGTGTGCGGTTCATCTAAATCCGTCTGTGTTACTGGCAAGTTACGGATTGACTTCCCACAGGTGCACTCCTAGCGTGCAAGCGTTGTCTCGGCGGGATCGAACCTGTTTCTGTGTAGCCACCTCTTGGTTCATTGACCAGCACTTTTCATTCCCGCAACGTCGTGACAGCACTGTCAGCCACGCTTCGGTTTCCGCACGACCAGGAGAAAGACAGTGAAGAACAGGACCACCAGAGCCCTTCAGTGTTCGGCAACGCTCGCCACCGCCGGACTCCTCCTCAGCGCCTGCGGCTCGTCCGGGGGCAGCGGCTCAGGGGAACAGGCCGGGAGCACGTCGTTCCAGGGCCGTGGCCCCATCACGTACGTGGCCGGCAAGGACACCTCCGGCGTCGTCCCGAAGGTCATCGCCCGCTGGAACAAGCTGCACCCGAAGGAGAAGGTCACCTTCATCCAGCTCCCGACGGACGCGGACTCGCAGCGCCAGCAGATGATCCAGAACGCGGAGACGAAGTCCGACGCCTACACGGTGCTCTCCCTCGACGTCGTGTGGACGTCGGAGTTCGCCGCCCACCAGTGGATCGACCGGCTGCCCGAGAAGCAGTTCCCGCTGCAGAACATGCTGAAGCCGGTGGTGGAGACGGCGAAGTACCGCGGCAACCTGTACGCGGCCCCGGCCAGTTCGGACGGCGGAGTGCTGTACTACCGCACCGACCTGCTGAAGAAGGCCGGAGTCACCAAGCCTCCGGCCACCTGGTCGGAGATGACGGCCGACTGCGCCAAGGTGAAGAAGCTGCCCGAGGCCAAGGACATGTCCTGTTACGCCGGCCAGTTCCAGAAGTACGAGGGCCTGACGGTGAACTTCGCCGAGGCCGTGAACTCGGCGGGCGGTGTCGTCACCGACGCGAACGGCAAGCCCGACGTCGACACCGCCGACGCGAAGAAGGGCCTGGACTTCCTCGCCCGCTCCGTCAAGGACGGCACGATCCCCAAGGAGGCCATCACCTACCAGGAGGAGGACGGCCGTCAGGCGTTCCAGTCCGGGAAGCTGATATTCCTGCGCAACTGGCCGTACGTGTACTCCCTGGCCCAAAAGGCAAAGGTGGCGGGCAAGTTCGCGGTCGCACCTCTGCCCGGCCTGAACGGACCCGGCTCCTCCAGCCTGGGCGGACACAACCTGGCCCTGTCGTCCTTCGCCAAGAACAAGGCCACGGCCCTGGACTTCATGAAGTTCTTCAGCAGCGAGGACAGCGCGAGCACGTTCCTCAAGGACGCCTCCCTCGCCCCGCCGTACGCGGACCTGTATGACGACGCATCGCTGGTCAAGCAGTACCCGTACCTGCCCGTCCTGAAGCAGTCCATCCTGCGGGCCGTGCCGCGTCCGCGCGTCGTGCAGTACGGCGACGTGACATCGGCGATCCAGCAGGAGGCCTACGCCGCTCTGACCGGCAGCAAGAGCAGCGCGCAGGCGCTGAAGGACCTGCAGAACGACCTGCAGAAGTCCACGGCGCAGTGAGGAGCGGGGCCATGGCCGACACCAAGACCCCGCCCGAAACCGGCGCGCACGAGCCCGTCAGCGCAGCCGGCAGTCCTTCGGGACAGCCCCCCACGCCGTCGAGCCGCCGGCGCACGCGGACCAAGGCGACCGCGGGCTCGGGGCGGATGGCGGCACTGCTGGTGTCCCCGACGCTCCTGGTGCTGTCGATCGTCGTGCTCTATCCGACGATCATGGCGCTGAAGGAGTCGCTGTACGGGACCAAGGGGCTGGACCCGAAGACCGGCTTCATCCGCACCAGCGAGCCGTTCGTCGGGCTGAAGAACTACAGCGAGATCTTCGGCCCGGCTGGGGACCGGTTCTGGAACGCCTTCTCCAACACCACCTTCTTCACCGTCGTCACCGTGGGACTGGAGACGGTGATCGGTGTGGCCATGGCCCTGATCATGCACAAGGCGTTCCAGGGCCGGGCCCTGGTGCGGGCCGGCATCCTGGTGCCCTGGGCGGTGCCCACGGCCATCTCCGGCCTGCTGTGGCGGTGGATCTTCAACAGCAACGGCATCGCCAACGCCGTCATCGGACACCAGATCCTGTGGACCACCGAAGGCTTCCACGCCAAGGTCGCGGTGATCGTCGCCGAGGTGTGGAAGACCGCCCCCTTCATCGGGCTGCTCGTGCTGGCCGGACTGCAGGTGATCCCGAAGGAGGTCTACGAGGCGGCCCGCATCGACGGGGCAAGCGCCCCACGGCAGTTCTGGCACATCACCCTGCCCCTGGTGAAGCCCGCGCTGCTGGTGGCCGTGCTCTTCCGCTGCCTGGACGCGCTGCGGATGTTCGACCTGCCGTACATCCTCATAGGCGCGCAGAAGAACTCGGTGGAGACCCTGTCCATGCTCGCGCAGAACGAGGCCTCCAACGTCCGTTTCGGACCGGCCTCCGCCTACGCGGTGCTCCTCTTCCTCTACGTGTTCCTCATCGCGCTCGCCTTCGTCCGGCTGCTCGGCGCCGATCTCGTCGGCGGCGCCGCACACAGAAATGAAGGCAAGAAGACGCGTCGGCGTATCACGGTGCTGCGCCGTGCGGAGGTGACGGCATGACCAGCACGGCGAAATGGCGGAGTCGGCTGCTGTACGTGGGTGTGGTCGCGGTGGTGGCCTACTGCCTGGCCCCGTTCTACTGGATGCTGGTCTCCAGCCTGCGGCGCACCTCCGACATCTTCGACACCTCGCTGTTCCCCACCCACGTGTCGTTCGAGAACTACCGGGCGGTGTTCGATCCGTCCCAGGGCTTCACGAGGGCGTTGCTCAACAGTCTGGTCGTCGCCGGCATCACCACCGTGCTGGCGCTGCTGCTGGCCACCTTCACCGCCTA